>JBFKKR010000068.1:0-17185 GCA_041682035.1 Pseudomonadales bacterium | reverse complement strand
CCCGATGGCGGTGGTGATGGTCGGCGCGATGATCGTCGCCGGCATCGAGACGGTCTGGGCCGGCCGCATTGCGCCGACGCACGGCGGCCTGGCGCTGACGCGCTATGCAGCGCAGCCTGCGCCGATCCGGTTGCGGCGCGGGGACGAGCTCGGCCGTTTCTTCCTCGGCTCGACGGTCATCCTGCTGTTCCCGCCCGGGCAGGCGGCGTGGTCCGCCGGGTGGCGCGCGGGCGCGTCGATCCGCCTTGGCGACACGCTCGGCGAGACGCCTACAGGTGGTCCTGCGTAAAGGGCATCACCTCGGCGATCGCACGGGCGCCGGTCCGGCACATCAGCAAGCGGTCGGCGCCCAGCGCCGCGCCCACGCAGGCGGGCAGTTCATCCAGCACCGCGGCCAGTTCCCCGTCCACGGCGACCTCCGGCAAGCCCCGTTCCCGCCGCTGCGCGTTACACGCCCCGACCCGGCGCCGGTACTCGGCGCCGTCCCGCAGTTCGACCGCCGCATTGACCAGTTCCATGCCCTGGTGAAACATCTCGAAGCGCAGCGCCCGCGGCACGCCGTCGGCGTCCGCCTCCGTCGCGGCCAGTTCGGACTGGCCGGCCGGGAAACCGTGGATCACCGTGATCGCACCCGGATCCAGCGCCGGCCGTACCCGGTGTTCGAACAGCAGGTCGAGACACTGCGCCGTGTCCGCCAGCACCGCAACATCCTGGAGCGGAGCCTGGCAGGTGGCCGCCACTTCCCGTATCTGCGCCGCGTCGGCGCGGTCCGGGTCCACGTTCGCATGGGCCAGGAACAGTTCACGCAACGGGTGGCGCTGGACCGGCCTGGCGCCCAGGAACGTCTGCAGCAGGTCGATGCACTCGGCTTCCAGCCCGGCGAGCGTCAGGCCCGGCCGGTACCACTCCAGCATGGTGAACTCGCCGTTGTGAATGCGGCCGTTCTCCCCGCGCCGGAACACGTGCCCGAGCTGGTACAGGCCGGCCGGGTGCCGCGCCAGCAGCCGCTTGAGGGCGAATTCGGGCGAGGGCTGCAGGTACCAGGTGGCGCCGCCGGGCATGGAAACCGCGTAGGTGTCGAGGCCCGGCTCGGCGGGCGCCGCCGGGTAGAGCAGCGGCGTATCGGCCTCCAGCAGTCCGCGCGCATCGAGAAACGCCCGCAGTCCGGCCAGCAGGCGGGCGCGCTCTTCCAGCAGGGCGCGGGAGAAAACAGGCAGGCCGGGCGGCACGGGACCCGTGCGGATCAGGTGTCCTTGACCCGGCTGACGTAGGCGCCGGAGCGGGTGTCGACCTTGATCACCTCGCCCTGGTTGATGAACAGGGGCACCTTCACCACCGCGCCGGTGGACAGCTTCGCCGGCTTGGCGCCGCCACTGGCGGTATCCCCCTTCAGGCCGGGATCGGTCTCGACGATCTCCAGTTCGACGAAATTCGGCGGCGAAACAGCCAGCGGATTGCCGTTCCAGAGCGTGACGATGCAGGTGTCCTGCTCCTTCAGCCACTGGGCCGAATCGCCGATCGCCGCATCCCCGGCCGCCACCTGTTCGAAGGTGTCCGGGTGCATGAAGTGCCAGAAGCTGCCATCGTTGTAGAGGTACTGCATGTCGACATCGACGACGTCGGCCGCCTCGATCGACTCACCGGACTTGAAGGTACGCTCCCAGACGCGGCCCGACTTCAGGTTGCGCAGCCTGACCCGGTTGAACGCCTGGCCCTTGCCGGGCTTGACGAACTCGTTCTCGAGGATGGTGCACGGATCCCCTTCCAGCATGACCTTCAGGCCGGAACGGAATTCGTTGGTAGAATAGCTCGCCATGGAATCTCCCCTGGATTCTCCAGCTGCGCAATCGGACCGCGACCCGGCGGCCGTGGTCCGTGAAGACGCGCATCATACTCTGATCAAAACATCCGGCACAGTGGATGCAGACGACTGGCGGGCCGTCATGCGGGCCGCCGTACGTTCGCTGGACCGGTTGCTGGCGGCGCTCGGGCTGGACGCCGAGGCGGTCGGCGTGTCGCGGCAGGCGGCGCGCGATTTCCCGGTGCTGGTGACACCGGAATGGCTGCGGGCGATGGAGCACGGCAATCCGGCCGACCCGCTGCTGCGGCAGGTGCTGCCCGCCGCGCGCGAGGAGGACTCGGTGCCGGGCTACAGCGTGGACCCCCTGCAGGAATATACCGGCTCGGCGTCCCCGGGGCTGATCCGCAAGTACCGGGGCCGCGCCCTGCTGGTGCTGACCGGCGCCTGCGCGGTGCACTGCCGGTACTGCTTCCGGCGCCATTTTCCCTACCAGCAGGGTGCGCTCACGCCGGCCCGCTGGCGCGAGGTGCTGGCCGAGTTGCAGGCGGATGCCGAACTGCGCGAGGTGATCCTGAGCGGCGGCGACCCGCTGCTGACCGGCAACGGCCCGCTCGCCAGCCTGTTCGAGGATCTGTACCGGCTGCCCCGGCTGCGCTGGCTGCGCATTCACACGCGCCTGCCGCTGGTGCTGCCGGAGCGCGTCGACAACGGCCTGCTGGAACTGCTGGCCAACGCCCCGCTGCCGGTCGCCGTCGTCATCCACGGCAACCACCCCCGCGAGCTGACCCCCGGCGCGCGCGCCGCGATCGCCCGGCTGCGGGGGGCCGGCGTCAGCCTGCTGAACCAGTCGGTCCTGCTGCGTGGGGTCAACGACTGTACGCAGACGCTGGCTGAACTCAGCGAGGCGCTCTACGAATCCGGGGTCCTGCCCTACTACCTGCACCTGCTCGACCCGGTGGCCGGGGCCGCGCATTTCGCGGTGGACGAGGACCGGGCGCGGGCGCTGCATGCCGCCATCCGCGGGCAACTGCCCGGCTACCTGGTGCCGCGGCTGGTGCGCGAGGTGCCCGGGGATGTCTCCAAGCGCTGGATGAGCTGAAATACGCATTTCCACGCCTTTCTATGTATACTGATCGAACGTCAGAAATTCGGACGAAATTCCCACCATGGAAGAGCTTTTCGAACTTCCTGAGCCCGATCTGGACGAACTGAGCTTCTGCGGCGTCAGCGATGACGAATTCACCGCCTGGCTGGCCTCGCTGCCCATGGCCAACATCGGCGAGACGTCGCGCCAGTTGTTCAACGCGCTGGGTGAGATCGTGCACCTGCAGTGCAGCGCACGGCAGCGCTTCTCTTTCCTCGAATCGATCCGCGCCAGCCTGCATTACGTCGGCAAATCCCTCGAAAAGCATTTCGTCACGCAGGCCGTGATTCTCGACGAGCACCAGCTCAGCGTCGCCAACCTGGTGCAGTCCATGCAGACGCAACTGGCGGCCGGCTACCAGCTGGTGATCCGCGACCTGCTCGCCGGTGAAGACGCGGGCGAACACCCGGAACTGATGCTGGCGACCGCCATCTACCGGGCCATCTCCGAGCTGGGCGTGACCGCCCTGCGCTCGTGCCAGATGTATGCCGGCGCACCGCAGGATGCCTGGCTCAAGCTGCACTCCCTCTACGAAACCGCGGAGTCGAGGGGCCTGCTGCGCACCGACTGTATCGACCCGGAGAACCGCCACAGCGCGCGCGGCAACATCGAGACCAGCTACAAGCGGCTGCTGCTGCTGGGCTGCTGCAAACCCAACCAGCTGCGCCCGCGGGAACTCGAGACCATCTACCATGCACTGGAGATCTGGGCCCCACTTTCGGAGATCCACGACGAGCCGGTGACGGACGACCTCTTCAGTTTCCACCTGACCGAGGACCGGCTGGTCAGCTACCGCAAGCTGGCGGGCAACGAGGGCGAGGACAAGTACTGGCGGGGGCTCTGCACCAGCGCGCTGGTCGAAGGCCTGCGGCTGCGGGCCGAGGAACTCGCCGAAGGCGGGGCGCTGTCCAAGGGCGCCGACCGGCTGGAGATTCCGGATGGCATCACGCTGCCCATCATCAATCACCTGCTGCATTCCTGGGGCGCATTCTTCGAGCGCGGTGACGGCCGCACCTCCGTCAACTCGCCATTGAGCGTCTGCATCGGCCTGACCGCGGTTCAGTACTTCATCGGCGGCATGATCGACTTCAGCCTGCAGATGAGCGGCGGCAAGACGCTGCACGGGCAGGGCGGCAACCCGTTCATGGAAGGCTCCCTGCGCAACCGGCCTGCCGGCAGTGATGACGCCTGGAGCGGCGCGTTCGACGCTGGTGGTGGCGGATTCGGAGACATCGACATCCGCCGCCTGGAGGACCTGCTCGGTGTGAGCAACCGCCGGGGGCCACCGCGGGTGCGCACCAAGAAGGCGGACACCTGGGAGGCGATGGCCGACAAGACGCCCCGCCAGCCGCTGTTCAGCCTGCATCTGGTGGACACCAGCCCGGGCGGGCGCTGCATCTCGTGGGGCGCGCAACCGTCCGACCGCGTGCAGGACGGCCAGCTGATCGCGTTCCGGGAAAACGACGACGAGCCCTGGACCATCGGCGTGGTGCGCTGGATCCAGCACCGCGACAACGAACTGCGCACCGGCGTCGAGATTCTCGCGCCCACCGCGCTGGCCTGTGGCGCGGCGATGATCATGCGCGACCGGCCGGCCGCGGATTACATGCGCGCGCTGGAGTTGCCGCCGATGGAGGCGGTCGGACAGAAAGCCACGCTGATCTTGCCCAATGTGCCTTTCAAGGAAAACGGCAAGATCTGGATCAACCGGCGCGGCAAGCTGGAGAAGGCCATCCTCGAACGCTGCCTGTTCAGCACCGGGAGCTTCGCGCACTTCGAGTACCGGTCACTCGAGGTGGCCAACATCGAGGACGAGAAGAAAGGCCTGCAACTGGCCAAGGAAGAGAAGAAGGACGACAAGAAAAAGAAGCCGAACGACGGACTGTCCGGTGCATTCGACAACCTGTGGGAGAAACTTTGACCGCGGCTATCCACGAATTCGCCGCTTGAGCTACCATACGGGTCAGATTTCCCCTGGCCGGCATTACCGGTTCCATCCTGCCTGGAATGCGCCTAATTCATGAGCAAAGAAGACGATATCGTTCATCTGCTCCTGCTGACCGAAACCCAGAACGAGGGGGAACAACTGGTCAGCCTGTTGCGCAATCGTGGCCTTGCAACCCGCGCCCACCACATCTCCTCCGGTGAAGACCTTGAAAGCAACCTGAAAAGCAGGGACTGGGACCTGCTGCTGGCGCAGAGCGAAGCGCACGGCATGACCGCGCAGGGCTGCATCGAAGCCATCCGCAAGGGCGGCAGGCAGTTCCCGATGATCATCCTCAGTCCCGCCGCCGACTCCGACACCATCACCGCCGGGCTCAGGCTCGGCGCCAGTGACGTGGTGCCGGCCGGCGAGGACGAACGCCTCTCGCTGGTGATCCAGCGCGAACTGGCGGGCCTGGCAGACCGCAAGCGGCGCATCCGCGCGGAGAACTCGCTGGAGGAGATCGACAAGCGCTGCCAGCTGCTGCTGCACAGCTCCCGCGACGCCATCTCCTACGTGCACGACGGCATGCACATCTATGCGAACGAGACCTACATGGAGATGTTCGGGTACGAGGACCCGGAGGAACTGGAATGCACGCCGCTGGTCGACCTGATCAAGCCCGACAGCCTCGACAAGCTCAAGGAACGCCTGAAGAAGGTCAGCACCGGCGGCTCGATGGAAGAGGAATTCGACTGTGGCTGCGTAAACGCGGCAGGCAACGAGTTCAGCGGCCGCATGTTCCTGTCGCCCGCCCGCTACGACGGCGAGGCCTGCACCCAGGTGCTGATCCGCACCTCCTCGGTGGACAGTGCCGAATTCGAGGAGCGCCTCAAGGAGGCCACCAGCCAGGACCCGCTCACCGGCCTGTTCAACCGGCCCTATTTCAACGGTGAAATCGAGAAGGCCGTCGAGAAGGCGAAGGCCGGCAGCGAAAACTTCGCCCTGCTCTACGTGGGGATCGACCAGTTCGACAAGACCCGCGCCGAGATGGGCATGGCGGCCGGCGACCGTATCCTCAAGCAGATCGGCGACATCCTTCAGAAAATCTGTGGCAGCGACAAGCTGATCGCGCGGTTTGCCGATGACGTGTTCACGGCCATGGTGCCCTGCGAGGATGGCGTGAAGGCGGTGGAACTGGGCAGGAACATCCAGCAGACCATCGCGGAAAACCTGTTCGAGGTGCAGGACAAGACCGCGCGGGCCACGGCTTCGGTCGGCGTGTCCATCATCGACAAGCTCACGCCCTCGGCCAACGAGGCGGTCACCCGGGCACACTCGGCGGTGGAAAAGGTCCGCGACACCAGCGGCGGCAACGGCGTACACCTGTACGACCCGGCCAAGGATTCCGGCGCCGGGGGCAGTGTCAGCCAGGTGGAGAAACTGCAGCGCGCCGTGGAGGGCGAGCGCTTCAAGGTGATGTTCCAGCCGGTGATCTCCCTGATGGGCGAAACCGAGGAGATCTACGAAGCCACCATGCGCATGCTGGAGGAGGACTCCGACGACGAACTGCCCCCCGGCAAGTTCCTGGAAATCGCCGCCGAGGCCGGCCTCGGCGCGCAGATCGACCGCTGGGCGACACTGAACTGCATCAAGACCCTGGCCGGCCACCGCGCCAGGGGTCACGAGACGACGCTCTTCATCAACCTCACCCACGCATCGCTGACGGACGGCACCTTTGCCGACTGGGTGGCAAAAGCCGTGAAGGCATCGAGGCTGCCGCCGGAATGCCTGGTCTACCAGTTCCGCGAAATGGAAGTGGTCAACTACCTGAAGAAGGGCAAGGAAACGCTTAACGCGATCCGCAACATCGGGTGCCGCATCTGCCTGAAGCACTTCCAGGGCAGCGACGCGAGCTTCGACCTGTTCAATCACTTCGGCAGCGATTTCATCAAGATCGACGGCAGCTTCACCCGCGCGATGGAGAAGCCGGAGGGCAAGGAGGAAATGCGGGAGCTGGTGAAGAAACTGCAGGAGTTGGAGAAGACCGTCATCGTCCCGATGGTGGAGAACGCCAACATGATCCCGACGCTGTTCAGCGCCGGCGTCAAGTTCATCCAGGGCTACTACTTCCAGGCACCCATGGATTCGATGGACTTCAATTTCGCCGGTGAGGAGTCCTGAGCCGGCGCCTGCCGCGCGTCAGTCCTCGATATCCAGATCGGTGAACCCGAGCAGGTAGAGCACCCCGTCCAGCCCCAGCGTGGAAATCGACTGGCGTGCCGTTTCGCGCACGATCGGCTTGGCGCGGAAGGCGATACCCAGTCCGGCCGTCGCCAGCATGGGCAGGTCATTGGCGCCGTCGCCGATCGCGATCACCTGCTCCAGCCGGATGCCCTCGCGATCAGCGATCTCGCGCAGCAGTTCGGCCTTGCGCGGCCCGTCGATGATGTCACCGACCACCCGCCCGGTGACCTTGCCGTCCTTGATTTCCAGCTGGTTGGCGTAGACGTAGTCGATGCCGAGCCGCCGTTGCAGTTTCTCCCCGAACCAGCGGAACCCGCCGGACAGGATCGCCGTCCGGTAACCGACCGAGCGCAGCGTGTGCACCAGCCGTTCGGCGCCTTCCGTCAGCGGCAGGCGCTCGCCCACCTTCTCCAGCACGCCGGCGTCGAGCCCCTGCAGCAGCGCCACCCGCGCGGTCAGGCTCTCGCGGAAATCCAGTTCGCCGCGCATGGCCTGCTCGGTGACGCGGCCCACCTCCTCGCCGACGCCGGCTTCCCGCGCCAGTTCGTCGATGACCTCGGTCTCGATCAGCGTGGAGTCCATGTCGAACACCACCAGGCGGCGATGACGGCGGAACACGCTGTCCTCCTGGAACGCGATGTCCACGTCCAGTTCGCTGGCGATCTCCATGAAGTCGGCGCGCATGGCCTCGGGATCGAGGGGCTCGCCGCGCACCACCAGTTCGACGCAGGCCCGGCTGCGCTCGTCCGGCATTTCCAGCGGCACACGGCCGGAGAGCCGCCTGATGTCGGCGATGTTGAGGCCCTGCGCGCTGATGACCGCGCTGATCCGGGCCAGCTGCCGGCCGGAGACGCAGCGCGTCAGCAGGGTGATGATGTGGCGGTTCTTGCCGGAACCGGCCTGCCAGTGCTGGTAACTCTCCGGGCTGACCGGCTCGAAGTGCACGTCCAGACCTGTTTCCTGGGTGTGAAACGTCAGCGCCTTGAGCAGCCGTGCCGACTCGTCCTCTTCCGCCAGCTCCACCAGCATGCCGAGCAGCAAACGGTCATGGATCACCGCCTGGCCGATGTCGAGCACATCGGCGCCGTGGCGCGCGAGGATCTCCGACAGCGCCGACGTGATGCCGGGGCGGTCCCGGCCGGTGATTCGGATCAGCATCAGTTCGCGCATTGAACCCTTTCCTGTCGACCTCTTCGTGCTCCCCGGGCCGGCGGACCTGTGAAACCGCTGCCGGAAGTTCCTGTTGTAGAATAGCCCGATCCAACCACGTCATTCGGCCGGAACATGTTAACGCATCGCCTGTACCGCCGGATTCTCCTTCATGCCCTGGTCCTGTGCGGGCTCGTCACCGTAACGATCGCCGGCATCGCCGAGTTCTACACGCAACGCAACCTGGCGGGCTTCCTGCAACAGGCAGCCGAACCGGTGGCGCGGCAGACCGCCGAGCGCATCGCGCAGCACGCACTGGCCAACGACGTCCTGGCCATGAACCTGCAGCTGAGTTCCCTCGTCGAGGATCCCGCCATTCGCAGCGCACAGTTGTTCGGCGTGGACCATCGCCTGATCGCCGCCGCCGGGGACATGCCGGCGCTGGCGCTCAACGCACCCGTTGGGCGCAGGGTACAGGATGAACTGGTGGTGGTCGCCCCGGTAACCTACGACAACGTGCTGGCCGGACACCTGCGGCTCACCTGGAGCCTCTCCGGCCTGCAGGAGTACACCGCCCGGCTGCGCATGCTGCTCGCCGGCGCCGGCTTCCTGCTGCTCGGCATCACCTTGTTCTTCGCGCATCGCCTGGGCCGGGAACTGCGCACCGTCACCAGCGAGATCGCCGCGCGACTGGACGGGCTGGGCCTGAAACCGGGCGGCAGCGGGCAGGCGGCGACCGATGAACTGGGCGAGATCGCCGCGCGCCTGCGTACGGTTGCCGGCGGTGACACGCGGGACGAGGAGAGCTCCGCCCTGCCCGTGCATTTCGGCGCGCCGGCCGAGCCGGAACTGTGCAGCGTACTGGTGATGGAGCCGGTCGCGCTGCACGAACTGCTCGACCGCTACGAGGCCGAGCGCATCAACGGCGAACTGCGGCGCGGGTACGAACTGGTCCGGCGCTGCGCGAGCCTGTACCAGGCGCGCCTGTGCCTGATCGAGCACAACCGGGTGCTGCTGCTTTTCACGGGCGGCAGCGATGACGAACCGGAGATGTTCCGCGCCATCTGCTGCGCACGCCTGATCATGCAGTTGTCGCAGCGCATGCGCAACGAGCGCACCGGCGACGGCGGTCCGCGCCTGCACTTTCGCGGCATCGTCCACGCCGGCGAGATCGATCTCCCGGACGAACTCAGCGACGAGGTGCACCTGGCCGAGCTGGACGGCGGCGAGGGCGCCGTGATCCGCATGGCAGCGCGCATGCTCGAGCACGCGAAGCGCGACGAGGTGCTGGTCAGCGCGGCGGCGATCGATCACCCCACGGTGCTGGAGAAGGCCCGGCTCGGCAAGTCACGCAATGCGCGTACGCGCGAATCGGAACGGCCCCTGGCGCTGTTCCCGGTCACCGGCCTCGCGCCGGGCTACGAGATCCTGCAGGAGCGGCAGGGCGAGAACCTGCTCTATACGGCCCGCGCCTGACCGGGCCGCAACTGCGCAACCCGCCCGCGCCGTCTTTGCTCACTCCACGGCTCACTCCACGCTGAGGGCGTCCACCTTCTGGAATCCGCGTGGCAGCTTGTTGCCACGGCGTCCACGCTCGCCGCGGTAGGCATCCAGGTCGGCGCCCTTCATGCGCAGGTAACGCTTGCCGGAATGCACGATCAACTCCTGCCCTTCCCTCAGCACCGCGACCGCCACCACGAATTCCTCCCGTGCCGATGCCTTCGCACCGGGGATGCCGACGATCTTGTTGCCCTTGCCGCGCGCCAGCTGCGGCAGCGTATCCGCTGGGATCACCAGCAATTTACCGATACTGGTCACCGCCGCGATCTCGCTGGCCGCAGCATCCTCCACCGCGTGCGGCAGCAGTACCCGCGCGTTTTTCGGCAGGCTCAGCACCGCCTTGCCGTTGCGGTTGCGGGTCTGAAACTCACCCAGCCTGCCGATGAACCCGTACCCGGCATCCGAGGCGAGCAGGAAGAGGTCTTCCGGCGCGCCGATCATGGCCCCCGCGAACAGTGCGCCCTGCGGCGGACTCAGCCGCCCGGTGAGCGGCTCGCCCTGACCGCGCGCCGAGGGCAGGGTGTGCGCCGCCAGCGTGTACACGCGCCCGGTGGTGTCGATGAAGGAGGCGTTCTGGGTGCTGCGACCCCGCGCTGCAGAGAGGAACCCGTCCCCGGACTTGTAGCTCAGCTCGCGCGGATCGATGTCGTGTCCTTTCGCGGCGCGTACCCAGCCCTTCTCGGACAGCACCACCGTGACCGGTTCACTGGGCACCAGGTCGGTTTCCGAGAGCGCCTTCGCCTCGGCCCGCTGCACGATGGGGGAGCGGCGCGCATCGCCATACTTCTCCGCGTCCGCCTCCAGCTCCCGGCGGATCAGCGTTTTCAGGCGCGCCTTCGAACCCAGCGTCTTCTCGAGTTGCTTGCGCTCCTCGTCCAGTTCCGCCTGTTCACCGCGGATCTTCATCTCCTCCAGCTTGGCGAGATGCCGCAGTTTGAGCTCCAGGATCGCCTCGGCCTGCACGTCGGACAGCGAGAAACGCTTCATCAGCACCGGCTTGGGATGATCCTCGTTGCGGATGATGGCGATCACCTCGTCGATGTTGAGGAACGCAACCAGCAGGCCGTCGAGGATGTGCAGCCGGTCGATCACCTTGTCGAGCCGGTACTGCAGGCGCCGGCGGACCGTCTCGGTACGGCAGGTCAGCCACTCCTGCAGCATGCCAAGGAGACTGTGCACGCGCGGCCGGCCGTCGAGGCCGATCACGTTCATGTTGACGCGGTAGGTCTTCTCCAGCTCCGTGGTCGCGAACAGGTGCGCCATCAGGCCCTCGACGTCGACCCGGCTGGACCGTGGCACGATGACGATGCGGGTCGGGTTCTCGTGATCGGATTCGTCGCGCAGGTCAGCGACCATCGGCAGTTTCTTCGCCTGTACCTGGGCTGCGATCTGCTCGATGACGCGTTCGCCGGAAGCCTGGTACGGCAGCGCCGTGACGATGATGTCGCCCTGCTCCATGCTGTACACCGCGCGCATGCGCACGCTGCCACGGCCGGTCTGGTACATCTCGACCAGGTCCTGCGGCGGCGTGATGATCTCGGCCTCGGTCGGGAAGTCCGGGCCCGGCACGAAGGTCACCAGGTCCGCCAGCGTGGCGCGCGGATTCTCCAGCAGGTGCACACAGGCGCCGACCACCTCGCGCAGGTTGTGCGGCGGGATGTCCATCGCCATGCCGACGGCGATGCCGGTGCCGCCGTTGAGCAGCACGTTGGGCACGCGCGCCGGCAGCACGGCGGGTTCCTCCAGCGTGCCGTCGAAGTTCGGCACCCAGTCCGCGGTCCCCTGCCCCAGTTCGCTCAGGAGCAGTTCCGCGTACGGCGCCAGCCGCGCCTCGGTGTAACGCATCTGCGCGAACGATTTCGGATTGTCCGCCGAGCCCCAGTTGCCCTGCCCGTCGATGAACGGGTAGCGATAGGAGAACGGCTGCGCCATCAGCACCATCGCCTCGTAGCAGGCAGAGTCCCCGTGCGGATGAAACTTGCCGAGCACGTCACCGACGGTACGCGCCGACTTCTTGAATTTCGCCCCGGCCTTCAGCCCCAGTTCGGACATGGCGTAGACGATGCGTCGTTGCACCGGTTTCAGGCCGTCGCCGATATTGGGCAGCGCACGGTCGAGAATCACGTACATTGAGTAGTCCAGGTAGGCTTTCTCGCTGTACTCGCTCAGCGGCTGCTGCTCGAAGCCTTCGTTGATTACGGATTCTTCCATGGTTCGATTCCGGTAGTTCTTGGGCGGGGGTTTGGTTTTTGTGGGTCAGACTGAAATCTGACCTACACGTCCGCGAGGTTGCCGTATTTCTCCAGCCACTTCTTGCGGTCGGCGGCGCGCTTGCGCGCGAGCAGCATGTCGAGCTTCTTCTGCGTGCCGTCGCCCGGCTGCATCGTGAGCTGCACCAGCCGGCGCGTGTCCGGGGACATGGTGGTCTCGCGCAGCTGCAGCGGGTTCATTTCGCCAAGGCCCTTGAAGCGCTGGATGCCGACCTTGCCCTTTTTCTTCTCGGCGGCGATGCGGTCCAGCACGCCCTGCTTTTCAGCGTCATCCAGCGCGTAGAAGACTTCCTTGCCGACATCGATTCGGTAGAGCGGCGGCATGGCGACGAAGATGTGCCCGCTTTCCACCAGCCGGGGAAAATGCCGCACGAACAGCGCGCACAGCAGGGTGGCAATGTGCAGGCCGTCGCTGTCCGCGTCAGCAAGGATGCAGACCTTGCCGTAGCGCAGTTTCTCCAGCGAGACCGCGCCGGGCTCCACGCCGACCGCCACGGAAATGTCGTGCACCTCCTGCGAACCGAGGATTTCCGTGGCATCGACCTCCCAGGTGTTGAGGATCTTGCCGCGCAGCGGCATCACCGCCTGGAATTCGCGGTCGCGCGCCTGCTTCGCCGAGCCACCGGCGGAGTCGCCCTCGACCAGGAACAGCTCCGTGCGCGTGACGTCCTGCGAGGAGCAGTCCGCCAGCTTGCCCGGCAGGGCCGGGCCGCTGGTGACCTGCTTGCGCGCGACCTTCTTGCCGGCGCGCAGGCGACGCTGCGCGTGGCTGATCGCCAGTTCGGCCAGCCGTTCGGCGTCGGCCGTGTGCTCGTTCAGCCAGAGACTGAACGCATCCTTCACCACGCCCGAGACGAAAGCCGCACTCTCGCGCGACGACAGTCGTTCCTTGGTCTGCCCGGAGAACTGCGGATCTTCCAGCCGCGCCGACAGGACGTAGGCGCAGTTCTCCCAGATGTCGTCCGGCGCCAGCTTCACGCCGCGCGGCAGCAGGCTGCGCAGTTCGCAGAATTCACGCATCGCCTCGAGCATGCCGCTGCGAAAGCCGTTGACGTGCGTGCCGCCCTGCGGCGTCGGCACCAGGTTCACGTAGCTCTCGGTCACCAGTTCGCCGCCTTCGGGCAGCCACAGCACGGCCCAGTCCACCGCCTCGTGGGCCGCGGCGAGGCTGCCGGTGAACGGCGCCGCCGGGATGGTTTCCTGTCCGGTATAGGACCCCTGCAGGTAATCGGCGAGCCCGTCCTCGTACTGCCAGGTCTCGGTCTGGCCGGAGGCCTCCTCGGTGAAATTCACGGTCAGCCCGGAACACAGTACCGCCTTGGCGCGCAGCAGGTGCCGCAGGCGCGGTACGGAGAAGTTGGCCGAATCGAAGTATTTCGGGTCGGGCCGGAACCAGAGTGACGTGCCGGTGTTGCGCTTGCCGACCGTGCCGATCTCGGCGAGGTCAGTTTTCTTGTCGCCGCCGGCGAACTCCATGCGGTACTCGGTGCCGTCACGCTTGATGCGCACCTCCAGTTCCTTCGACAGCGCGTTCACCACGGACACACCCACGCCGTGCAAGCCGCCGGAAAACTGGTAATTGCGATTGGAGAACTTGCCGCCCGCGTGCAGGCGGGTGAGGATCAGTTCGACGCCGGGCACCTTCTGTTCCGGGTGGACGTCCACCGGCATGCCGCGACCGTCGTCGCTGACGAGCATGCTGCCGTCCTTGTAGAGGGTGACGTCGATCTGCCGCGCGTAACCGGCCAGCGCCTCGTCGACGCTGTTGTCGATGACCTCCTGCGCCAGGTGATTGGGGCGCGAGGTGTCGGTGTACATGCCCGGACGCTTGCGCACCGGGTCGAGACCGCTGAGAACCTCGATGGATTCCGCGGTGTAAGCGTCCGTGACCATTTTTTCCTGCCTGGGCTGTCCTTTCGGCATGGCCTATTATCCGGCGACCCCAGGCATGTGACCAGCCCGCCGGTCAGGTGTTCCCCCCGGCAGCGGCTGTCACCGGCAGTCGCAACCAGGCCAGCAGGGCCGGCACGTGACGCTCGAAATGATCGAATCCGTGCGAGCCGCCGGGCTCGATGCTGAGCCGCGCGGCCCGATAGCGTTCGGTCGCAAGCCGGAAATCCAGCGTCTCGTCCCCTGCCTGCACCAGCACCCAGAACCGGGACGGACGCTGCAACGGACGTTCCATCGCGCGCAGCTGTTCGATGTGGCACTCCTCCAGCACGTTGACCTCGTCATCGTGGTAATTGCGGTTCTCACCCAGGTAGGCACGCAGCAACTCGTGCGGATGCACGGCCGGATTGATCAGCACCGCCTGCAGGTCGAACCGTTCCGCCATGCAGGATGCATAGAAGCCGCCCATGGAACTGCCCATCAGGACCACGCGCCGGTCCCGCAGGGCGGTCATTTCTTGCGCCAGCATTTCGTTGACCTGGTCGGGCACAAAAGGCAGGCGCGGTACGCGGTAGTCGATCGGCAGGTCCCGCTGCGCGATGTACCGCGCCACCGCCTGCGCCTTCCAGGAGGCGGGCGAGCTGTTGAACCCGTGCAGGTAGAAAAGGACCGGTTTCACCGCGGAAGGTCAGTAGCCCTTCACCGAGTAATCGATCTCGAAGTCGAACGGCGGCACACGTTCCACACCGGTTTCGATGGAACCGTCCGCCAGCAGGCGCAGCCAGCGGTACCCGGGCGCCTCGCTGTCGACGGCGAAGTCCTCGCTCCCCGGCGTGAACTGCACGCAGGTGGAGGGCGTCGCCAGCAGCCGCACGCCGTTGCGTTCACGGTCGAAATGCTGGTGTACGTGACCCCACAGGATGCCGCGCACGTTATCGTGGCGGTCGATCACCTCGAACAGGGCGTCCGCGTCCCGGACCTGCTGCGTATCCAGCCACTTGCAGCCGACCGGCACCGGCTGGTGATGGAAGCAGACCAGGCTGTGCAGGTCAGGGGCTTCGGCGAGCGCCGCGTCCAGCGCCTGCAGCTCCCCGTCACCGAGGTGCCCTGGCACCTTCCCGGGAATGGTGGAGTCCAGCAGCACCAGCTGCCAGTGTTCCTTGCGCACGACCCGCCGCATCACCGGCGAATTCTCGCCCAGCACACTGCGCATACACGGCACGTCGTCGTGGTTCCCCGGGTACCAGTACATCTCCGGCGGGTGCAGCTTCATGACCGCGTCGAGGAAGGCGCGGTAGCTCGCGGCGGAATGGTCCTGCGACAGGTCGCCCGTCGCCAGCAGGATATCGAAGTCCGATGACTTCTCGCGCACCAGGTCCAGCACCATGCCCAGGCTCCTGCGCGTGTTCATGCCGAGCAGGCGCCCATCCTTCTCTTTGAACAGGTGGGGGTCCGTGACCTGTACGATTCGCAGGGGCACGTCACTCACGTGGTTCGCCTACAGGGCACTGCTTGCCGGGGTGGTGGCCGTCAACAGACCGATCTCCAGGCACAGTTGCAGCCAGTCCGAGAGCAGCCGGTTCACCGACGACTTCTCGTCCGGCTGGCACATCCGCGCATTGGGATAGGAGTAGGAAGCACGGAACCGCGAAACACCCTGGTAGCCGACCACCTCCACCATGCGCGTGTCGTGGTAGACGCGCACCCGCATGGTGGGGGAATCGCACCAGTCGCTGATGGGGGAGAGCTGCACGATGTCGACCTCCGCCGTGTAGCGGGAACCGGAGACGACCCGGAACAGGGTGCGGACCTCGGATTCATGGCCTTCCTGCGTGAGCCGGAGGACGTAATGCTGGCCGGCCTCGAACGCGGGCAGGATCTCGCGCAGGCGACGATAGTTCATCTCGCAATGATCGTGGAGCCCGGTCAGGTCCGGGACGTATTTCCTGCGCGGCAGAACATCGAGCATCGGTGCGGTTCGCTTCCTGTTCCAGTGTTCCGGGCGCGGTGCAATTTCAAACCGCCCCGCCCCGACCGTTCAGGCCAGTATAGTTGGCGAACGTTCCCCCGCCCACCAGCGCCCGTTGACCGGCATGGACAACCGGCGGCGTTCAGACTTCCTGGTAAAGCTTTGCCCCCTTGGCGCGGAATTCGGTCGACTTCTCCTGCAGGCCGTTGTCGACCGCCAGCGGGATCTGTTCCACGCCCTGCTTCCGCGCGTAGTCACGCAGTTCCTGCGTGATCTGCATGGAACAGAACTTCGGCCCGCACATTGAACAAAAATGCGCCACCTTGGCGGAGTCCTTGGGGAGCGTCTCGTCGTGGAAGGCGCGCGCGGTGTCGGGGTCGAGCCCGAGGTTGAACTGGTCCTCCCAGCGGAACTCGAAACGGGCGCGCGAGAGCGCATTGTCGCGCAACTGGGCGGCCGGATGTCCCTTGGCGAGATCGGCCGCGTGCGCGGCGATCCGGTAGGCGATCAGCCCCTGCTTGACGTCGTCGCGGTCCGGCAGCCCGAGATGCTCCTTGGGCGTGACGTAGCAGAGCATGGCGGTACCGAACCAGCCGATCATGGCCGCGCCGATGGCCGAGGTGATGTGATCGTGACCCGGCGCGATGTCCGTCGTCAGCGGGCCGAGGGTGTAGAACGGCGCCTCGCTGCAGACCTCCAGCTGCCGCGTGACGTTCTCCCGGATGCGCTGCATCGGTACGTGACCCGGCCCCTCGATCATCGTCTGCACGTCGTGCCGCCAGGCCACCTGGGTCAGTTCGCCGAGTGTCTCCAGTTCGGCGAACTGGGCCGCGTCGTTCGCATCCGCGATGCAGCCCGGCCGCAGGCCGTCACCGAGCGAGAACGACACGTCGTAGGCCTGCATGATCTCGCAGATCTCGGCGAACCGCGTGTAGAGGAAATTCTCCTGGTGATGCGCCAGGCACCACTTGGCCATGATGGATCCGCCGCGCGAGACGATGCCGGTCACGCGGCTGGCGGTCAGCGGCACGTAGCGCAGCAGCACGCCGGCGTGGATGGTGAAGTAGTCCACACCCTGCTCTGCCTGCTCAATGAGCGTGTCACGGTACAGCTCCCAGGTCAGCTCCTCCGGCACGCCGCCGACCTTCTCCAGCGCCTGGTAGATCGGTACCGTGCCGATCGGCACCGGCGCGTTGCGCAGGATCCACTCGCGTGTCTCGTGGATGTTCTT
>JBFKKR010000067.1:0-17202 GCA_041682035.1 Pseudomonadales bacterium | reverse complement strand
TAAGCAGGCGTGCCCTGCGTTTCATCGCTTTGACGCTGCTCCTTGGCGGGGCAACGGTCCATGCCGATGATGCCGGCGAAGACCGCTTCGTCCGCTTCCGCGTCAACGGATTTGCGCTGAATGCACCGGTGCCGGTGGACCAGTCGCGCGTGGACGAGGTCTTCGCGCCGTACGAGGGCCGGGACCTCACCCTGCAGGAAGTGCAGCAGGTGGCGAAGAACCTGGAGCGGGCGATCCGCGAGGAGGGCTGGTCTTTCGTGCGCATCGTGCTGCCGGCGCAGGAACTCGAGGATGGCGTGGTTCGCTTCGACGTGCTGCGATATCGTATCGGCCGGGCGGAAGTGGCCGGCAACAAGTGGTTCTCCGAGGAGAACATCCGGCGCTCTGTGCCCGGCCTGCAGACCGGGACGGAGCCGAATGTCCTGGAACTCTCCAGCGCGGCCAACGTGGCCAGCCGGCACCCGGCCAAGAACATCCGGCTGACATTCCGCGAGGGCGACCGCGGCAAGACCGTGGACGCGACCCTGAAGGTGGAGGACCAGAAGCCGTGGGTGGCCTTCGCGCTGTTGCAGAACAACGGCAACGACGAGACCGGGCATACCCGGCTCACGCTGGGCGCGCAGCACGGCAACCTGACCGGGCACGATGACACGCTCAACGTGAGCTACACCACGGCCCCGTCCGATCACGACGCGGTAACGCAGTACGGCCTGAGCTACTCCTACCCGTTCTACGATTACCGCAGTCATCTGACCCTGTTCTGGGCCGATTCCTCGGTCAATTCCGGGACCATCCAGGGATTGTTCGACGTCAGCGGCGCCGGTGAGATATCCGGCGCCCACCTGCAGCACCACCTGCCGCGGTTCAGCCTCGCGCGTCACGATCCGCCCGACTGGCTGCCCACGGTCTATGACCACAGCCTGACCTTTGGCATCGAGGATCGCGCCTTCAACAACGATATCCAGTTCAGCGGCGCGCAACTGGGCACCGACGTGCGCACGCGGCCGGCCAGTGTCCGTTACGAACTGGTGCACACTTCCGCCAATAACCAGTTCGATATCGGTCTGCAGTACACCTACAGCCTGAGCGGGGGCGGGGACAATTCCGACAGCGCCTACGCTGCCAACCGCGCCCGGGCGGAGAACAACTGGAAGAACTGGCGTGGCACGTTCAACTGGAACTACAGCTTCAGGAGCCAGTGGGCCACCGCGCTGGACGTGGACTGGCAGTACTCGGAAGAACCGCTGGTCCCGCCGGAGCAGTTCGGCGTGGGTGGAATCCGCAGCGTGCGCGGTTACGAGGAACGCGAGGCGACCGGCGACTCCGGCATCATGGCGCGACTCGACCTGATGGCGCCGCCCGAGACGGCCGCGAAGTTTCTGAAGAAGGTGCAGGCCCCGGGTGGCCTGGCATTCCTCAACGACACCCGCCTGTTCACGTTCGTGGATGCCGGGTATGTCAGTGCGGATGACATCGCGGCCGGTGGTTCCGGCCAGAAGCACCTCAGCAGTGCGGGCTTCGGTGGACTGTGGCGCAGCCAGCAGTTTTCCCTGCGGCTGGACGTCGCCAATGCGTTCAGCAACACCGGTGAGACGGATGCCGGCGAATGGGTGATGCACCTGTTCCTGCTGGCGCGATACTGAGGCGGCGGGAGACAGCTGATGAACCAGTTCCAGGGAAGTCTCATCGCGCCGCTGCTGGTGCTGTGCTGCCTGTTCGGTGCGGCCGCGTCCGCCGCGCAGCGGGTGGTGGGCACCACCGAGTTTTCCCGCGGCGCCGTGGCGGCCCAGCTGGGTGTGGCCACGCCCCGGGTCCTCAGCAAGGGCTCGGAAATCTACGAGAAGGATTTTGTCGAAGCGGGCCCGCAGAGTTTTGCCGTGATCCGCATGATCGACGAGGCCAAGCTGACCATCCGGCCGAACACCGGCCTGAGTATCGACAAGTACCGCACCGAGCAGGGCAGGGAAGCGGCGGACCTGCGGCTGGAGCGGGGCGGCATCCGCGCCGCGAGCGGGAAGATCGCCGAGCGGCGGCCGGGTGGCATGCTGGTGCACGCGGCGAAGGCGGTGGTCGAAGTGCACGGTGCGAACTTCGATGCGCGCCTGTGCCGCGATGACTGTGCCGAGGAACAGGCACGCAAGGGCGGACAGGTCGTGACCGCCGAGGATGCGCGTGGAGCGCCGGTGGTCGGTCGCGTGGGTCTGTTGCGCGGCCGGTTGCGCGCGGTCGACAAGGAGGGAACGACGCGCAGCATCCAGCTCGGCGGCCCGCTCTACGTCCGTGACCAGTTGGAGACCGATGCGGGTAGCCACGCCTTGCTGGTGTTCCGCGACGGTGAACGGATCACGCTGCAGGAGTCCTCCGGGTTCCTCGTCGCCGCGCACCGGTTCAACGCATCTGCCGAATCGACCAGCGAGGCCGCCTTCAAGCTGCTCAAGGGCGGCGTGCGTGCCATGACCGGGACCATCGGCCTGAAGGCGCGCGGCAACTACCGCATGGAGACCCCGGTGGCGACCACCGGCATTCGTGGCACCATCTACGATCATTTCTGCGCGGGCGACTGCATCACCGAGCGTCCCGCGAGCGCGGAAAACCTGCAGGCGCTGCAGGACGACGGGAATGCACGGCGGCCGGACGGCCTGTACACGCAGGTGATCGAGGGCGCGATCGAACAGAAATCGGCGGCCGGCACGTTCGTGCTGGAGGCAGGCCAGTCCAATTATGTGGCCAACCCCAACCTGCCACCGGTGCCATTTCAGCGGCCCCCGGTTTTCATGAGCAACAATCCGGCGCCGCGCCCGGACACGGTGCCGGTCAACATGGAGCAGCTCTTCGGGGGCGAAGCGCTCGAAGGCGCGCCACCCGGTGTCTATGTCTATACCCGCGCGGGTCACGTGAAGATGCGCAGCGCTGATGATCCGGGATCGGGAGACGGTGGTACTACGACAACGCAGGATTCCGGTTCCGGAACCGGGGGTGGCTCCGTGGATCTCGGCCAGGGCGAAACCGGCTACATGGGCATGGAGGATGGCGACGAGCCGAAGCGTGTGGAGAACCAGCAGGCATTCATGACGGAAGACGGCTACCCCGATCCCGGCAGCGGCCAGTCGCCGGAAACGGTGGAGGCGAACTATTCACCACTGAGCGGAGATCCGGAGAACCCGGAATCCTTCTCCTGTGTCTGCCCGCTGTAGGGAAATGTCATACGATCGGGTCCGACCGCACCGCACCCAACGCGGCACCCTGCCCAACCCCGTGGATGACTGGCTGATCCCGCTCGCGATCATCGGCATCCTCGCCTGGGTCAGCTGGGATGCCCTGCAGACGTACAAGGCGGAACAGGCGCGGGTGGCGGCGGAAGCAGCGCGGGCACAGCCGGCAAGGCCGGCGTCGACCGGCCAGGAGTGATTTTCAGCCGGCCGCCAGGTTGAAGTGATGCTGTATGCCGTCGAGGACGCTGGTGGTCGCGACGGACGCCAGGATCATGCCCATCACCCGGCTGACGATACTGGCGCCGGACTCGCCGAGGAGCCGGTAGATGTGCCGCGCCAGCACCAGCAGCACCCAGGTGATCAGCAGCACCACGAGCATGGCGGCCAGCGTCAGCATCTGCTCGGTGAAGACGAAGCGGTGGTTATCGGTCAGCACCACGACGGCCATCATGGCGCCCGGGGACGCGATCGACGGCACCGCCAGCGGAAACACCGCGGTTTCCTTGTGGCACGTCAGCGCCTTCAGTTCTTCCTCGGGCTTGCTGTCGCCGAAGATCATGGTGAGTGCAAACAGGAACAGCACGATGCCGCCCGCAACCTCGAACGCGGTCAGCGGGACATCGATGGCGTCCAGCACGATCTGGCCGGCGAACATGAAACCGATCAGGATACCGCCGGCGACGAGCACCGCGCGGGTGGCAATGTGTTCCTTGGTTTCTTCCGGGTGCAGGCGCGTGACCGCGATGAACACCGGCACGGTGCCGATCGGATCGATGACGGCGAACAGCAGGACGAAGTTTCCGAAAAAAGCTTCCACGGACCGGGCGTCTCCATCGCCTGCGCCATCGCAATCTAAGGGTAGTGGAAGGCGGACCGGTTCGCGAAGGGTTCAGAAGCGGAACGGCAGCATATTCTCCGCCGGTGACTGCGTCCCCTGCTCACCGGGCCGGCCAAGTTCCTGCAGCGCCTGCACGTTCGGCGGCACGAAGTGGAGCGGGATGTCGGGGTGCCCCTCCTGACCGGCGGCGGTGGGCGGCAGATTCTGCAGTTCCTCCGGCAACGGGGTTTCGGTTTCCTGCAGGGCCTGGGCCGGGTCAGCCGTCGCCGGGGAGGCATTACCGGCCGCGAGGGCGTCACAGTAGAGCAGGGCAATGAGTGCCGCCGTGCAGGCGGATTGGCTGGGCCGGAGGCGCATCGTCTGTGCCGTCCCTGTCCTCGCGGACATATTGGCTGGGTACGTTTCCAGTGTAGTACGAAAAATGATCGCCTGCAGGACTTTCGCGATCAGGCCGCCGGCGTCGGATGCGAGCCTTCAGTCACCTTGCCGTCGCCGGCGCGTCGCAGGAACAACGAACGGTTGCGTGGATACAGGAAGATCAACAGCACCAGGAACGGCGCGCCGAACTCCAGCATCTCGCCTTTCTTGGAGGAGTCGGTGAGTCCCTGCGTGATCACCAGCAGGATGACGATCGCCGCCACCTGGCGCCATTCCGGGATGGGAATGGCAAACCGGTCCACCAGGTCCCGGAATGCCGGTTTGCGGATGTAGAGAGGCGTCATCACGAACAGGTAGATCAGGAACACCAGCGCCATGCCCTTCGCGAAGATCAGCTTGTTCAGCTTGGTATCGCCGACCACCAGGTTGTGCAGGTTGGTCTCACCCTGCGCGTTGTGCTGCTGGAAGAACGCACTGCTTTCGACATCAAAAATGCGCTGCCCCCAGGAAATCTCCTCGCCGGCGCCGAACAGGAAGATGACGCCATACAGCGCCGTCATGCCGAGGAACAGGCGCGGTTTCTCCGTGCGCAGCACGGCCACGCGGCGGAAACACAGCCCGCACAGGATCAGCAGCCCGACGACCGTGGACCATTCCAGTGGACCGTCCTCCACCACCAGCTGGTGGCGGAAGAACTCCGGATCGCTGGCGGCAATCCACGCGCCCGCCAGCGTCACCGCCAGCACGATGATATAGACGGCGGCCTCGAACCGGTTCACGGGCTGCTGTCCACGACCGGCTCGGGCGGCACTTCGCGGGTGGCGGTCCGCACCCGGCGGCGCGCCAGCGCGAACCGGGTCAGCGCGAAGAGACTGTAGAACACGGCGGCGAAACCGAGGAACGGATCGCACAGGTAGGTCCACAGGTTCGCGCTCTCGAACAGGCGAACCTGCCAGGCCAGCACGGCGACCGCCAGCACGCCGACATGCCAGTACAACCCCGCCCGCAGCCCCGCGAGGCCGAGCACGGTGAGCACGGCCAGCAGCGAGACCGGTTGCAGGCCCAGCGACCAGGGATCGTAGAAGCCGATGCCGCCCGCCAGCGGGAAGAACCAGAGCGAGAAGGCGGCGATGCCGGCGTGCAACTGGATCAGCCGCGCCCGCGACAACACCGTGATGCCGCGCGTGATGCGCACGGTGCGGTGCAGCAGCAATGCCAGGGTCGGAATCGACAGGTAGCCGACCGAACTCCAGACCTGTCCTGCGGCGCTGACCTCGCCGAACGGGATCAGCGTCAGCAGCATGCAACCGGCCAGCCAGGCCACGTTGAAGCGCCGCGAGCGGCGCATGGGCAGGGTGAAAGACGCGGCGAGGTGCGCCAGCAGGAGCGCTGCGCCGAGCAGGCCGATCCCGTGCGAAACCGTGCTCATTGCCGCGCGTCCAGCCAGGCCTGGTTGAACATCACGTGGCGGATCTCGCTGGTCCGCCAGGAGTAGAAGAGGTGGTAGGTGCCATCGCCGGCATGCAGCAGCGCCGGGTACGAGACGTCCCGCGACTTCGGTCCGCCGACCTCGACCACCCACAGGCGCTTCCAGCTGGCGCCGTTGTCATCCGAGCGCGCCAGCGTGAGGTGGGTGCGGTCCACCGGGTGATCATTGAACGCGAGCAGGATGCCGCCATCGGCCATACGCAGTGCATCCAGCCCGGTGTTCGGGTTCGGCAGCTGGGTCACCACCGGGTCGCCCCACGTCCCGGTCTGTGGATCCCGGTGCACCATGGTGACCCGGTGCACGTCGCGTCGCGCGCTGCGCAGGAACGCCACCGCGCCGTCCGCGTCGAGCGGCGCGGCCACGGTCGGCTGCAGCGTGTCGCGTCCCCACGTGAGGCGTTTCTTGCTGACGACCTCCTGCCGCGCATCGAGCCGCAGGATCTCGCCGAACTTGCCCATGAACTCGTGGTACACCGGCACCATCAGGTCGCCGTTCGCGTAGTGGCGCGGTACCCCGCGCACCAGCGTGCTCAGGTTGAACCAGGGCGAGAGCTGCAACTGGCGGTAGCTGTCCCAGCTCTTCCCCTCGTCGGAGGAGAGCAGGATGTTGATATTGCTGGCGGCCCAGCCGAAGGCGGCGGTCGATACCACCAGCAACGCGAGGCGGCCGTCGGGCAGCATCGTCATCACCGGGTTGCCCAGCTTCTTGACCTTGCGGCCCAGTCCCTGCGCCAGTTGCGGCCGCGTCAGCAGGATTTCCAGGGGGCCCCACTCGTTGCGCAGCGGATCGAAGCGCGCACCGTAGATCTTCGTGTCCCGCGTGCCCTCTTCCTCGCCGGCGTACCAGAATGCCAGCAGCCGCCCGTCACCGAGGTCGACCGCGCTGGCGCTGTGCACGTAGCGCGCGGGCGTCTCCGGCACGAAATCACGCACGTAGAGCGGTGTGGGCGATGCCGTGGGCGCTGACATACCTGCCGGGGCTTCCGCGATCGCCTCGGTGGCCGGCACGCTCTGCGCGGCCCGGTACAGGCTGCTCGCCATGAGCGCCAGGAAGGCGGCCGCGGCCAGCAGGAGACGGAAGCTCGCCCCTGGCACCGGCATTGAAGAAGGCTGGGCAGACGACATGTGTTGCTGCAGGTCGAAAATTGGGCGCTAACCTACCACGGTTACAGTCCAAAGACATGCCTGTTTCGAGGCCAAATGGTGAAAGCCGCCACGACGCGCCGATTGACGCCCCTGTACGCGCCACTTATTCTAACGAGCGTTAGGGGGCTTTGACCGCAAGCCCTTTAATTCTCAGGGAATTTCCGGATGCTGGAGGGTCAGGGCAGGAGATGGCGGAGTCCGTCGAGGAAAGCACCGAGTCCGGCACCCACCTGCGCATCCTGCAGGCCGCGGCGCACCTGTTCCGCTTCAGGGGCTACGAGGCCACCACGCTGCGCGGCATCGCTGCCGAGTGCGGGCTGAAGGCCGGCAGCATCTACTACCACTTTTCCTCCAAGGACGAGATCCTCGCCGAGGTGCTGGACTTCGGCATCCAGCAGCTGCTGATCAACGTGCGCAAGGCGGTGGAGGAGGGCGCGGACCAGACCCCGCTCGGGCGCCTGCGCGAGGCCATCCGCACGCACCTGCGCCGCTCGCTGGAGTACGGCGATTTCACCGCCACCAACATCCGCGTCTTCTCGCAGGCGCCGGCCGAAATCCAGGAGCAAGCCAAGATCGAGCGGCGGTGCTACGAGGAGTACTGGAAGTCGCTGTTCAAGGCGGCACGCCAGTCCGGCGACATCCGCAAGGAGGTCGATCTCAGCATCGCGCGGCTGTTCCTGTTCGGCGGCATGAGCTGGACACTGGAGTGGTACCGACCGGGCGGCGCCACCGCGACGCAGATCGCGGACCATTTCGGCGACCTGATCCTGCACGGTATGACCGGCACGGCGCAGGGCTGAACCATGACCTATGCAACCCTGGCGCTGGACCGCGCGGAGACCGGCGTAACCACCCTGCGCCTGGACCGGCCCGACGTACACAACGTCCTGAACCTGGAGATGATCCGGGAACTGCGCCGGGCGCTGGACGAAGTCCGGGCGGATAGCGGCACGCGGGTGCTGGTGCTGACCGGCACCGGCCGCAGCTTCTGCGCCGGCGGCGACCTGGCCTGGATGAAGGAGATCGCCGCCCAGGAGCGGGAACAGCGCATCCGCGAAAGCGGTGAACTGGCCGGCATGCTGGCGGACCTGAACGACATCGCCTGCCCGGTCATCGCGCGCGTGAACGGAGCGGCGTTCGGCGGCGGCGTGGGGCTGGTGTCCTGCGCGGACATCGCAATCGCGGTGGACAGCGCGCGGTTCGCGCTGACGGAGGTGCGGCTGGGACTGATCCCGGCGACGATCTCCCCTTACGTGGTGCGACGCATCGGTGAGCCGGCCGCGCGGCGCTGGATGCTGAATGGCAGTCGCTTCGACGGCACGGAAGCCCGCCGCATCGGGCTGGTCGCGGAGGTGGTTCCGGAGACGGAACTCGACGCGGCCGTGCAGCGCCACGCCGAGGCATTCCTGCAGTGCGCGCCCGGGGCGGTGGCCGCCTGCAAGGAACTGATCCGCTTCGTCGCCACGCATGATGCCGAGACCAGCCGGCAACGGACGCCGGAATTCCTCGCCGACACCTGGGAGCGCGAGGAGGCGAAGGCGGGCATCGCCGCCTTCCTCGGCAAGACCGAGCCGCCCTGGCGCCGTTCATGAGCATGCGCGTCGCCTTTATCGGCCTGGGCGTGATGGGTTTTCCCATGGCGGGGCACCTGGCGCGTGCGGGTCACGACGTCACCGTCTACAACCGGACCACCGCGCGCGCGGAGGCGTGGGTGGCGCAGCACGGTGGCCGGCGCGCTGAATCGCCTGCACTGGCCGCGGCCGGATGCGAATTCGTGATGACCTGCGTCGGCAACGACGACGACGTGCGCGCCGTCGTGCTGGGTGCGCAGGGCGCGCTGGCCGGCATGGACCGCGGCGCCGTGCTGGTCGATCACACCACGGCGTCCGCCGGTCTCGCGCGCGAACTGGCGCAGGCCTGCGGCGAACGCGGCTGCGGTTTCGTCGATGCGCCGGTATCCGGCGGCCAGGCCGGGGCCGAGAACGGTGCGCTGAGCATCATGTGCGGTGGCGAGCCGGAACCCTTCGAGCGGGTCAGGAATGCCGTTGCGCCGTACACGCGGATGATCCGGCACCTCGGCCCGGCCGGCTGCGGACAGCTCACCAAGATGGTCAACCAGATCTGTGCCGCGGGCCTGTTGCAGGGGCTGAGCGAGGGCATCCATTTCGCGGAACAGGCCGGACTCGATGTCGGTGCGGTCATGCAGGTGATCGCCGGCGGCGCCGCGCAGAGCTGGCAGCTGGAGAACCGTCACCGGACCATGCACGAACGACAGTTCGACTTCGGCTTCGCCATCGACTGGATGCGCAAGGATCTCGGGATGGTGCTGGAAGAGGCCACGCGCAACGGTGCGCAGTTGCCGGTCACCGAACTGGTGGACCGGTTTTACGGCGAGGTGCAGGCGGCGGGTGGCGGGCGCTGGGACACCTCGGCGCTGATCACGCGGCTCGGCGCCGGCCGGCCGAAATCCTGAGCACCCCCGGTCCGGCCGAGCCGGCTGGAACCGGCATGCATCGGCCGCTTCGGCTTCGGGTTCCCCCGACCGCGATTCACTGAGCACTGCTACTTTTTCATGGAGGGCCGGGGCTTCCCGGGCTCCCGTGCAAACCAGGGGTGTCTCATGCGCAGTTCATTGATCCGTTGTCGGTTTCACCTGTTCATCGCCTGCCTGTTCGTGTCGGGCCTGGCGCGGGCGGACCTGCTCTGGCAGGACAACAGCGTCTCCGTCCTGTACGGGCAGGGTTATGCCGTGACCGAGGACGACGCCTGGGTGTTCACGCTGGAGCACGCCAGCGGCCACAGCTGGGGCGACCTCTTCCTGTTCATCGACACCATCGAGTTCGAGGACGACACGGCCGACACCTATGGGGAACTCAAACCACGGCTGTCGCTCGGCAAGACCAGCGGCAAGTCGTTCGCGTTCGGCCCGGTTTCCGATGTGCTGCTCGCCTTCGAGTGGCACAAGGGCGAGGGTCCGGTGGAGGCCTACAACACCGGCATCAGTTTCGACCTGGCGGTGCCGGGCTCGAACTACTTCACCCTCGGCGTGTTCCACCGCAATGACCGGCACGTCTCCGGTCACACGGTCATGGTCACCAGCGCGTGGGCGTTCCCCTTCTCCATCGGTCGCACGCAATGGCTGCTGGACGGTTTCATAGACTGGATCGACAACGAGGGCCGCCTGCACAGCAACACGCTTTTCGTGCCGCAGCTGAAGCTGGACGTCGGTGACCTGTTCGGCACGCCGAAACGGCTGTACGCAGGGATCGAGTACAGCCACTGGGACGACAAGTTCGGGCTGGAGGGCATCCCGGGCCTCGACACTGACGAGCAGGTGGTGCAGGCGCTGGTGAAGCTGCATTTCTAGGGGGTGGCCAGGCTGAAGCCTGACAAACGCAGCCCCGCCACTGGATCACCCCCGGAAATGCTCCCGGATCAGCGCCGCTAGGTTGCGGAAACACTCCTTGCGCTGGGACGAGTTGCGGAACACCAGCCCGATCTCGCGTTCCGGCCCCGGCTGCTCGAACGGCAGGTAGCGGATGCCGCGGCCGGCCACCTCGCGATCCTGGCAGGCCAGTTCCGGCATCAGCGTGATGGTTTCCCCGGCCTGCACCATGTAGCGCAGCGTTTCCAGGCTGGTCGCGCGCAGGTCGGCGTTCTCCATCGAACCGGCGGTCTTGCACACGTCCAGCGCCTGGTCGCGCAGGCAGTGGCCGTCCTCGAGCAGTGACAGGCGTTCGCCGACGATATCCCGCAGCTTCAGTCCCTTCCGCTTCGACAGCGGGTGTTTTTCCGGAACGGCAAGGTAGAACGGTTCGCGGAACAGCGAGATGGCTTCCAGGCTGGTGTGCGCGTGCTCGGCCGGGATCGGCAGGGCGAGGATGAGCACGTCGCACTTGCCGTCATGCAGGTGCTGCAGCAACGGCAGCGTCATCGCCTCGGTCAGACGCAACTCCAGCGCCGGGTACTTCTCTTTCAGCGGCCGGATGATGTGCGGCAGCAGGTAGGGCGCCAGGGTCGGGAAGATGCCGATGTGCAGCGGCCCGGACATCGGGTCGAGATACTGGCGTGGAATCTCGGCCAGGTGCTGCACCTCGCCGAGCACGTTGCGGGCCTGTGCGACGACCTCGCGTCCGACCGGCGTCAGCATCACCTTGCGCTGGGTGCGCTCGATGAGTTGTACGCCGAGGGTCTCCTCGAGCTTCTTGATCTGCGCGCTCAGCGTCGGCTGGCTGACATTGCACTCCTCCGCCGCCTTGCGGAAGTGGCGGTGCTCGTCCACCGCCACCAGGTACTCCAGGTCTCTCAGGTTCATGCCGCCCTCCCCGCCAGCTCATGACAAGGTGTCCGGGTGACTTCTTCCTGGCCGGGCCATCTGCCACCGGTTCAGAAAAATCCCTTTGACCCCTCTATATAGATAGATACTAGCAATCAAAAAACAAAAATCAATCTATTGGATATATCAATCCCGTTCCCGCACTATGTGACCCGTGAGGCGGCCCCGGCTGCCGGATTTTTCAACCCAGCCATGGAGATAACGACATGAAACTTGAAAACAGGGAAGGGCAGCGCGTGCCCTCCGTCACCTTCCGGACGCGCCAGAACGACGAGTGGGTGGACGTGGGCAGCGAGGAACTGTTCAAGGGCCGCACCGTGGTGGTGTTCTCGCTCCCCGGCGCATTCACGCCGACCTGCTCCTCGACGCACCTGCCGCGTTACCAGGAACTTGCCCCGGCCTTCCGTGCCGCCGGCGTGGACGAGATCGTCTGCCTGTCGGTGAACGATGCCTTCGTGATGAACGCGTGGGCCGCCGATCAGCACTGTGACGGCATCACCTGCCTGCCGGACGGCAACGGCCAGTTCGCCGATGGCATGGGCATGCTGGTGGACAAGCAGGACCTCGGGTTTGGCAGGCGCTCCTGGCGCTACTCGATGCTGGTGCGTGATGGCGTCATCGAGAAGATGTTCATCGAGCCGGACCAGCCCGGCGACCCGTTCGAGGTTTCCGACGCCGACACGATGCTGAAATACCTGGTGCCGAACGCCGAACAGCCTGCGGACGTGAGCATCATCACCAAGCCGGGCTGCCCGCACTGCGCGCGCGCCAAAGCGCTGCTGAACGAGCACGGCATGGCGTATGAAGAGATCGTGACCGGGCAGAACGGTGTGAGCTACGCGACCATCCGCGCCATGACCGGCCGGGCAACCGCACCACAGGTCTTCATCAACGGTGTCCACATCGGTGGCGCCGACGAACTGGCAGAGTTCCTGTCGGACGGGGAGGAAGACAAGGCCGCCTGATCCGGGAGACCGCGAGAGAGGCCGGGCACGCTGTTGCCCGGCCTTTTTTTTGACCGCCAGCCCTCGCCCGGCTTCGTGATTTTTCAGGATTTCGTCCCCTGGGTCGTGCAATCAATGACCAGTTAGCCATACTGGAACATGGGTTCCGGCAAGGGGGAGCGGGCAATGGGCGATCAGAAAGAACTGGGTCCCGGCATCAGCCGGCGGACATTCATGCAGCGGGCGGCGCTGGCGGGCGGCGTCGCCGGGACGGGGATGGCGCCGTTCATCGCCGGCGCCGCGAAGGCCGCGGCCGCACCGTTCGGTACCGACCTGCGCAGCCTGACCGGCGGCCCGGTCGATCACGTCATCGTGCTGATGATGGAAAACCGTTCCTTCGACCACTACTACGGCTGGCGCACCGCCGACTCCAACCGCACGACGTACGCCGACCACCCGGAGACGGGCGGTTCGGCGCGGGTGGCCACGCACCATCTCGGTGGACCGGAGACCGAAGACCTCGATTACGAGAAGCCTGACTTCCGCGGCTGCCACCACACCGACCCCGCGCATGGCTGGGAAAGCGGGCGCGGGCAGATCGACCACGGGTTCCTGACCGGGCGCAACGATCCGTTCGCCATCGGTTACTACCTGCCGCAGGACGTCGAGTTCTACGCCAAGCTGGCGAACAACTTCACGCTCTGCGACAACTACTACTGCTCGCTGATGGCCTCGACGTTTCCCAATCGCGAGTACATGCACTCGGCGCAGTCCGGCGGGATCATCGACAACGGCCTGCCGGTGGTCAATTACCCGGAACACAACACCGGGTTCTCCTGGGCCACCATCTGGGACCTGCTGGAGGACGCCGGGATTCCCTGGGGGTACTATTTCGTCGACCTGCCGGCCACCGGGCTCTGGGGGCCGCGCCTGGTCAAGGGCACGCACCACCTCGAGCACTTCTTCGAGGATGTCACCAACGGGCGCCTGCCCAACGTGACCTTCGTCGACCCGGGTTTCACCACCGGCCTGCGCACCGACGAGCACCCCTACAGCGACATCCGCGCCGGGCAGGCGTTCGCCCACAACATCGTCAAGGCGGTGGTGGAGTCTCCGCTGTGGGAACGAACGGCGCTGTTCATCAACTACGACGAGTGGGGCGGTTTCTTCGACCACATCCAGGCCCCACCGGTTGCGCGGGACGATCGTGAACGGTTCGACCCGATCAAGAAGGTGGAAATGTCCGCGCCGGGACGGGCCGGCTTCGGGCAACTGGGTTTCCGCGTGCCCTGCACGATCGTCTCGCCCTACGCACGGCGCAACGCGCTGTCATCGGAGATTCTCGGGTTCGATCGCCAGGCGGAGTACGAGAGAATCTCGCCCTCCGGCCGTGCGCTCGGGCGCAGCGAGAAGGACCGGCAGGCGGTTCAGTTCGCCTACGACCGTTTCGTGCACGACTACTTCTACGACCACACCTCGATCCTGAAGTACATCGAGACCCTCTTCCTCGCCGGGGCGCACCTCACCACCCGGGACCAGCATGCCAACAACATCGGCGAGCTGCTGGACACGTCCGTTGCCCCGAACCGCGACGGCGCGCGCATCGTCGATGCGCTGCCGCGCGTGCCGGTCACCTCCCCGCCCTGCGAGGACGAGGAACTGGAAGGCGCGTTCATCGACGGACCATTGCGCAGTGGCGGCTTCACCACCGAGCCGGCTTACGAGGTGCTGCACGCGCTGGAGAAGGCGCGCCGCGAGCAGATCAACGCGGCCTTCAACACGAAATACGACGACGATTTCCAGCGCACGCTGGAATCCGGCGTATTCGAGAAATTCGGCTACCACATCGACCAGCAGTCCTGGCGGTACCTGCTCGGGAGTTGAGGGACGGCAGCCACCCTGCTGTAGGTCAGGCTTCAGCCTGATGGGGATGTACGTGGCATGTCAGACTGAAGTCTGACCGACAGGCCGGTGCCTCAATGGCGCGCCAGGTCTGCAGACAGGGACTGCCGCGTCGCGGTATCCAGCTCTCCGGAATCGTACCCGTAATTCGGATGCTCGCAGCCGAAGCGCGCCGGTTCACCGTTCAGGAACGCGCTGACCCGGTTGCCGTCCAGTTCGAAGCGCAGGAAATGCACGGCGGAGGTCTTCTCCTCATCGGAGCGGTCCATGTCTTCGTCGGCAACGGCGAAGACCGGCACGAAGTCGCCGATCTTGAGGTAGACCTTGTGTTCGATGCCCTTGAGGTATTTCAGCTGCACGTCCCGCTCGACCGGGTCCTCGTACTCGATCAGCATCGTGGCCTTGAAATTGCTGCCGTCCGGGATCAGCGGGTTGTAGGCGGAGAGTTCCTCCGCGATGCCTTCCTCGGAGGTGGTCTTCTCGATCCGCAGCATCTCCATCACCTGGTAGAAAATCGTCTCGCGGTTCTCGAACAGCAGTGTGACGTGCTCGCCGATCGCCACCTTGCGGTCCTTCTTGATGGCGATGGCCTTCGCGCGGATGTCGCCGCGCTGTGCCTCGTATTCTTCCAGGGACAGCAGTTCCCGGGCCTCGATTCTGTTTTCCATCGGCGGCCTCCTCAGATGCCGTAGGCGCGACGCAGCAGCGTCATCGGGTGGGGTGGTTCGTAGTCGTCGCCCTTGGCGTGGGCGATGTGGGACCCGGCCAGCGGGCAGTCGCTGGTGTACTCGTCGGGTTCGAAGTCGGTGACCTGGCGCACGACCGGCCGCACGATCTTCATGCTGATCTCGTGCGTTTCCTTGCGTACGGCGTAGCTGCCGTCGTGCCCGGAACAGCGCTCGATCGCCTTGATCTCGGTGTCCGGGATCAGCGAGAGGATTTCCTTCGTCTTCGGCCCGACATTCTGCACGCGCTGGTGACAGGCGACCTGGTAGGCCACCTTGCCCAGCCTGCCGGAAAATTCGGTATTCAGCAGGCCGGCCTTGTGGCGGTGCGCCAGGTATTCGAACGGATCGAAGATGTGCGCCGCGACTTCTTTCACCTCTTCGTCGTCCGGGAACAGCAGGGGCAGCTCGGTGCGGAACATCAGCACGCAGGACGGGATCGGCGCGACGATGTCCCAGCCGTCGCGCACCGCCTCCAGCAGGATCGGGATGTTGATGTTCTTCTGCCGTTCCATGGCGTCCAGGTCGCCCAGTTCCAGCTTGGGCATGCCGCAGCAGACTTCCTTCATCACCAGCTTCACCGGGATGCCGTTGTGCTCGTAGACCTTCACGAGGTCCTCGCCCATCTCCGGCTTGTTGTACGTGCCGTAGCAGGTGGCGTAGAGCGCGACCTTGCCGGTGGTGGGGCCGGCCGGTTGCGGTTCGACGGCGGCCGGCTGGTGCTTGGTCGGGTGCAGCCGGTTGCGGAGGTGATCCTGCGTGTACTTCGGCAGGCGCGCCTTGTGATGCACGCCGAGCGTGTTCTCCAGCATGGCGCGCAGCGGTGGCGAATCGTTCACCGCGTTGGCGATCGGGTTGACCACCGGCAGCGTGGCGAGCGCGCCCATCCGGTCCGGCGACGAGAAGATGACGTCGCCGAGCGACGATCCTTCTTTTTTTCGCTGGATGGCCTTGCCGCGCAGCATCAGTTTCGGGAAATCCAGCGCCCACTCGTGCGGCGGTACGTAGGGACACTTGGTCTGGAAGCAGAGGTCGCACAGGTAGCAGTCGTCGACGACCTTGCCGTAGTCGGCCTTGTCGACACCGTCGATCTCCATGGTGTCGGATTCGTCGACCAGGTCGAACAGGCGTGGGAAGGCGTTACAGAGGCTGACGCAGCGGCGGCAGCCGTGACAGATGTCGAAGACGCGTTCCGCTTCCTGGTTGAAGGCGTCCTCGTTCCAGAATTCGGCTTCCTTCCACTTGACCGGATGTCGCGTGGGCGCCTCCAGGCTGCCCTCGCGGATTTTCTTCTCAGCCACCGGGATGATCTCCTCGAACCGTGCTTCCGTCAGTGCCGACCCGCGGGTGCAGATCCCTCCATTGCGGGGGAAAAGGGGGCGGCCCGCGTCCGGGCCGCCCGGGTTCCGGTCAGGCGGAAAGTGCCTCCAGCGCCTTCTGGAACTTGCCGGCGTGGCTGCGCTCGGCCTTGGCCAGCGTCTCGAACCAGTCGGCGATCTCGTCGAAACCTTCCTCGCGGGCGGTTTTCGCCATGCCCGGGTACATGTCGGTGTACTCGTGGGTTTCGCCGTGCACGGCCGAACGCAGGTTGGCCTCGGTGCCACCGATGGGCTGGCCGGTGGCGGGGTCACCGACGGCTTCCAGGTATTCCAGGTGACCGTGGGCGTGGCCGGTCTCGCCTTCCGCCGTGTTGCGGAACAGATTGGCTGCTTCCGGCTCGCCCTCGACGTCTGCCTTGGCGGCGAAGTACAGGTAGCGGCGGTTGGCCTGGCTCTCGCCGGCGAATGCCGCGGCCAGGTTCTCGGCGGTTTTAGAACCTTTCAGGTCCATTACACACTCCTCAATTAATGATTATCCATGGAATGGCCAGAGGGCCACGTTGCCATTCTGATCCCCTCCCGTGCCTGCTTCAACAGAAGCAGGCTATTCCTTTGATAGCCTGCGCAGATCCGTCGACCAGCGCACGTACAGGAAGGCATCGGTGAACAGGCTGATGGCCAGTGCGATCTCCCCGCCGCCCCACAGCAGGTAGCCGGGCCGGGTCACGGTCAGCACGCCCTGGGTGAAGTACAGCAGCGAGACGAAGCAGAGCCAGACGTGGGTGCGCGGATTGCCGGCGATCATGCCCGGCGTGAAGATCAGCAGCGGCAGGGTCTGGAACAGCAGGATCGAGACCACGTTGGTGCCTTCCGGCGTGGCGAGCAGGCTCATCGCCACCAGCAGCAGGATCAGC
>JBFKKR010000066.1:0-17683 GCA_041682035.1 Pseudomonadales bacterium | reverse complement strand
GAAACCAGCTTCACCTGTTTCGCGCGCCGCGAGAACTCCACCGCCGCACACTGCAGCAGCATGTTCAGTGCGGCCTTGGAGGCGCGGTAGCTGTACCAGCCACCGAGCCGGTTGTCGCCGATGCTGCCCACGCGTGCGCTCAGTACGGCGATGCGGCAGTCCTGGCCCAGCGCGATCAGCGGCAGCAGGTGTTTCAGCCACAGCACCGGCAGGATGCTGTTGACGCCGATGATCTGCGCCATGGCCGCGCGATCCAGGTCTTCGATGCGCTTTTCCGGCCGGACCTGGTCCGCGTGCAGCATGCCGAGAAAGATCCCGATCCGCTCCGGTTGGCAGTTCTCGCTCTGCAGTCGTTCCACGATGCGCGCGATGTCCGCGTCGCCGTGATCGCAGCGTAGCGGGACCACGTTCGCGTGCGGGTGGGACGCGCCGGCGCGGGAGACGGCCCAGACCCGCCATCCGCGCTGCGCAAGCCGGGCGGCCCAGGCGTTTCCGATGGCGCTGCCGGCGCCGATCACGATGGCTGATTGCATGAACCTTCTCCCACTTCACGGGTTCCGGGCTGAGCGTAGCGCAATCCGTGCCGCCAGATGCGGGATGTGGGCAGGCCCGGTTCGCAGTGCGCTGTTCAGTTGGTTAAAATCCCGCCCTTTGTGCAGCAAGATCAGGGTGACCCCTTGACCAGAAGCCAACGGGCCCTTCGCGAAACCACGCCGGCGCCGACCGCGCGTGCGTGGGCGTGGCTCTTCCTGTTGCTCGCCGCGCCCCTGCACGCCGATACGCTCGAACTCGCGGATGGCAGCCGCCTGTCGGGCGAACTGGTCCGCATGGACGGCGCGGTGGTGGTGTTCCGGACGAAATTCGCCGGGGAACTCTCCATCGACCGCCAGAGCGTGGTGGGACTGGCGACCGGGCAGCCTGTGGTCGCGCAACTGCCCGATGGCAGCCGTCTCGTCGGCCAGTTGCGGCACAATCCGGAAACCGGCCGCCAGTCCGTGCGTACCGAACTGGTCGGTGATGTGCCGGTGCTCGCGTCCAACCTGGCCAGCGTCTGGCAGCCCGGGCAGCCCTCGCCGGAGGAGCGCGCCGTGCAGGTGGCGCACGACAAGGAGGTCGCGGAACTGAAGGCGCGCCACCGCGAACCGTCCGACCTCTGGAGCGGTGCGATCGCCGCGGGCTTTTCCGGTTCGGACGGAAACACGAACAAGCACAGCATGCATGGCAAGCTGGAAACCAAGCGTGAAACGGATTTCGACCGCCTGACGCTGGGGCTGCGGGGCCGCTCGGCCACCGACCAGGGCAAGCAGACCGAGGCGGAAGTGATCGGCACCGCCGGCCTCGAGCGCGATTTTTCCGGGCCGTATTTCGCGTTCGGCGAGACCGGTTTCGAGCGCGACCGGTTCGAGGGGATCGACCTGCGCGCGACCCTGACCGGTGGCGTGGGTCGTTTCCTGATCCGCGAGAAGGATCACGAGTGGAAGGTGCGGTCCGGTGTCGGCTACCGCTTCGAGGCACCGCGGAATGGCGAGAACGACGGTGAGTTCATTGTTGCGCTGGGACACGACTACTGGATCCGCTTACTGAACCGGACCAGGATCGGCCACAAGCTGACCTACCTGCCGACCATCGCCGCGCCCGGCACCGACTACCGGATCGAGAGCGAGTTCGGCATCCGCCATCCGCTCGCCGGACCGGGTGGCGTGGACATCGGCTTCGGTCTGCTGCACCAGTACGACGCCCTGCCCCCGGAAGGCGTGAAAAAGCTGGATACGCAGTACAACTTCAGCATCGGCTACACCTTCGAGTAGTTCCGCGAGTCGGCAGGCCGTCACAAATCTGTTACAACTTGGTCGAATCCCCGAGACCACGCGGGAGTGCGCGCGTCGCAGAATGAGGTCACCTTCATTCGATGCGGAGCAAACCCATGAACATCATCCGATCCACGTGCACGCTGCTGCTGACGCTGTTGCCGGTGGTCAGCGTGTCCGCCTTCTACGGCGCAAAGGAAGAGGCCCGGCTGGAAGCTGCGCTGGGCACGCCGGTCATGCTGGAGGGGGCGGCCGGCCGGGCCTTCCTGAAGATCGGCCTGACCGGCTTCGAGTTCGCGCCGGAGCGCGAACGGGCGCCGGTGAACATTGCCATCGTCCTCGACAAGTCCGGCTCCATGAACGGCCAGAAGATCGCGCATGCCCGCGAGGCCGCCATCATGGCGATCGAGCGTCTGGATGCGCGCGACGTCGTGTCCGTGGTGGCGTATAACGGCGGGGTGCAGGTGCTGGTGCCCGCGACGCCGGTCGCCGACCGCCATCGCATCAGCCAGGCCATCCGCGCCCTGCAGGCCGGCGGCTCCACGGCACTGTTCGCCGGTGTCAGCCGCGGCGCGCAGGAACTGCGCACCTATCTCTCCGGCAATCGTGTCAACCGCGTCATCCTGCTGTCCGACGGGCTTGCGAACGTCGGCCCGAGTTCACCGCATGCGCTGGGCGGCCTGGGCCGTTCGCTGGCCAAGGAAGGGATCAGCGTCACCACCATCGGTCTCGGCCTGGGATACAACGAGGACCTGATGAGCCGGCTCGCCGGCATGAGCGACGGCAACCATGCCTTCGTCGAACACCCGTCGCAGCTGGCGGGCATCTTCGACCTGGAATTCGGCGACGTGATGTCGGTGGTCGGTCGTGACGTGGAGATCCACATCCACTGCCACGGGGGCGTGCGTCCGGTCCGGGTGCTGGGACGGGAGGCCGAGATCGCCGGCAACTCGGTGCGCATCGACCTCAACCAGATCTACGGCGGCCGTGAGAAGTACATCATGCTGGAGGTCGAAGTGCCGCCCGGCAGCGCCGGCGAGGTGCGTGACCTGGCCTCGGTGGATGCTTCCTACCTGAACCTGCAGACGCAGCAGCGTGACCACCTGAGCGAGCGGGTCCAGGTGGCCTTTTCCGCCCGGCCCGAGGCGGTACGCTCGCAGACCAACAAGGCCGTGATGAAGGACGCGGTGGAGCAGGTGGTCAACGTGAAAAGCAAGGAAGCGGTGCGCCTGCGGGACGAGGGCAAGGTGGAACAGGCCCAGGAGGTGCTGCGCCAGAATGCTGATATCCTGCGGGAGAGCGCCGACGCCTACGCGGCACCGGAACTGGAAGCCTATGCCGGCGAGATGGACGAGGACGCGAAGCGGCTGGAGGATCGCGGTGACTGGAACCGCCAGCGCAAGTCCCTGCGCAGCAAACAGCATGCGACCGAGACCCAGCAGGCCTACTGACGGACCACGCACGACCGCCCCGCGTGGCATTCACGCGGGGCGGATCGCTGTCGGGGGGTGCGCGTGAAGCCGGGCGTCGCCATCGCACTGCTGCTCGTGATCGTCATCCCGGCCGCGCTGTTCGTCGCCAGCGCCGTGCGCATGAATGCCGACAGCCGCATGGTACTGGCGCACCGGCTCGGCGAACTGCGCCAGCAGACTTTGCAGGAGGTGGAGCGGGACCTGCTGGCATGGCTGGAAGGCAACGCGCGGGCGCTGGACGGGAAGCTGGAGCAGGTACCACTGACAACCGAAGCGTTGCGGGAGCTGGTGCGCGGTGCCCCCCGCGTGCGCCAGGCCCTGCGCATGGGCGAGCAGGGAGAACGCCTGTTCCCGCCGCGGGACCGGCCGCATACCGGGCAGGAGGCCCGCTTCCTCGTGCGCACCGAGGACCTCTGGCGTGACCACGGCATTCTCTATCCGGCCGCCGCGGAGGGGCGCCTGCCCGACCGGGGCTGGTACACCTGGTACTGGGGCGAGGAGATGAACCTCATCCGCTGGCTGCGGCGCGAGGACGGCAGCGTGCTGGGTGTCGAGCTGGAACCGGCGCGTCTCGCCGCCGATGCCATCGGTGCCATATCGTCGGACGCGCCACCGGGCGCACTGCTGCGCATCCGCAACGAGAAGGGCGAGGTGCTGTACCAGTGGGGCGTGGACGAAACGGACCCGGCGGCGCCCGCCAGCGCGGTGCGGCCGCTGCAGGCGCCGCTGGCGTCCTGGCGGCTGGAGTACGTGGATGCGTTCGGGCGGCCGGAAGCGGTCACGCCGCTCTGGGTGATCGCCGCGGTCAGCCTGGCGACGCTGCTGATGATCGCGCTGGCCGGATACCTCTACCGCGCCCAGCGGCGCGAGATGCAGATCGCCGGCCAGCGGGTCAGCTTCGTCAACCAGGTTTCGCACGAACTGAAGACACCGCTGACCAACCTGCGCATGTACAGCGAACTGCTGGAGCGCGAGTTGCCGGAAGAGGACGGGAAACCACGCCGCTATCTCGCCGTGATCCAGTCCGAGGCCGAACGGCTGTCACGCCTGATCAGCAACGTGCTGAGTTTCGCCCGCTCCGAGCGCAGCACGCTGCAGATCACGACGCGGCCCACCGACATCGGCGACGTCGTGCGGGCGGTGATCGCATCGTTCCGGCCCGCGCTGGAGCAGGCCGGGATCGAGGTCACGCTGGAACTGCCTCCGCCGGAGCAGGCGGCGCTCGACGGCGACGCGATCGGGCAGATTCTCAACAACCTGGTCGGCAACGTGGAGAAGTACGCGACTGGTGGCGCTTATCTCGGCGTGGCGGTGCGACGTGCGGGCGACCAGCTGGAGATCCGCGTGCGCGATCGTGGGCCCGGCATCCCGGCCGGACGCGAGGAGCAGGTGTTCGAGCCCTTCTTCCGCGTCGACAACCGCCTCTCCGGCGCCGCCGCGGGCACCGGCATCGGGCTGTCCGTCTCGCGCGAGCTGGCGCGCCTGCACGGCGGCGACCTGCGGCTGGAGACTGCGCCGGCCGGCGCCTGCTTCCTGCTGACGGTACACGCGCCACTGGCGGGCGGTGCGGCATGAAGATCCTCGTCGCCGATGACGACCGCAACATCCGCCAGGGGCTGGTCGACCTGCTGGAGGGCGAGGGGTACGAGACGATCGCGGCTGCGGATGGCGTGGAGGCGCTGCGCCTGATGCGGCGTGACCGGCCGCAGCTGGTTTTGCTGGACATCATGATGCCGGGCATGGACGGCTACGCGGTCTGCCGCGAGATCCGCAGGGAGGATGAAACCCTGCCGGTGCTGTTCATCAGCGCGCGTTCGGAGGAGATCGATCGCGTGCTCGGGCTGGAACTCGGCGCCGACGACTACATCCAGAAACCGTTCGGCACCCGGGAAGTCATTGCCCGCATCCGCGCGGTGATGCGCCGGTCGCTGCCGCCACAGGCAGCGCGCATGCAGGAGCAGCCCTTCGTGATGGGAGACCTGCGCATCCTGCCGGCGGAGCTGCGGGCCGAGCGCGGCGGACAGGTGATCGAACTCGGGCCGCGTGACCTGCGCATCCTGCAGTTGCTGCACCGGCGCTGCGGCGAGGTGGTCAGCCGGGACCAGTTGCTCGACCAGTGCTGGGGACGCGGTTTCGTCGCCAGCAGCCGCACCGTGGACCAGCACGTTTCGCGGCTGCGCAAGCTGATCGAGACCGATCCCGCGCAGCCGCGCATCATCGTCACCGTGCATGGCGCGGGGTATCGTTACGACCGTCCCGCGCCGGCCGCTGAACTGCAGCGCTAGCGTACGCCGGTATGTGGCTCCTGATCCTCTTCTTCCTGTTCGTCGTGCTGGTGACAGGCAGCATCACGTTCATCGCGTATCGCCTGCTGCGCCAACGCTTCCGCTGGACGGGACCACCCCTGGCCATGGCCTGGATCCTGGCGCTGGTGTTCCTGTTTCCGATCCCGATACACGGCGGTTTCATGCTCAGCGGCGAGCTGATTCTCGACGGCCTGGAGGAGTGGCGCGAGACGCGCACGGAAAGGAAGCGGGAACTGCAGACGCAGAAGTTCGAGGAACGCCTGCGCGATGAGACGCGGTTCCGCAATCCGGCCACGTTCCGGATTCTCGACGGCGGTACGCCGTGGTTTCGCGTCGCCACCGGGTTCGGCGAGGTCGCCCACCTGCACCGGCCCAGCGGCCTGGTGTTCACCGACCCGTTCCCGTGGCAGCCCGACGGCGAGGTGACCTGGGAGAAGGCCGACGCCCGTTGCCGGGAACTGCCGCCGGGCGATGCCTGGGCCCTGCCTGACCAGGTGGACCTGTACCTGTTCTGGCGCGACCGGGGCATGCAGGTTTCGCCGTGGGGCAACGGACAGTTCGTGTCGGTCCTGCACGATACCGGGTCCGGTCTCAGCCTGACGGTGCGGCACGCCGGGCCGGGCCCGCAGCTGCTGCGCTGCGTGACGCGCGACCCGGCGGCGCCGGGCACGCGTTTCTCGCGCGCCGACATCCCGCTGGCAGAGTGGAACCGCTTCCAGCTCGACGCCGGACGCTACCGCTGAGCGTTCACAGGAAACGCGGTGTCTGGATCGGCAGCGCCAGGATCCACAGACCGGCGATGGTGTAAGTCACCATCAGTACCAGCATGGGCAGCTGGCTGAGCGTCGCCTGGCGCGCGTTGCCATAAATGCGCAGCGCCTCGCGGTGCGCGAGGATCACGCTGACGAGGTGCCCGACGATGATCAGCACCACCTGCGTGTGCCAGGTCACGTCCATGCTGGGAATGATCGTGTACCGGAATGATTCGCGCGTGCCGAACAGGTCCCAGCCCTGGTTGAACGGGTCCGAGAGCAACGGCAACACACGGATCGCGTCGGTCTGGATGAACGTGTAGTAGTGCGATGCGTGGTAGACGAGCGCGATCGGCACCAGCGAGTAGGCGAAGCCGCGTAACAGTTCGCGCAGCGGCTGGACGGAGCGGGCCAGCGCGCGGCCCAGCCAGACCGCGAGCACGTAGAGACCGAAGTAGAAACCGCACGCCAGCGGCAGGCCCAGCCACAGGTAGTAATCCATCCAGTCGCGATAGAGCCACAGTGCGCGCAGACCGACGCCGGGATCCCACCACGGGATCAGCGTGGACCAGAAGAAGCGCAGCCACGGCACGGTCTCGTGGAAGCCGTCATAGGCGGTGGTCGCCAGCATGCAGACGATGAAGAAGGTCAGCGAATTGTGGGCCGGTGCATGGCCGAGCAGCCCGCTGAACTGCCAGCGGAGTTTCCAGCGCCAGCCGCCGGCTTCCCTCTCGATCGCCAGCGGCGCCATGCGGCTGACGATGCGCAGGAACACGGCGAAGAACTCGGCATAGCGGAACCACGCCTTGATGCCGAACAGGAAACTTCCCGCGAGGTTCACGGCGGTGTAGCCGAGCAGCCATTGCGCCAGCGTGACCGGCCGGCTGTGGCCGAACAGCTCCACCCAGATGAACACAAGGTACAGAAAGACCGCGGGCCAGTAGGCCAGCGTCCTCTCGGGATACCTGAACAGGCCGTCGCGGAACGGACGGAACAGGCGACCGGGTACGGCGGCGAGCGTGCGCCACGGGTTGGCTGCCTCGTACAACCCGCCCACCAGCGCGCTGAAATACGCGAAGCCGAGCACGAACACCATCCAGAACAACGGCATGCTGAGATTGTTGTTGCGGTTGGGGTGGCCGAGCAGCCCGGCGCTGATCGTGAGCGCAAGCAGCAGCAGGGCCAGTGCGCGGAACAGGTGCAGCAAAGCGCGGGACACCGGCCCGGCGGCGGACCAGGCACGTTCCGGCGGCGTGCCCGGTTGGCGTGCCCGCAGGAACCAGGCCGCGGCCAGAAAGGAGATGGCCAGCACCGTACCGGCCGCCCAGCCGTAAATCTCCAGCGGGATGGGCAGGACGTAACTCTGGCCGAAATTGTGCGCGTGCGCGCCCGGTGGCGCGCCTGCGCTGAGCAGCGTTGCGAGGACGACGCGATGGCGGATTCTGGCCGTGGTCACGCACCCACCGGTATCAGGCGAACCACCGCAAGTATGGCGAACTATCACCGGCCGGGCGCCTGGCGTGGCCCGGGCCGCAACCCGAACGCAGGGGCCGGGCGGATTCTTGCAGCACAACGGTGCTGGTCGTCCGGATGGTTCAATTTGCAGATCCGTCCTGAATGCGATTGACAATAATTCTCATTTGCAATAAGTTTTCCGGAAGATCAGCAGAACATACCGCCATGATTGTCTGTGTGTGTAAACGCATCTCCGAGCGCAAGATCCGCGAGCTCACCCACGAGGGTGTCTGCTCGCTGGAAGAAGTGCAGGCGCGCACCGGTCTCGGCACGCAGTGCGGCCAGTGCCTGCAGAGCGCCTGCGAGGTGCTGCTGGAGAGCACCGTGCAGCCGGCGCAGGCCCCGGTCCGGCTGCACCTGCCGCGCTGACGCGCTGACGATTTCCGCGTCTCACTTGACGCTGCGCCATTCCCCTTCGAACATGGAAGATCACTCGACGTAAAAGGAGTGCAGTCCATGCAGGGCGACGCACGCGCTATCGAATACCTCAACCGGGTTCTCGGCAACGAACTCATCGCCATCAACCAGTACTTCCTGCACTCGCGCATGCTGGCGGACTGGGGACTGAAATCCCTCGCCGAGAAGGAATACGAAGAATCCATCGACGAGATGAAGCACGCCGATGAACTCACGCAGCGCATCCTGTTCCTCGAGGGGCTGCCCAACCTGCAGGATCTCGGCAAGCTGAAGATCGGCGAGGACCCCAGGGAGATTCTCGAGTGTGATTTGAAGCTGGAACTGGAAGCCGTGCAGGACCTGAAGGAAGCGATCCCCTACCTGGAATCGATCGGCGACTTCCCCAGCCGGGATCTGCTCTCGGCCATCCTGCGCAGCGAGGAGGAGCACATCGACTGGCTGGAAACCCAGCTCGACCTGGTGCAGCGCGTCGGCCTGGAGACGTACCTCTCCGAAAAAATGTCCTGACACGCGCCGTCGGTCACCGCCCGGCTGGCAGCGCATTCCTATTCGGTGTTCAGTTCGTCCAGCAGGCGGATGCTTTCCTCCAGTGCCTTGTCGCCGAAGCAGTGGTCGATGGCGTAGGAATCCTCGTAGTTGACGAACAGCGCGCCGCTGACGCCGAAGCCGAGCCCCTGCTGTCCGGCGACGTTCATCTCGAAATCCTGCGGCATGTAACCGAGCGCGTCGTTGGACTGCGCCAGCGGCATGGTCACCCGGGCGCCGGACTGTTCCTTGATCGTGTTGGTCAGGTTGGAGAACAGTTCGCCGGGGCCGGTGGTGATGGCGAGGTCGCTGCCGATGCGGATCGCCTTCACCGCCACCTCCACCGAGAACGGTGACCCGGACAGGCACGGCGCCGTGTCGGGACTCTTGCCGGTGCGCACCTCCGCCGGGGCGGGATTGAATTCGCGGTCGAAGAAGCCGGGCAGGCCGAGCGCGGTCAGCGGGACATTGGTGGTCGGGTGATTCCAGACCGACTGCGTGGCGCGAATCCGCGCGCCGTCCGCCACCCGGTGCGTGGCCGTGCCGGCGTCCGGTACCAGGTCGGCCAGGGCTGTTCCCATCTCGACGCCGCCGGCCGCGGACATGTTGCCGAGTCCGGTCATGACCAGCAGCCCGACGCCGCCAAAACGTTCCTCCACACGATGGACGAACAGTCCCGGCCAGTCCGCGTGGGCGATGCCGCCGTTGGTGCCCTTGGTGGTGGGGTGGGCGGCGTAGGCGCCCAGCACGGCAATGACCTGGCCCGGCGCCGGGGGCGGATCCTTCTTTTTGCCGCCCTTGTCCTTCTCCTTGCCGTTGTCCTTCATCCGGGTGCGGAAGCTGTCGCCGGTGCCGGACACGTTGCCCGTGGCGGTGGCGCGCAGCCAGGTCAGTTGCTGTTCCTCCGCCGAGCGGTAGGTGTCACGCCGTTCCCGGTTCTGGGCGCGCGCGATTTCCTCGCCGATTTCCAGCGTGGCCGGCTGCAGGCTGGTGAGCGCGCCGGTGACGGCCTCGCGGATCGCGTCACTCACCTGGCGCATGTACCAGCCCGGCACGAACCCCCAGCCGCCGATGAGGTCGGGAGATGCGTGGGAGTGCGTGGCGGAAATGATGAAGTTGCCGGCGGGAATGCCGGTCTGCCCGCCGAATTCCGCGGCGAGGTCACGGGCGCCGCAGGTGAAGTCCGGGCACTTCTGCGCGTAATTCCAGAAGTAGCCCTCGGCGTCCAGCACGGTGAGCACCACCGTGCCCGCTGGCGTGCCGTCACTGATGGCGACGGCGCGCGCCCATAAGCCGTATTCGGGATCGAAGGCGACGATGGGGTTCATGGGGCCGATGCCGAAGCCGCCCATGTAGAGGCAGTCCGGGTTCTCGTTCCAGGGTGAGCCGGCCGCAGCCAGGTGGTCGGCTTTCTCGGGCGCGCGTTCGCTGAACAGTTGCTCGAAGTAAACGGGATCCAGGCCCCTGCAGTCATCCGCGTCGGTGACCCAGGTGCCGCCGTAGTCTGCCGGCCTGGGTGCGAGGTTCACCCGGGCGGCGCCGACCAGCAGGCCGGCATGGGCCTGGGCGGCAGCCAGCAGGGCGCAGGCGAAGAACAGGGCAGAGCGTGATTTCACGGGAGGGGCCTTCCTGTTGCCGGGAGCGTTCTCTCCAGACTAGATCGCCGCGGAGACCCCGTCAGCCGTATTTTTACAGCGGGCGCGGCCTACACCGTGATGATGGTCATGGTGTTGGTGCCCTGGCTGACCCCGATCCGGTCACCGTGGGTGAGGATGAAACGCTGCCCCGACTGGCACAGGCCCTTGCGGCTCAGCGTTTCCAGCGCTTCCATCGTCACCCCGAGCGGTTCGTCGGCATGGGCGTCGAACAGCACCGGCTGCACGCCACGGTAGAGACGCATGCGGCGCAGGGTGTCCACGTTGCGGCTGAGCGCGTAGATGGGCAGGCCCGACCGCAGCCGCGACATCCACAGCGGGGTGGAGCCGGACTCGGTCAGGCAGATGATGCCGCCGACGTCGCTGAGATGGTTCGCCGCGTACACGGCGGACATGGCGATGGCCTCGTCGACGCGCTGGAAACCCTCGTCGATGCGGTAGCGGGAGCGCTGGATGCTGCGCTGCCGTTCGGCGCCGAGACAGGTCTCGGCCATCGCCCGGACCGTCTCCACAGGGAACTGTCCGGCCGCGGTCTCGGCGCTGAGCATCACGGCATCGGTCCCGTCGAGTACGGCGTTGGCGACATCGAACACCTCGGCGCGGGTGGGCACCGGGCTGTGCACCATGGACTCCATCATCTGCGTTGCCGTGATCACCACCCGGTTGTGGTCGCGCGCCTGCGAGATCAGCTTCTTCTGGATGCCGATGAGTTGTGCGTCGCCGATCTCCACCCCGAGATCGCCGCGCGCCACCATGATGCCGTCGGAAGCCTCGATGATCCCGTCCAGCACCTCCTGCGAGGCCACCGCCTCGGCCCGTTCGATCTTGGCGATGATGCGTGCCGAACTGCCGTGTTCGAGCAGCAGTGCGCGCACTTCCTCGATGTCGGCGCCGCAGGCGGGGAAGGAAACCGCCACGTAGTCCAGTTCCAGTTCCGATGCGTGCCGGGCGTCCTTGCGGTCCTTGCTGGTGAAGGCGGCGGCCGCCAGCCCGCCGCCGAGCCGGTTCAGGCCCTTGCGGCTGGAGAGGTGTCCGCCGAGCAGGACCCGGCAGTGCACCTGGCTACCCTGCACGGACTCCACCGTCAGGCGGATGCGGCCGTCGTCGAGCAGCAGCGTGTCGCCCGGCCCGACTGATTCGGGCAGGGGCTCGTAGTCGGAGCCGACGGCTTCCTGGTTGCCGTCTTCGGGACCGAGATCGCAGTCGATGCAGAATGCATCGCCCCTGGCCAGGTCCACGCCGCCGTCGCGGAATCCCATGATGCGGATCTTCGGGCCCTGCAGGTCACCGAGCAGGGCCACCTCGACGCCCTGTTCCCGCGCCGCCGCGCGGACCAGGCGTGCGCGTTCCAGGTGGGCCTCGATGTCGCCGTGCGAGAAGTTCAGGCGGAACACGTCCACGCCCTCGGTTACGAGCGCCGAGATGATCCTCTGGCTGCTCGATGCCGGCCCCAGCGTCGCCACGATCTTGGTGCGGCGGTAGGCGGATTGCACGACATCGAGCTCTATCATGGGGTGTGGCTGCCTGCGGTGGGATCCCTGCTGCATGTTAGCACCCCGGTCCCGGGGCGGAGCGTGGGCGGGGGTACGGCAGGGCGCTGGCTACACTGGGTGCTGCGGCAGGGAGCGCGGGCGGCAATGGAAGCAGGCAGCGGGGTACTCATCATCGGGGCGGGTGTGGCCGGGAGCGCCTGCGCCTGGCACCTGCGCCGGCGTTTCGGCGCGGCCCTGCCGATCCGCATGCTGGAAGCGGACGCCATGCCCGGTGGCCGCGTGCGGCGCGTCCGGATCGCGGACATCGAGGTCGAGGCGGGCGCCACCCTGGTCCATTCCTCCAACCGCTGCCTGGAGACATTCCGCACCCACCTCGGACTGGAGCGCATCGCACCGCACGGCCGCGACGGGCGGGCCGCGGTGGTGTGCATCTGGGACGGCCGGCAGGAACTGTTCCGCAGCGGGAGCAGCCTGATGACGATGATGGCGCTGTTGCGGCGCTACGGGTTCTCGCCGGCACGGACCGGCACCCTCGTACGCAGGACGGTCCGTGCCTGGGAGGGGGTCTACAGCCTGCTGCACAGCGGCGCCGGGTTCCCGGGCACGCGCGACCTGTTCCAGGCCCTGCAGCTGACCGGCGCCTGCGCCACGCCCGCCTACGATTACTATGCCGGTGCGGGGATCGGGGAACGCTTCGTGCTGGAGTTCATCGATGGCGTCTCGCGCATCAATTACGGCCAGAGCAGCGACATGAACGCGTTCGCCAGCCAGGTGTCGCTGGCCGGTGCGGGGCTGGCCGGCGGGGAACTGTTCTCCATCGCGGACGGCAATGTCCGCCTGTGCAGCGGCCTGCTCGCGGATGCCGCCGTGAGACCGGAACTGGAAACCCGTGCCGTCGCGGTAGGCAGGAGCGGGGAAGGTGGCTGGCGCGTCGCGGATTCGCGGGGTGGCCGGCATCACGCTGATGTGCTGATCCTGGCCTGTGCGGCAGAGGACGTCCAGGGGTTGCCGGAACTGCTGCAGGCGCCGGTGCACGCGGAGCGCCGCTGGCAGACCACCCACGCGACCTTCGTCTGCGGCAACCTGCGACCGGGCGCCCTGCCCGGGCTCGACCTGTCGGGTGCGCCGGACACCCTGTTGACGCCGGAGGACGGGCGGCTGCTGTTCACGTCACTGGGGCGGGTCGGACACGCAAGGCAGTTCAACGCGCCGGTCTGGAAACTGTTCTCGCGCCAGCCGCTCGACGATGCGCTGCTGGAAAAACTGTTCGTGCACCGGCACGACGTGGTGCGCATTCCGTGGCGTGCCTATCCCGTGCTGACCCCCGCGGGCAGCTGGCCCGCGTTCCGGCTGGACGACTCGCTTTACGACCTCAGTGCCATGGAGACCATCGTCTCCACCATGGAGACCCAGGCCTTGTCCGGTCTGAATGTCGCCAACCTGGTGGCAAGCCGGCGACCCGCGGCGTAGCCGCGCCGGCGTCCTAGGTGCGCGCCGGACCCACCCAGACCTGCTGCACGTTCACGAATGCGCGGATGCCGTGCGGACCGAGTTCGCGGCCGTAGCCGGAGCGACGCACGCCGCCACTGGGCAGGCGCGGATCGGTCTTGACGATGCCGTTGACGGAAACCTGCCCGGTCACCATGCGGCGGGCCAGCGCTTCGCCGCGCGCGGCCTCCGTCCAGATGCTGCCGGCCAGTCCGTACTCGGAGTCGTTGGCGATACGCAGCGCGTCTTCTTCATCTTTCGCGCGCAGCACCACCGCGACCGGCCCGAAGGTCTCCTCGCGGCAGGCGGTCATGTCGTTGCTAACCCCGGTGAGCAGCGTGACCGGATAGAAAAAACCGGCGCCGCCCGGCATCTCGCCGCCGAGTTGGCAGAGTGCCCCCGCGTTGCAGGTCTCCATCACCTGCCGGTGCAGGTTGTTGCGCAGGTCGTCGCGCGCGATCGGCCCGACGTCCGTTTCCTCATCGCGCGGGTCGCCCACCTGCAGCGCACCGAGCCGTTCCTGCAGTCTCGCCACGAACCCGTCGTGCACCGCGTCCTCGACGATGATGCGCTTGGCGGCGATGCAGGACTGGCCGGCGTTGATGATGCGCGACGTGCACAAGGTGGCCGCGGCGGCATCGAGGTCGCCATCGGCGAGCACGATGGCGGGATCGGAACCGCCCAGTTCCAGGACCGCCGGCTTGATCTCGCTGGCGGCGATTGCCGCCACCTGCGCGCCGGCGCCGCTGGAACCGGTGAAGGAAACCGCCCGCACGTCCGGGTGGCGGATGGCTGCTTCCACCTGCGCATTCGCGATCGGCAGGTTCAGCAGGATGCCCTCGGGCGCGCCGGCCTGGTGGAACACGTCCTCGATCGCGCTGGCGCACGCCTGCACGTGCGGGTCGTGCTTCAGCAGGCAGGTATTGCCCGCCATGAGCGCCGGCGCGAAGAAGCGCGCCGCCAGCCAGAACGGCGCGTTCCAGGGCAGGATGCCGAGCACCGTGCCCAGCGGCAGGTGCTGGACGTAGCTGTGATGCGCGTCGGATTCGTATTGCTCGGTGGCCAGGTACGACGCCGCGTGCGTGGCGTAGTGTTCCGCGCACCAGGCCGCCTTGGCGACCTCGCCGCGCGCCTCGCGGATGGGCTTGCCCATCTCCTCGGTCATCAGCGGCGCCAGCGTCTCGACGTTCTTTCGCAGGTAATCGGCGACCGCGCGCAGCACCTCGCCGCGCTCGGTGAAGCTGCGCGCGGACCATGCCTCGCGCGCGGCCGCGGCCTGGCGGATGGTGTGCGCCAGGTCGGTCTCGGTGAGCGGCTGTGTCTCGCGGATTACCGCCCCGGTCGCGGGATTGGTCGTAATCAGCATCGGGTACTTCTCCTCGGCAATTGAAAAGGTCGTTTCAGGATGCGGCCGGCTTGCCGGCCGCGTGATCCTCCCCGGCCTCGGCGCGATCCGCCGGCCGGCGCAGTGCCGCCACGTTGCCGCCGCTGTCGGCGTCCGGCTTGCAGGTGAAATCGCGGTCCAGGTCGAAGAAGGACTCGCAGCCTTTCGCCGTCACGTGGATGGTGTCCGAGATGCCGACGGTCTTGTCGCCGTCCACCGCCCACATCCAGGGAATGAGGTGGAAGGTCATGCCCTCGCGCAGGATCGCCGCATTCCCCTGCTTCAGGCTGATGATGTAGCCCTCGTCCCAGCTCGGCGGGAACGCGATGCCGATCGAGTAGCCGGAGCGCGTGATGAGCCGGGCGCCGATGTCATTGTCCTGGATGATCTGGCGGATCATGTTGTCGGCATCGGACACGGTCATGCCGGGCTGGATCATGCGGTGCGCCTCGTTGAGCGCGAGTTTCATGCGCTCCTGCGCCTTGTACAGCGTTGGCGAGAGTTCATCGAGGATGACCGTGCGCATCATCGCCGTGTGGTAGCGGCGGAAACACCCGCCGACTTCCATGAAGACATGTTCACCCGGCTGCACAGTGCGGCCTTCCCAGGTCGCGTGACCGATCAGGGTGCGCGGGCCGGAGACGACGTAGGGCATCACCGCGGGCGCCTCGCCCCCGGCGCGGAACATCGCGGCGCTGATTTCCGCGGCGATCTCGTTCTCGGTGACGCCGGGCGCGCAGGCGGCGATGCCCGCGCGCATGCCGGCCTCGGTGGCGCGTGCCGCCTTGCGCATCACCTCGATCTCGACCGGCGACTTGCGCACGCGGCCCTCCTCGACGATGCCGAAGCAGTCAAACAGGCGGCCGTCGGTGAATGTGCTGTGGATCGCGTCCTGATGGTAGGCCGGGAAGAAGTAGCTGTTGCGCTCGTAGCCGATGTTCTTCCCGTTCAGGCCGAACTCGCGGAAACTCTGCACCAGCATCTGGATGGCGTCGCCGGTATCCGGATAGGGTCGCGCCTCCTCCACCCAGGTGCGTGCATGGATGTTGGTCGCTTCCAGTTCGCGCGTGATCATGAAAGGCTCTTTCTCCAGCGGCACGACCAGGGCCTGGAAAAAGGAGTACCCCGTCGTCTGGTAGTCGGTGAGATACATCAGGTTCTCGGGGTCGGTGATCACCACCGCGTCGAGCAGGCGTTCCTGCATGCGAGTCCGCAGTTCGGTGAGACGCCGCTCGTACTCGGCGAAAGGGAAGGTCATGTCGTCGCGTTGTTTCATGCCTGCTGCTCCACTGTATCCACCGCGCCGCGGATGGCCCGCTGCAGCCGTTCCATACCCTCGACGAGGTCCTCCCCGGGGATGGTGAGCGGGGGAATGACCTTGATCGCGCGCCCGTCGATGCCGCAGGGACAGACGATGAGCCGCTCGTCGCGGCAGTTGGCCGCGGCCTGTCGCGCGATCGCGGGATCGCGCAGGTCGATCGCCAGCATCATGCCCTTGCCGCGTACCTGGAACTGGTGCGCGGTGTGCTCGCCGGAGATGCCCTGCAATCCTTCGCGCAACAGCGCGCCCTTGCGCCGCACCTCCGCGAGCAATGTGTCGTCGCGGAAGTATTCCAGGCCGACGCGCCCGGCGACGAAGGACAGGTTCTGGCCGCGGAACGTGCCGGTATGCACGCCGGGAGACCACTGGTCGTCGTGTTCCGGCTTCACCAGGTTGATCGCGAGTGGCGTGCCGTAGCCGCCGATGCCCTTCGCCAGGCAGATGATGTCAGGATCGATACCCGCGTCGTCGAAGCTGAAGTAGGAGCCGGTGCGGCCGCACCCGGCCTGGATGTCGTCCACGATCAGCAGCGCACCGAGGTCCTTCGCCAGTTGCGCGAGCGCCTCCAGCCACTGGCGGTCCGCCACGTTCACGCCGCCCTCGGCCTGGATGGCCTCCACCAGGAAGGCGGCCGGCTTCGGCATGCCCGCGGAGGTGTCGGTCAGCCGCGCGCGCAGCTGGTCCAGCCGCTCCATGCCACAGCCGACGGTGCAGCCGGCGCAGGGCGTCTCGCAGCCGAACGGTTCGTGCCAGACGTTGTCGAGGGCCACGCCGGCGCCATCGCGGAAATACTGGTTGCCGGTGCAGGCGAGCGAACCCAGCGTCATGCCGTGAAACGCATGGTGAAAGGCCACGACGTGACGCCGGCCGGTGACGCGGCGGGCGATCTTCAGGGCGATCTCCACCGCGTTGGTGCCGGTGGGGCCCATGAACTGCAGCCGGTGCTGCATCCCGCGCGGTTTCAGGACCACGTCGACGAAGGTCTCGATGAACTCCCGCTTCGCGCGCGTGTGCAGGTCGAGGCTGTGGGTGATGCCGTCCTGCGCGATGTATTCCAGCAACGCCTCCTTCATCCGCGGGTTGTTGTGCCCGAAGTTCATCACGCCGGCGCCGGCGAAGAAGTCGATGTACTCGTTGCCGTCCTCGTCGATCTGGCGGGCGTTCCTCGCGTGGCTGAATACCGCCGGGTAGGCGCGGCAGTAGGCGCGGTTCTCGGATTCCCATTGTTCAAATACGCTCATGGAAGTGTGACTCCTCGATCATTGACGGCTTGTTGTGAAGGAAAGAAACGGGCGGCGCCCGCCGTGTCAGGTGGGCGGCGACGCGCCGGCCAGCCGCAGCAGGACGCGGCCGGCGCGGTCGATGAGGGCGTCGTTGAAGTCATACCGGGGGCTGTGGCATGGCTCGTGGTGCCGGGTGCCCTCGCCGGCGCCGATCAGCGCGAAAGCGCCGGGCACCTCGCGCAGGTAATAACTGAAATCTTCCGAGGCCATGATCGGCACCTGGGTCTCCTCGCTGCGCCAGCCGTCCCCCAATTCCGCCGCCAG
>JBFKKR010000065.1:0-17773 GCA_041682035.1 Pseudomonadales bacterium | reverse complement strand
GCCTGGTAAAGCGACAGCGGCGCCGCGTCCGAGGTGCCGGTGATCCAGATTCCCACCTGCTTCAGTTGCTGCATGCAGCGCACCAGGTTGGTGACCTGCACCAGTGGCAGCACCTCGGCCGCGCCGGCGGCGGCCTTGCTCACCACCGGCCCGGCGGCGGCGGAGCGGTCCTTCGGCACCACGACCGCGTGCGCACCGGCTGCGTCGGCAACGCGCAGGCAGGCGCCGAGGTTGCGCGGATCGGTCACCCCATCGAGCAGCAGCAGCAGGGGGTCGACCCCGACCGAGGGCAGCAGGTCGAAAAGTTCTTTCTCCCCGAGGGGCGGCGCCTGCAGGCATTCCGCGACCACGCCCTGGTGGGGGATTTCCAGCATCGCGTCGAGCTTGCGCTGCGCAACGTGCTCCACGGCAATGCCCAACGTCCGCGCGGTGGTCTCGATTTCCTGCATGGCGTCGTCCCGCCGTTCGGCCTGCAACAGGACGCGCAGGACGCGCTCGGGCGAGCGCGCCAGTTGCGCGCGCACCGGGTGCAGTCCCGCCAGCAGGACCGTCTTGCGGGCCATGTCAGCGACGACGGCGCCGGCCGGCCGTGCGCTCCGCTTCCGCCAGTTCGAAGTCGATGCGGCGCTGTTCCACGTCCACCCGCAAGACCCGCACCCGCACGCGGTCGGAGAGGCGGAACATCCTGCGCGTGCGCTCGCCGACGAAACGATGATGCACGGCGTCGAAGTGGTAGTAGTCGTGCGGCAGGCTGGTCACGTGCACCAGTCCCTCTGCATAAAGCTCGTCGAGCAGCACGAAGAACCCGAACCCGGTGACGGCGCTCACGGTGCCCTCGAAGACCTCGCCGACGCGCGCCTCCATGTACTCGCACTTGAGGGTGTCGGTGGCGTCCCGCACCGCCTCGTCGGCACGGCGCTCGGCGATGGAACACTGCACACCGAGCTGTTCCAGCTGCTGGAACTGGTAGGGATAGATCTCGTCCCTTTCCAGCGTGCCGGCGCCGGGCGCGCGCACGACCGCGTCGGTCTTGCGGCGGCTGCGGATGACGCTGCGCAACGCGCGATGCACCAGCAGGTCGGGATAACGGCGGATGGGCGAGGTGAAGTGCGTGTAGGCCGGGTAGGCCAGCCCGAAATGGCCGATGTTCTCGGGCGCGTACATGGCCTGCTGCAACGAGCGCAGCATGACAGTCTGCAACAAGGGCAGTTCCGGACGGCCCTGGATGCTGCTCAGCAGCTTCTGGTAATGCGCCGGTTTGGGCTTCGCGCCTCCGCCCAGGTTCAGTCCGAAGCCGCCCAGGAACTCGCGCAGGTTGGAGAGCTTGTCCTCCTCCGGTCCATCATGGACGCGGTACAGGGCCGGGACCTTGTGATCGAGCAGGAAGTTCGCCGCACTGACGTTCGCGCACAGCATGCACTCCTCGATGATGCGGTGCGCGACGTTGCGCTCGACCGGCACGATGCGCTCGATCTTGCGCCGCTCGCCGAACTCGATGCGCGTCTCGACCGTCTCGAAATCGATCGCGCCACGTTTCTCGCGCGCCGCGCGCAGGACCTGGTACAGCGCATGCAGGTTCCTGACCGGATCGTGCAGGTCCTCGCGCTGCCGCAGCGGGTTCTGTGACGAGCGCGAGTCCGGGTTCTCCAGCCACGCGCCGACCTGGGTGTAGGTCAGCCGCGCCTGGCTGTGCATCACGCCCTCCCCGAACTGCCAGGATGTCAGCCGGCCCTGCGGGGAGATGCGCATGTCGGCGAACAGGCACAGCCGGTCCACCGCCGGGTTCAGCGAGCAAAGGCCGTTGGAGAGTTTTTCCGGCAGCATCGGCACGACCTGCCCGGGGAAGTAGACAGACGTGCCACGCTCCTGCGCCGACTGGTCCAGCTTCGAACCCACTTTCACGTAGTGGGAGACGTCGGCGATGGCGACCACCAGCCGCCAGCCGCCACGCTCGGCCGGCTCGCAGAAGACCGCGTCGTCGAAGTCCTTGGCATCCTCGCCGTCGATGGTGACCAGCGGCAGGTCGCGCAGGTCGACCCGGTGGCGGCTGTCCCGGCTGCCGACCTCGTCCGGCAGGCGCTGCGCCTCGCGCGCCACGCCCGCGGGCCACTCGTGCGGAATGCCGTGGGCGCGCAGGGCGATCTCGATCTCCATGCCCGGGCCACGCACCTGGCCCAGTACCTCGCGCACGCGCCCCACCGGCCCGGTGCGGTCCGAGGGCGGCTGGGTGATCTCGACCACCACGACCTGGCCGTTACGGGCGGCGCCACGGCCCTCCGGCGGCACCTGCACATCCTGGCTGATGCGGGCATTGTCCGGCACCACGAAGCTGACGCCGCCCTCGCGGAAATAGCGTCCGACGAGTTCCTGGTGGGCGCGTTCCAGCACCTCCACGATGACGCCTTCCAGCCGTCCGCGGCGGTCCTGGCCGCGCGTGCGCACCAGCACGCGGTCGCCATCCATCACCCGGCGCATCTGCCGGGCGTGCAGGTAGAAGTCCTCGCCGCCCTCCTCGGGGATGGCGAAACCGTAGCCGTCGCGGTGGCCACGCACGCGGGCGCGCACCAGGTCCATGCGCTGTACCAGCCCATACTGGCCGGAACGGTCGCGCAGGATCTGCCCTTCGCGCTCCATGGCGCGCAGGCGCCGCTGCAGACTGCGGATGTCCTCCTCGTCGATGCCCAGCAGTTCGTGCAGGCGATCCGTGGACACCGGGCCGGTCTGCTTGCCGAGCAGTTCCAGGATGTACTCCCGGCTCGGCAGCGCCGAACCGTACTTTCCCATCTCCCGCGCGTAATGCGGATCCTTCTTCTTCCATTTACCCATGCGGAAAACTTCTTCCCTGATAGACACTTATGATCATACGCGGATTTCACGGGGCGGAGGGCAAAGATTGACAGACGCGGGCCGCCTCTGTAAATTCTCGCGCCTGCCCCGAGTAGCTTCGGGCGGACCGCAAATCCCCGCAATCAGCCAGCACGCGTGGCGACCGCCGGGGCACCGATGCCGAGGTGGCGGAATTGGTAGACGCGCATGGTTCAGGTCCATGTGGGGGCAACCCCGTGGAGGTTCAAGTCCTCTTCTCGGCACCACTCCTAAATTGCGCTTGGTTCGATCATCAGCCGGATGGCGGTGTTCGCTGTAATCACAGAAACACGATCACCAACAAAGCGCCGACCACCAGCCAGACAACCACGATACAACCGGCGGCGACCCTGTTCGGCGGCAAATCTCCAGTTTCCCCCGCCGCCCGCTCCTGGCATTCCCGCCATACCTCCGCCGGGATCATCCGCAGGAAAAGCCAGACCCCGAGGGGCAGCAGGATGAGGTCGTCCAGGTAACCGAGCACCGGGATGAAGTCCGGGATCAGGTCGATCGGGCTCGCTGCATATGCCACCAGGACCAGGGCCAGGAGGCGCGCCCCGCGAGGGATGCGGGGATCCCGGGCGGCGAGTCGAACGGCGCGTACCTGGCGGGTAAGGCGCAGCGCCCACTGGCGCAGCCGGCTCGCGGCGCCTGCCGGCTCTCCATTGTCACTCGTGCCGGATGCCACGGCGTTGCTACCATCCATGCGCGAAGGGCGGATTCGGGCGGGGTGAACCGGTCATATCACGCATTCCGTCCATCATGCCCGCTGGCGGGAAAAACAAAAACCACCTTTTGCAGCGCCCGGGCGCCCGACCCGGGCGCCGCAATCGGCAATCCGGAGGCGAAAACGGCATTCCGGAAAAAACTGGACCAAGGTACGATTCGATCGGCCATGCTTTGCGAGGATTATCGTATCCCGATTTCACCACCCAGGGCGTGAAGAATGACTTTGCCCGTGATTGTCATGCCGGTCGCCGTACTCAACACGCTGACCCACATGCCCGCCCGTAGCGTGCTGGCGATCTATTCGCTGCTGCGCGAGAAAGCACCGACACTGAGCGAGGTGAACCAGCTCAGGGAGATGGCGATGCAGGGCGTGGTGGACGATCGCACCTGGGCCCTCATCGACCAGGCCTGGCACGAGACGCTGGTGCAACAGCGCAGGATCCTCTCGGCGCTGGACCGACAGGAACTGGTCCGGTTCCGCGCCCGGCTCGACAGCATCATCGGACAGGGTTCGGAATAAGGCGGTCCTCCGTCAGGGCTGGGCTGCCACGCTGGAGGTTCCGGGCCGGGGCAGGGTACCGGCCCCGTAGGTGCCGGTCTGTTCGCGCAGTTGCTCCTGCCGGGCAGCTTCCCGCTGTTCCCGCTCCCGCTCTCTCTCCCGCTCGGCAGCCTGCCGCTGCAGTTCGGCTTCCGCCTCCTGCCTGCGGCGTTCCTCCTGGCGGATGTTCTGCTTTTCCCGGCGTGACTCCTCCAGTTCGTCCGCGATCTGCTGCATTTCCTGCTGCGCGGCTTCGTCCGCGGTGCCGACCGTCGCCCCGCCTTCCAGGTACTGGATCTCCGTTTCCACGGCAACCGGCGGCCGGTCGCCGAAATGAACCCGGCCGTTCTCATCCACCCACTTGTGGATCACGTCGGCGGTGGCACCCCCCGCGCACAACAGCAGCGCAATGACGAACGTCGCGCCTGCCGGAGACCGGACGCTTCCGGATTCCTTCATGATGATCACCCCGCCTTTATTCTTCAGTCCGACGCCGCGCACCCGGCAGAGTTCACTCCACCATTCATCGCGGCACAACCATAAAGTTAACCCTGCCAGCCGGTCTTAGTACAGGCGCGGACCAATTGGAGCCGGGTGATCGCTTGCCGCAAAGGAAGCGCACCCAGGGCTGCTGAGGGAGTGATTCCCACGGTCGGTCCGCGTCGTTCCGACCCGCCCTTCAATCGTCCATGCCGCCCGGCAAACAGGCATTGACGTCGCGGCACAAGGGAAAAATAGCCAGCGCCGCGCACCCGCCACGACAATCGGAATGCTTAACGCGTCGCGCCGCGATTCTGGCGCCCGCCGCCCGATGCGGAGCAATTATTCAGTCCTAGTGTGGATCCTGCATGTTGGTTTCGACACGGGAGAAAACGGACATGGAAATGATGATCGTTTTAATACTCGGCAGCGCGCTGGTAGTCCTGCCGATGGTCGGACTGGCCCTGTTCGGCAAGAACGACGAACGCTGAATCCGGCCGGGTCGCCGTGCGGATTTTTACAGCCGCACCAGCGACACGCCCGGATTCTCACGCCAGTGGCGCGCCCGGTTCTCGAGCGCCCTGCGCCCCGGCTTGCCCCGGCCACCACCCTTCCCGCCATGCAGATCCGACAGGTCCTGGAACATCTCGCCCGGCCACCATGCGGTGATCAGGTCGAGCCGGTGAAAACGGTCCAGCTCGGCGCGCACACTGTTGCGCAAGCGGCCGCCGACGCCACTGGAACCCCAGCCATGAACGAGCACCAGTGCGTCCAGGCCGGACCGGCGCGCGCCGTCGATGAGGGCGAGCAGTTCATCCTCCAGCGTCGCGGCGCGCCGCCATTCATCCTTCACCATGACCTCGCGTACCGGTCCGAACTCCCGGCGCGCGAAGGATTCACCCAGCCAGTTGCCGCAGGCGGGGCAGTCCTCGGCAGGTTCGATGCGCGCGCCGCAACGCGGGCACTGGATGTGGAAGGCGGGATGCATACTGCCAAGCTTACACGAGGCGGATGCCGTCGAACGGCCTAGAAATAGTGCTGCAGGACCATGTCCCAGCGGGTCGCACCGTGGCCGTTCTCCAGGGAACGTCCCCCGCGCAAGCGCAGCGCCAGGTTGCGCCCCAGCTCCACCTGCTGCACGACGGCGGCATCGAAGCGGTCGCTGCCACCGGTGAATTCCTGCAAGCCGAGACGGACGTGGAAGGTACCCAGCCGCCAGCCGCGCAGCCACTCGGCCTGCACGCCCGGCGCCAGGTCCAGGTTGCGCGCGCGCCGGGACAGGTACTCGATGCGACCGGTGGCCATGAGCGCCCCGGTTCCACCCAGGACGGGCCAGGCGATGCCGCCCCCCGCGTCGACGTAGGGCGCCAGTTCGGAATCGTCCTGTTCGTGAATGCGCTGCCAGCCGGTGTGTACCTGCCAGGAGAGCGGCCGGAAGAAACGGTCGCGCGGGCTGACGGACTCGATCGAGAGCACCTCGGCCTCCTCCACCTCCGGCGACCCGCCCGAAGGCTGGGCCAGGCGGATGCGGCCCATGGTGATCGCCGCACCGTCGCGATACCCGGCCCGGCTGTCCTGCAGGTCGTGATAGGCCCCGCGCAGTTCCAGCAGGCGCCGCGGTGTGCCGTCGCGGTAGCCGAAACCAGCCGCGGCACGCGCGGAGAGATGGCCATCTTCCGGTGCGGCGGGGCGTACGGGCGCGCCCTCCTCGCCGGACGGCAGGCGGCTGATGGCGCGCAGGAGGGCATGGCTGCGCTTCGCCACCTGCGCATCGCGCGCCGCGCGGTCGTGGCGGAACCGGAGCAACCGGTAGGCGGCGAGCAGGACGGTGCGCTGCGCCGCCGGCGCCAGGTCCGTCAGCGCGGGGGCATCGGGCGGCGTCCCGCCTTCTGCGATGTCTGCCGCGAGGGTTTTCTGCGCCGGCGCCAGCTGGTTCACGTAGTAATCGAGGAACGTGGCATGCGCCGGGCGCCAGTCCCGCGCCACGACGAGCCCGGCATCCTCGACGATGCGGACCGTGTCGATGGGAATCACCCAGGCCGGAAACCGCTCCGCCAGTCGCAGGCCGGGCCGCGCCACCTCCAGCAGTTCGAGCAGGCGGTAGGAGCAGTTCTCGTCGAGAAAGTAGTAGTCGAAATTGATGTCGCGCAGTTCCCACAGGTGATCGACCAGGCGGCCGGTCTCGGCGGGCGTGAAATCCAGCCGGTATTCCCACAGGTCGCGGTTTTCCAGCCGCGCGTACTTCTGGATCCGTTCGTAGTAGGGCTGCACCGCGAACAGCCCCGGGTAGCCGCCGGCGAGACCACGCCACGCGTAGGCGATGCTGTTGTCGCCTTCGGGGATGTAGGCGCCGAAGTTGACGGCCCACGACAGCCAGAAAGAATCGCCCTGTTGTTCCGGCGGATCGATACGCAGCAACGTGTGTCCGTACATCGACGAGGGACTGTTCAGGTACGCCGAGGCGAACACCAGCGTGACGCTGTGTGGATCGAGCCGGCTGCGCCAGCCGTCGAACTCGGCGCACGCCGGCGCCGGCAGTTCATCACGACGCAGCAGCCCCTGCGCCTCGAGCCAGGCCAGCCGCGCCGGGAAACGGCAGATGGCGTGGCGGTCGCCGGAGTCGGCCGGCAGGCGGAACGCCTGCAGCGTCGCGGTGAGTTCCGCCGCGGGATTGCCCGCGCCATCGGGCGCAAAGAAAAAATCCGGATCGTCGACGAAACTGCTGCGCGTGCTGCCCGGTTCATAGTGGAGCAGCGCCAGCCACTCCGGGTGCGTGCCGAGGTCAGCAGCATTTGAGTGACTCGCGGCAACCAGGGCGGCGATCAGGAGGGGGAAGAGGTTTTTCAAACGGGAACGCTCGGGGCGGGGGTTTCTGGGCTGATCACCATGTCAGGCTGAAGCCTGACCTACGAAAGAAAATGCCCCGCAGAGCGGGGCATTCAGATCGTACTGCTTTGTTCTTGTTCGGATCGGTCAGGATACGTAGACCGCGAGCCGCTCGTCTTCACGCATGACGGCGACGATGGATTCCATCACCTGGCCCGCGGTGACCTCGGCGCTCGGGAACAGGCGGTCGAAATTGCTGTGCATGACCGCGGAGAAGTGCGCGCGGTCATCGCCGGTAACACCCATGGAAACCGCCAGCGCGTTGAGGGCATTGCCGTCGCCACGCGCGACGTCTTCGGCGAATTCATCCATGACCGCGGAGATGTTGAGCCAGCTCTTGCCGCCATAGGTCAGCTTGTACTCGGTGGAGCACCCGTTGGTGCCGCTGGTCATGCCGAACGTCGCGTTGCCGCTGGTGCCGTTGGTGGTGGAAGCCAGCATGTGCATCACCAGGCCATTCTGCCCCTGGAAGAGCATGTTGCCCCAGCCACAGTCCGGGCCACCCGGCGCGTAAGCCTGTGCCGCGCCAGCCGCGATCATCAGCCCCGTTCCTGCGATTATCTTCTTGATCATGCGTGTTGCACTCCGATCTGCTTGGGAGGGTGTTACAGGTGCGGCTCCTTCGGAACACACTTTGCAGGGACCGCGTTGGCAGACTAGCAGTTGCCGCCATGCTTGCAAATGAAGCAGGGTGGCCGACGCCGTGAACCGGCCGGACAAACTCCCTATACTCCCTGCAGCAGCCACCGCCCAGGCCTGACAGGGGAGCCCGATCCGTATGCCGATACTCATCAAGCTGATTGCCGGGATTGTTGGAATCGTCGTGCTCGCGGTGGGAGGCCTCGGGGTCTACCTGTCGATGTTTTTCGACCCCAACGAGTACAAGGGCCTGATCGAGGAGCAGGCGCGCACACACGCCGGCGTCGAGCTCGGCATCGAGGGCGACCTGGGCTGGTCCGTGTTCCCCTGGCTGGGTCTGGAGATCGGGCGTGTCACCGTCGCGATACCCGGCGCTGGCGGCAGCGAGCAGCTGGCAGAGGTGGAAGCGGTGCAGGTCGCGGTGAAGCTGGTGCCCCTCCTCAGCGGCTCGCTCCAGGTCAAGGGCGTGCTGGTCGACGGACTGCAGGCAGACCTGCGGATGGACAAGGACGGCCGCGGCAACTGGGAGGCCATCGGCGCGGGCACCGCGGGCGGAAAGGAAGCGGGCGCCGCGCCTGGCGCGGACGAGCAGGCGGGCGGGCCCGCCCAGCTGCCGGAGATCACGATCGGGCGCATCGAGGTGAAAGACGGCCGCCTGCACTTCGAGGACGCCGCGGCCGGGCAGAAAGTGGACCTGTCCAACCTGCAGCTGGTCATGCAGCAGGTAACGCTGGGCAAGCCGTTCCCGCTGGAACTTGCCTTCTCGCTGGCACTCGCCGAGCCGCAGCTGAAGGTGGATGGCAAGCTGTCGGCGAAGGTCACCGCCGAGCCGGCGGCGGAACGCTACACCCTGACTGACCTCGTCTACGCGAGCACCGTCGCCGGCGCGCCGCTGGGCGGGAAGAGCGTGCCGGTGGGGCTGGGCGGCAACCTGTCCGCGAACCTGAAGCAGCAGGAGGCAAAACTGGAGGAGTTCTACGTGGAACTGGACCAGCTGCGCGCCAACCTGCACGCGAACGCGCGCAACTTCCTCGACAAGCCGGAAGTCGATGGCCGCATCGACATGCCGTCGTTCGACCTGGTCAAACTGCTCGCGGCGGTCGGCCAGCCAGCCGTGGCCACGGCGGACAGCTCGGTCCTGACGGCGGTGGCCGCCGGTTTCAACCTGCGTTTCGCCGATGACAAGGCGCGGCTGGAGAACCTGAAGCTGCAGCTCGACGACACCACGCTGGAAGGCACCGCCCAGTTCAATACTGCCACCCAGGCCGTTTTCTTCCGCCTCGCCGGCACCGAGATGAACGTCGACCGCTACCTGCCACCCGCGGCGGAGGGCGATGCCGGCCAGGCCGGCGGGAATGGCGCGGCGGCGCCCGCCGCCGCGGACGGGGAGATGATCCCGGTGGAGACCCTGCGCGGCCTGGACATCGACGGGCAGTTCAAGATGAACAAGGTGGTTGCGTCCAACCTGACCATCGAGAACATCGAGCTGGTTGTACTGGCAAAGAAGGGCCTGGTCGAGATCAGGAAGGCCGCGGGCCAGCTGTACGACGGCAGCTTCGCCTCGAGCGGCAAAGTCAACGTGCGTGGCAAGACGCCGCTGCTGCACGTCACCAAGAACCTGCAGGGTGTGGACATCGGCAAGCTGCTGAAGGACCTCTCCAACGAGGAACGGGTGGCCGGCAAGCTGACGCTGAACGGCGACTTCACCACCCAGGGCAACTCGCAGCAGGCATTCATGCGCGCCCTCGGCGGCAACACCAGCCTGGACCTGCAGGATGGCGAGGTCCGGGGCATCAACGTCAGCGCGCTGATGTGCAAGGGGCTGGCCCGCGCCAACAAGCAGGACGTGGACACCTCGGCCTGGCCTGCCGTCACCAGCATCGACTCCGCGAAGGGCAGCATGGTCTTCGTCAACGGCGTGGGCACCAACAACGACCTGGTCATCGAGACCGGCGGCGCGCAGGTCACCGGCGCCGGGAGCATCGACCTCGGCAGCGAGTCGCTGGATTACCGCACCGAGGTGAAGGTGATCGGCAGGCAACTGGGCAACACCACCACCAACGAGGCAGGCGAGGAGGTCTTCGTCGAGAACACCGCCTGCCAGGTGCCGGAAAAATACCAGGCCGCCGCCGTCCCGATGCGCTGCAAGGGCAGCTTCAGCGATGACCCGGCGAAGCTCTGCACGCTCGATTTCGCCGGACTGCTGAAGGCGGAGGCGCAGCGGCGCATCAACGAGAAGATCGACGAGAAGGTCGGCGACAAGCTCAAGGAAAAGCTGGGCGACCAGATGGGCGAGGACCTCGGCAACAAGCTCAAGGGTTTGTTTGGGCGCTGAGGGCTCCTCGGCCGCTGAGGGCTCCTCGGTCGCTGACGTGCCGGCCATGCCGTCGTTCGCGGAGCGCGTCATCGCCTGGGGCCGGGTGCATGGGCGGCGCGACCTGCCCTGGCAGCAGGACCCTTCCCCCTACCGGGTCTGGGTCTCGGAGATCATGCTGCAGCAGACCCGCGCCGAGACCGTGGCCGCTTACTTCCTGCGTTTCATGGAATCCTTCCCGGACGTCGGCGCGCTGGCCGGGGCGGGCGAGGACGCGGTACTCGCGCACTGGTCCGGCCTCGGCTACTACGCCCGCGCGCGCAATCTGCACCGGGCCGCACAGCGCATCGTGGCCGATCACGGCGGCCGCCTTCCGGACACCCTGCCGGCGCTCACGGCACTGCCCGGGATCGGCCGCAGCACCGCCGGCGCCATCCTCAGCCTCGGGCACGGTCGGCCCGCCGCCATCCTCGACGGCAACGTGAAACGGGTACTGGCCCGCTATCACGGCTTCGGCGAGGACCTCTCCACCAGCCGGGCCCAGCGCCAGCTATGGGCCTGGTCTGATCAAAAAATAGAGGGCATAGCGGAAGTAAGCGCTTACACACAACACATCATGGACCTGGGCGCGCTGGTCTGCACGCCGCAGGTGCCGGCCTGCCCGGCCTGCCCGCTCGCGCGGGACTGCCGGGCGCACCGGGCGGGCGCGACACACTGCATACCGGCCCGGCGCGCACGCCGGTCACTGCCGCAGCGGGAAACCGACATGTACCTCGTGCTCGACCCGTCACAGCGGGTCCTGCTGGAGAAGCGCCCGGCCACCGGCGTCTGGGGCGGGCTCTGGTCCCTGCCCGAGCAGGCGCCCGGCACCGGCCGGCTGGTGCGCGAGTGGCCCCGGGTCCGGCACGTGTTCACCCACTTCCAGCTCGATATCCGGCCACTGGAAATTCACGGCGGGGACGGCCCGGCCCGGGACGCGCCCACCCGTTGGTTTACAATCCCCGCAGCGCTGGAGCAGGGCCTGCCGGCCCCGGTCCGCCGCCTGCTGGAACAACTGCAACGAGAACTGGAACCTGAAAATGACCCGCATGGTGCACTGCAGGAAGCTGGGTAAGGAACTGCCCGGACTCGAACAACCGCCCTTCCCCGGCGCCAAGGGGCAGGAGGTGTATGAACACATCTCGGCCGAAGCCTGGCAGATGTGGCAGGCCCACCAGACCATGCTCATCAACGAGAAGCACCTGAACCTGATGGACAAGGAAGCGCGGAAATACCTGGAGACCGAGCGGGACCGCTTCTTCTCCGGCGAGGAATATGACCAGCCGGAAGGCTACGTGCCGCCTTCTGAATAGAACTGCCAGTCACCCTGTAGGTCACCCTTCAGGGTGACAAATGGCGAGATGTCCGATTGAGCGCCCGTCCGGCTGAAGCCTGACCTACAAAAGCAATAGCAATAACCGGATCCACCGTGGGTCACCCTTCAGGGTGACCACCTCCATCCCGCCCCGATTCCTTGACTCTGCCGGGGGCGGGCGATTAAATACGCGCTCTTTCGCCCCCCGGATACGGCCAGATAGCTCAGTTGGTAGAGCAGCGGATTGAAAATCCGCGTGTCGACAGTTCGATTCTGTCTCTGGCCACCAACCCTGATTCCCCTGCCCCCGGCGTTTACGCGAGCGTCTCGAACGCTCACGGTTGCACCGGCAGGCCCGCGCCCGCAGCCTCGATTTCGCGCCGGACGCGCTGGTATTCGCGCAGTTTCAATCGCTCCCGGCTGCCGGCGGATAGTCTTGCCAGCGGCTGCGGCCGGAACCGCTCGACCTGCCCGCCCAGTGCCTCCCAATGGTCGAGCATCGCCAGCCCCCGCTGCGGGTGGCCGGCTTCAGCGAGCCGCGTCGCCGCGCTGAGCGCCCCGTCGAGGTAGGGCCGGATCTTCATGCCCCGCCGGTACGCGGCCACCGCCTCATCGACCCGCCCCTGCGCCAGCAGGATGTATGCCCGCATGTGCTGCAGGCGCTCCCGGCGCACGGGCCGCGCCTGCACCGGCGGCGCTGCCGCAAGCCGTTGCGTGACCTCCAGCAGGTCCTGCAACTGCAGCCCGGGACAATGTCCACGCGCGACCGCGCGCACGATCCGGTCCATCAGCGGATGGTAGTAATCCATGCGCGGCCGCGCGCTGGCGACATTGCGGCGCACCCGTTCCAGCCACGTCCCGGTCAGGCCGAACGGACAGGACAGGTGCAGCCCCGCCAGCGCCAGCACGCCGCTGTCGGGCCGTTCCTGTATGCCGCGCTCCAGCGCCGCCAGGGCGGCCGTGGCCTGGCCGTGCCCGAGCAGTTGCTCCACGAGGTAGGCATGGGCCCGTTCGGAGCCGGGGTTTTGTTCCACCCAGGCGGCGGCCTGCAGCAAGGGGCTGCCCCACAGCGAACTGCGTGCGATGGTCGTGGCCGCCAGCCAGAACAGCAGCGCCGCGCCCAGCAGGACCGGCCCGCGGCCACGCATGAATCCGCGCACCGGCGCCGTGTACAGGAGCCAGGCGAGCGGCCAGAACAGGAAAATGGCCGGCAGGTAGTTGCGGTGCTCGAAGCCCGGCTCCAGCGCCACCAGCCAGGTTTCCAGCAGGTGCGCCGCGAGGAAGAACACGATCGCGACCGCGGCCACCGCGAACCGCCGCCGCAGCCACAGCGCCAGCCCCAGCAGGGCGCCAATGCCGAGGTGGGATGCCACCACGCGCGGGGCGGTGAGCCAGTGCGACGGCTGCAGATCGTCGTAGTACAGGCCCTGGGTGACGTCGGTCGGCAGGAACAGCAGGCGCAGGTACTCGAACACCATCTGCGAGCCGATGGCAGCCCGCTCGAGCATGGTGATCCCCCAGCGGTCCAGCGATTTCACGTCCCCCACCGGCCAGCGATACAGCAGCCAGGCGAGCAGGAGCAGGGTCGGCACCACCAGGAAGAACAGGAGAAAAACCCGGTACGCGGGGGGCGACGGGAAGCGCTCCCGGTACGCGGGGGCGCGGAACAGGAACCATTCCAGCACCAGCATGAGCAGCGGCAGCAGGCCGGCGGTCTCCTTGCTGAAGAGACCCAGCAGGCCGAATACGCCGAGCCCGAGCCCCATGCGCAGCAGGCCGGCGCGGACCGCGCCCGCGGCCACCTGCAGCCGGCCCTGGACGAACAGGATCAGCGCCGCGAGCGAGAACATCGTCGCCAGCAACGCCATGCGCTGGATCACGTAGAGGGTGGTGGACACCCACAGCGGGTGCAGGGCCCACAGCGCCGCCCCGAAGAACGCGATGCTGGCCGCCGGCCCGGTGCCACCGGCCAGGCTGCGCGTCAGCAGCCTGAGCAGCCAGTACAGCAGCAGGGCATTGGCCGCGTGCAGGAGGACATTGACGAACTTGTAGGCCCAGGGCGTGTGCGCACCGACCAGGTCATGCGCGAGCAGGGTCAGCAGCGCGACCGGCCGACCGGTCGGACCCGCCGTGCCACTGCCGAGCGCGACCAGCAGTGATTCCGGATCCTGGGCGGGCCCGAACTGGGCCAGGCGCCGCAGGTTGCCGGCATCATCGAGCAGGAAGCCACCGGCCAGGCCGGGCCAGAACACGGCCACCGCCGCGTAGGCCAGCAACACCACGGGCAGGAACCGGATCACGGCCTGCTGCGCATGCACCTGATTCAAGAGGCCTGGATTCCCGTTCAAAACAGGCAACCTGTGATGCCGGTCACGGTTCGTCCCCGCCCGTCCAGCGACATGTACCGGTCATCGTTTCGTGCTTTTCCTGGCCCCCTGGCCAAACCTACTATCTGGTTGTGGCCCCCGGCATGTATCCCGCCGTGGCACGAAAGCATGATTCAGGCGGGCCTGCCCGCAGACAGGCCCGAATTGGAAAGAGCGTTTAAAATGTATGTCACCGCCCCAAAGCCCCATCAAAGGAAGAACCAGACCGTGACTGCAAAGCGCTCTCAAAACGGATTCACTCTGATCGAACTGATGATTGTCGTGGTCATCGTGGCCATTCTTGCCGCCGTCGCCATTCCCGGCTACCAGGAATATGTCCGCAAATCGCACCGGGCGGCGGCCGCCCAGTTCGTCGCCGACATCGCCAACCTGCAGGCCCAGTACCTGCTGGACAACCGCACCTACGCCGGCAACCTGGCTGCACTGGGCATCACGTCCGAACCGGCCAACGTGGATGACTTCTTCAACGTGTCCATCACGGTCGACACCACCGTGGCGCCCTACGAGTTTACCGTCACCGCGGCCGGCATCGGCATGCACAACGGCGAATCCATCACGATGAACCACCTGAATCAGCGTACCGGACCGGACGGCTCCTGGGGAGACGACTGATGATGCGCCTTCACCATCCTGCCCGGTCAGGCGGCTTCACGCTGGTGGAGGCGATGATCGTGGTTCTCATCGTGGCGATCCTGCTCGGCGTCGGCATCCCCGGGTTCCGCGAGGCCTTTGCCACGCAGCGGGTCAAAACCGCCGCCAAGACGCTTTTCACCGCACTGCGCCAGGCGCGCAGCGAGGCGATGCGCATGAATGGACTGTGTGATGTTTACGTCGTACCAGATGACGCCGGCGACTGGGCGGCCGGCCTGCAGATCATCGCGGCCCCGGTGGGAAGTGACGCCACAACGGTGGCCAACATTGCCGCTGACCCGACTGCTGTCGGAAATGAATGCGTGTTCACAGACAACACCGCCACCGGCAATATCACATACAAGAACCCGATCGCGGTGTTTTCCGAACAGGAATATGTGAACGGCACACCGGCAGTGGCGCTTGCAAACATCCGCTACAACCGGCTCGGACGCCCGTCACCGACCGGCGTGGTCATTCCACAGATCAATTTCTGCGATGACGGCGGACTGGCGCAGTCGCGCTGGAGCGTCTCGCTCGGCGTGGACGGGCTGCCGCAATACGCAAGCGGAGGAGCCTGCTAGTCATGGAACACAGCACATTGACTGGTGCCGGGCACTTGCAGCGCCCGAACCAACAGGGCTTCTCGCTGATCGAGGTGCTCGTGGCGATGCTCATCACCGTGATCGGCTCGCTGGGCATGATCGCGCTGCAGCTGCGCGCACAGCAGAGCCAGCTCGAGTCGCAGCAGCGCTCGCAGGGCATCCTGCTGGCGGAAGACATGCTCAACCGCCTGCGCGCCAATCCCTTCGGCGCGGTCGAACGCACCTGCTACACCACCGACACCTCCGGGGATTACGGCGTGACCTACTTCGGCACCGGCATCGATGCTGCCGTGTACAACTGCTCGGCCGCGGGCGTATTCAGCGACCAGGCCGAGGCAGACGTGATCACCTGGGACTCGATGCTCAAGGGCGCCACGGAGACGCTGAGCGGCTCCAACGTCGGCGGCCTGATCGACGCGCGCGGCTGCATCACCACCGCGCTCGACGGCAACGGCGACCGTGTCTTCCGTGTCACGGTGACCTGGCAGGGCCAGTCCGACATGTCGCCGCCGGCCGACCCCTGCGCCGCCAACCTGTACAACGCCGACGGGGCCGACACGCGCCGAAGGGCCGTCTTCCTGGAAACCCACTTCGGCAGCAACACGTCCTCGTGACGCCCGGACACAGGACCTTACCCATGCACTGCAACCGCTACCAAGCCCCGCCCGCCAGCCGCCAGGCCGGCGTATCGCTGATCGAACTGATGATCACGGTGGCCATCGGCTCATTCATCCTGCTGGGGCTGACCACGCTGGCATCCAGCAGCAGCCGCAACGAGGCGGAAATCTCCCGCGCCGCGCGCCAGCTCGACAATGCGCGCTACGCCCTCCAGGTCCTGGCCGACGACGTCCGGCTGGCCGGTTTCTACGGTGCGCTGTTCAACCAGGGCACACCGGACGCGGATGCGCTGGCCATCTGCCGTACGCCGGACGCAGCCGTGATCCAGGAGGACATTTCACTGCCGGTGGTCGGCATCAACAACAACACCACCGACGATCCGGCCGGCTCCACCGGTTGTGACCTGGACTCGCCCCAGACCACCGCGCCGCACACCTCGACCGACGTGATCTCCATCCGCCGCACCCACAGCCGCGCCTTCACGCCGGCGGAACTCGACACGCTGGGCGGAGACACGGACACCACCTGGTACATGCAGGGCCACCCGTCCTTCGGCGTGCAGATCGGCCTGGGCGACAGCAATTCGAACACCACGTTCACGCGCACGTTCACCGGTGGCGCCGACGCACCCGTACGCCAGTTCCTCAACCACACCTACTACGTACGCGCGGGCGCGGCCTGCGGCGCGGCGGGCACCGCGCCCACCCTGCGGCGCATCGTGCTCGGCGCAGGCGGTGCATACACCAGCGAGATCATCGCCGAGGGCGTGGAGAACATGCAGATCCTGTACGGGCTCGACCCGGACGATGACGGCGTGGCCAACAGTTACGGCGTCCCCGCCAATGAAACCGAGTGGGCATCCGTGGTGACCGCGCGCATCTGGCTGCTGGTGCGCAACAGCGAATTCACCGTCGGCCACAGCGACCAGAAAATCTATAACCTGGGCGGCGTCAGCATCGGCCCGATCGGCGACCGCTGCAAGCGCAACGTCTACACGACCACGGTGAACATCGTGAATGTCAGCAATCGCAGAGGGACGGTATCCGGCGCATGAGAAACTTCATCCCCCGCAGGAAACAGGGCGGCATGGTGCTGCCGGTTGCGCTGTTCATCATGCTGATCGTGACACTGCTCGCGGTCAGCACGATGCAGACATCGACAATCGACCTGAAGATCGCCCAGAACCGGCAGGCGCGCATCCAGACCGAGCGCGCGGTGGAACGCGGCATCGAGCGCGTCATTGACCAGGTCACCAGTTTCACCGACAGGGCGAACTTCGGTGGCGGCACCGGCATCCAGAACTACACCATCAGCAACTGGACGGTGACCGTCGAGCGGCCCTATTGCATTTCCAGCACGCCGGCGCAGGGCTACTCGGTGGCCGCGCCGCTGATCCCGGAGTACAACGTGTTCGCCTTCGAAGCCTGCGCCACCGACACCGTCACCGGTGCCCGCGTGGTCATGCAGCAGGGCGTCCGCATGCTGATGCTGTCCGGCAACTGCTCGCTGCTGCCTTCTGACCCCATTGACCCTTGCGCCTGAGAATTTACTACCGGCCCGGTAGGAGTACGCCATGAAAATCATCGACACCCTGAAGACTTTTTCCACCGCCATGCTGCTGGCCGTGGGTTGCTACACGCCGCCGGCGAGCGCCGTCGACACCGACCTGTTCGTGCGCGAACCGGGCACGGCGGGCACGCCCAACGTGCTGATGATTTTCGACAACTC
>JBFKKR010000064.1:0-18058 GCA_041682035.1 Pseudomonadales bacterium | reverse complement strand
GTGTGCAGGCCCTGCTCCCGCGCCAGCGACTTCCAGGCAATCTGGCGCAGCGAATCGCCGGGCCGGTACTCGCGGATGCCGGCGAAATCGTCCGAGCCGCTGCCGGCGGTGTGCTCGCCTTCCTCGTCGCCACCGGCGCTGGCCGGCAGCTTGCCGGCGGCGACCGGCTTCGGGTAGACGATGCACTCCATCCCGAGGTCGACCCAGGTCCAGGCCCGCAGCATGCCGACCGGGTAGTACGTCTCCACCAGCATCCGCCCGGGTTTCATGCGGCCGCGATGCCTGGCACGCGCGTACAGGCGTACCCGGCACTCGCGTTCCACGACCAGGTCGACCTGCTGCACCGGGGCGTCCGGGAAGCCGGCATAGAGCGCCTCGTAACCGCGTTCCCCATCGCGCGAGAAGACCACCTCGAAGGGCGCATCCTCGCCGACGAAGACGGACTCGGAGTGCCCCGCGCTGAGGGTCAGGCCGGACAGGTTGCGGAACGTGTAGAGCATGGCGACCACGAACTGGCTGCCGAGCAGGAAGCAGAGCGCGAACACCAGGCTGTTCTCGTAGTTGATCGCGCCCACCAGCAGGCAGAACAGCAGGATGCCCAGCCAGGCGCCGAAGCGGGTCGGGAAGATGAACACGCGGCGCTGGTCCAGCGTCACCGTGCTGCGCGGCTTCAGGCGGCGGTCGAGCCAGGCATCGAAGCGCTCCCGCCAGAACCCGCGCAGCGTGACCCAGGGGTGCAGGAGGATGTTCTGGTGGGAGGGCATGTCAGGCCGCGGGGGCTGTAGTTGTCAGGCTGAAGCCTGACCTACAGGGGTGTTTGGGGGTGGCCACCTCAACCGACCACGTCCACCGTGGACAGCAGGCGCTGGGCCAGGGCGCCACCGCCGTGATCGGTGAAATCCGCCGATTCGCGCAGGCGGTGCTCGACCACCGACGGCAGGATGGCCTGCACGTCCTCGGGCAGCACGTGGTCACGGCCGTCGATGTAGGCCCAGGCCCGCGCCGAATACAGCAATGCCTGCGCGCCGCGCGGCGACAGCCCGTAGGAGAACTCCCGGCCGGACCGCGTGTACTGGATGATGCGCTGCAGGTAGTCGAGCAGCGCCTCGGCCACCACGACCCTGCCCACTTCCTGGCGAAGCTGCGGCAGCCGCGCGGCGGAAATGCACGCGGGCAGTTCCTGCAGCAGTTCGCGCCGGTCGCGTCCGCGCAGCAGCTCGCGCTCCGCCTCCGGACCGGGATAGCCCAGCTCGATGCGCATGAGGAAGCGGTCCAACTGCGATTCCGGCAGCGGGTAGGTGCCGGCATGGGTCACCGGGTTCTGCGTGGCGATGACGAAGAACGGCTGCGGCAGCGGGCGCGTCTGTCCCTCCACCGTCACCTGCCGCTCCTCCATCGCCTCCAGCAGCGCGCTCTGCGTCTTCGGCGTGGCGCGGTTGATCTCGTCGGCCAGCACCACCTGCGCGAAGACCGGACCCTCGTGGAACCGGAAGCTGCCGCTCTCGCGGTCGTAGATGGAGACGCCGAGAATGTCGGCCGGCAGCAGGTCGCTGGTGAACTGCACGCGGTTGTAGGTCATCCCCAGCACCTTCGCCAGTGCCTGCGACAGCGTGGTCTTGCCCATTCCGGGCAGGTCTTCCATCAGCAGGTGGCCGCCGGCCAGCAGGCAGGCCAGCGAAAGCCGGATCTGGGTCTCCTTGCCCAGCACCACCGTGCCGATGGCGTCGATGGCGCGGTCGATCTCGGCGCGGCTCACGGGGCCGGTTCCAGGGCCGCGCGCAGTCCCCTGCACAGGTCGTCCTGGACGTCGGCGACGTCCTCCAGCCCCACCGCGACCCGCACCAGGTTGGGACGGATACCGGCGGCATCGCGTTCCTCCGCTGTCAGCTTGCCGTGCGTGGTGGTCGCCGGGTGCGTGATGGTGGTGCGCACGTCGCCGAGATTGGCGGTGATGCTGATCAGGCGCGTGGCGTCGATGAAGCGCCAGGCGGCTTCCTGGCCGCCGGTGACCTCGAACGAAAGCACGGCGCCGTAACACGGGTCTTCCAGGTCGGCCCGCAGCTGCGCGCTGGCGAGCCCGTGATGCGGGTGCGCCTCCAGTCCCGGGTAGTGCACCACCTCGATGCCGTCCTGCGCCGCCAGCCAGCGCGCCAGCTTCATCGCCCGCTGGCTCTGCGCCTGCATGCGCAGGGAGAGCGTTTCCAGTCCGGCCTGGAACACCCAGGCGTTGAACGGGCTCATGGCGGCGCCCGCGGTGCGGTGGAAGGTGTAGATCTCCTCCATGACCGCCTCCGGGCCGCAGACGATCCCGCCGATGCAGCGGCCCTGCCCGTCCAGGTACTTCGTCGCCGAGTGCAGCACGAGATCCGCGCCAAAATCCACCGGCCGTTGCAGCGCCGGCGTCAGGAACACGTTGTCGACGATCAGCCGGGCGCCGGCATCGTGCACGATATCCGCCACGCGCTGGATATCCGACACGTGGCAGAGCGGGTTCGAGGGCGTTTCCAGGTAGGCCAGCTTCGTGTTCGGCCGCAGCGCCGCCTGCCAGGCGCCGTAGTCCTTCTGCGGCACGAAGGTGGTCTCGATCCCCGCGCGGCGCAGGAACTTGTTGAGCAGCATGTGCGTGTTGCCGAACACCGAGCGCGAGCAGACGATGTGATCGCCGGACTGCAGCAGCCCGAGGAAGGTGGTGAGTATGGCCGCCATGCCCGATGCCGTCGCGACGCTGCGCTCCATGCCCTCCAGCGCGGCCAGGCGCTGCTCGAAAGCGCGCACCGTGGGATTGGTGAAACGCGAGTAGATGTTGCCCGGCTCCTCCATGGCGAAGCGGGCCGCCGCCTCGCGCGCACTGGTGAAGACGAAGCTGGACGTGGAGTAGATCGGCTCGCGGTGCTCGCCCTCCAGGGAGCGGATCTCGCCGGCGCGGATCGCCAGCGTATCAGCGCGGCAGCCGTCCAGCACCGAACGCAGTCGTTCGGCGCGATCCGGCTTGGGAGCATTCTTCCTGTTCATGCGTGCAGATCAGTCGTTGTTGTGCAGTTCGATCGCGGCGTCCGTCTCGGGTTCCGGGTTGCGCCGCATTTTTTCCGCATCGCTGCGGTCACGCGCGATCTGCTTCAGGTAACGCTGGTTGACATCCCCGGTGACGTACTTGCCATTGAACACCGAACAATCGAACTGCGTGATCTTCGGATTGCCCTCCCGCGCCGCCGCGATGAGGTCGTCCAGTTCCTGGAACACCAGCCAGTCGGCGCCGATCAGCTCCTGCACCTCGGCCACGGTGCGGTCGTGGGCGACCAGCTCGTGCGCCGCCGGCATGTCGATGCCGTAGACATTCGGGAAACGCACCGGCGGCGCGGCCGATGCGAAGTAGACGCTCTTCGCGCCGGCCTCGCGCGCCAGCTGGATGATCTGCCGCGAGGTGGTGCCGCGCACGATGGAATCGTCCACCAGCAGCACGTTCTTGTCGCGGAACTCCAGCTCGATGGCGTTGAGCTTCTGGCGCACCGACCGCCGCCGCTCGCCCTGCCCCGGCATGATGAACGTGCGGCCGATGTAGCGGTTCTTGATGAACCCCTCGCGGTACTTCACGCCCAGTTCGTAGGCCAGTTGCATGGCCGATGTGCGGCTGGTGTCGGGGATGGGGATGACGACGTCGATATCGTGATCCGGCCGTTCCCGCTTGATGGTCTCGGCCAGGCTCTCGCCCATGCGCAGCCGCGCCTTGTACACCGAGATGCCGTCGATGATGCTGTCCGGACGCGACAGGTAGACGTACTCGAACAGGCACGGCGCCGAGACCGGATTGCGGGCGCACTGACAGGTGTGCAGCGAGCCGTCGTGCTCGATGTAGACCGCCTCACCCGGCGCCACGTCGCGCACCAGCCTGAAGCCCTGCACGTCCAGCGCCACGGATTCCGAGGCGACCATGTACTCCGGACCTTCCGGCGTCAGGCGCTTGCCGAACACCAGCGGCCGGATGCCGTAGGGATCGCGGAAGGCGACGATGCCATACCCGGTGATCATGGCCACCACGGCGTAGGCGCCGCTGCAGCGCCGGTGCACGCCGCGCACCGCCTCGAAGATCTCCTCGGGCGTCGGGCGCAGTTTGCCGAGTTTCTGCAGTTCGTGTGCGAACACGTTCAGCAGCACCTCGGAGTCGGACTGCGTGTTGATGTGGCGCAGGTCGGACTCGAACAGCGCCACGTTCAGCTCGGTGGAATTGATCAGGTTGCCGTTGTGCGCCAGCGTGATGCCGTAGGGCGAGTTGACATAGAACGGCTGCGCCTCGGCGGAACTCTGCGTACCGGCCGTCGGGTAGCGCACGTGGCCGATGCCCATGTTGCCGGTGAGCCGCATCATGTGGCGGGTGCGGAACACGTCGCGCACCAGCCCGTTGCTCTTGCGCAGGTGCAGCTTGGAGCCCTCGCAGGTGACGATGCCGGCCGCGTCCTGGCCACGGTGCTGCAGCACGGTCAGCGCGTCATAGAGCGCCTGGCTGACGGGGGAATGCGCCACGATCCCGGTAATACCGCACATGAATCAGGATCCTCCCTGCATCGGCCCGATGGGGGGCGCAGTAAACACCGCCGGGTAGCGCTCGCGCAACCCGGCATACAATTCGCCGAACGTGTGCCTGGACCAGTTCTCGACCATTTCCAGGTGCGGAATCAGCGCCGACTGGCGGTACCACGGGTCCTGCGGCGCCGGGGTCATGCGCAGCAGGGCCAGCGCCACCACCAGCAACAGCAGCCCGCGGGCGAATCCGAAACCCATGCCGAGCAGCCGGTCGAGCCCGGACAGCCCGGTGGCCCGCACCAGCATCACGATCACCCAGTTAATGATAGAACCAATCAGCAGCATACCGAAGAACAGCAGCGCGAATGCCGCCAGCATCTGCAGGGACGGGGTCTCGATGTAGGGCGCGATGTACACCGCGGCCTGCGGATGAAACAGGCGCGCCACCACGAAGGCGGCGACCCAGGTGGCCAGCGAAAGCGCCTCCTTCATGAAGCCGCGCACCAGGCTGATCAGGGTGGACAGCAACACCACCGCGATGATGGCCCAGTCCGCCCAGTTGAATCCCGGCTCAGCCAATCCGCACGCCCCGCACCCGGCTCCGCTTCGTCACGGCTGGAACTGCACCACGATGCCGTCGAGCTTGAACTCCGACTGGAGTTTCTCGCGCAGTTTCTTCGCTTCGGTGGCGACCAGTTCCGGCCCCACGAACACGCGCGTCATGGGCCCCTTGGTGGTGCCGACCTCGCGCACATAGGCCTGGTAGCCGGCCTTCTGCAGCCGCAGGGACAGGTTGGTGGCGTTCTCGCGCTTGGAGAACGTCGCCAGCTGCACGCTCCAGGCCTCCGGCAGCTCCTCGGGCGTCAGGGCCGGCGCCGTGGGCAGTTGCCTGTCCTCGACCGGCTGTGGCGGCAGCACCTCGGGCGTCTCCTCGACCTGGTCCTGCGCCTGCCACAGTTCCTGCTCCCCGGGTTTTTCCCACTGCACCGGTTTCGGCTCGTAGCTGCCGAACTCCTCCACCCGGGGCGCAGGCGGCAGCCACTGCTGCTCCTGCTGGAACACGTCAGGCTCGGCGTCGAACAGCAGCGGCAGGAAGATGACCGCCAGCGACAGCAGCACCAGCGCACCGACCACACGTTGCTTGAGCTTTAACCGGTCCATGGCTGGGAGGTCCTCAATTGGTTCAGGTCGGGCGTCAGCAGCCCCCCCACCACCTGGAAGGAGCCGAAGACCAGGATCCGGTCGCCGGGGCCGGACCCGGCCAGGACCGCTTCCGGCAATGACCGGCCCGCATCCAGCGCGGCGGCCTGCTGGCCTGCAGCGGCCAGTATACGTGACAGCGATTGCGCGCTACAGCCACGCGCGCCCGTCGTCTCCACGGTGAGCCATTCCTGCACCAGCGGCCACAGCGGCCGGGTCACCGCCAGCGGATCGCGGCCGGCCAGCAGCCCGAACACCGCCAGCGTGCGGCGCACCGGCAACGCGCCGAGCCGCGCGGCAAGCCGTTCCGTGGCCTGCGGGTTGTGGGCGACATCCAGCACGAACTCGCGGCCATCCCGTTCCAGCAGCTGCCACCGCCCGGGCGGCCGGTCCCCCAGGGCGGCCGGTGCGAACGGCACACCGGCCAGCCGGCAGACCTGCGATACCGTGGCGGCGAGGTCCGGATCCGTGCCATCCGGCAACGTACCGGAGATGTCACTGCCCGGCTCGAAATCCACCCCGAGCTGCAGCAGTTGCGCGCCCACCGCGGCGGCCTGTTCCCGGATCGAGCGCGGCGCATCGCGGTCGGCGCACAGCGCCGGCCGGCCGGCCCGGAAGATGCCGGCTTTCTCGAACCCGATCTGTTCGCGGGTGTCTCCCAGCCAGTCACAGTGATCCAGCCCGATGGACGTGACCACGGCGATGTCCGGCTCCAGCACGTTGACCGCGTCCAGCCGGCCGCCCATGCCCACCTCCAGCAGCAGCACGTCGGGCGCGTGGCGCCGGCACAGGACACCCATCGCCAGCGTGCCGAACTCGAAGTAGGTCAGCGGGATGTCCCGGCAGGCGGCGTACACGACGGCGAACGCCTCGCAGAGCTCGGCATCCGGCACCGGAAGCCCGTCAAGACGGATGCGCTCGTTGTAGCGGACCAGGTGCGGGGAGGTGTAGGCCATGACCCGCCGGCCCGCTGTCCGGCACTGCGCCTGCAGGGCATGCACCAGGCTGCCCTTGCCGTTGGTGCCGGCGACGGTGATGACCAGCGGCGCCAGCGGCGCGCGCAGCAGGCCCAGCTGCTCCGCAGCCGCGCGCACGCGTTCCAGCCCCAGCTCGATCTCGCGCGGGTGCAGGCCCTCGATGAAGGCGAGCCACTCCGGCAGCGAGCGGGACATGCAAAGACCTCGTCAGCGGCGGGGGCGGTGTTCAGTCGGCGGCAGCCTGCGGACGGTGCAGTTTCTGCAGCAGGCCGCCGATCTTGTCGCGCATCTCGGAGCGGTCCACGATCAGGTCGATGAATCCGTGCTCCAGCAGGAATTCGCTGCGCTGGAATCCCTCCGGCAGCTTTTCCCGTACGGTCTGCTCGATGACGCGCGGCCCCGCGAAGCCGATCAACGCGCGCGGCTCCGCGATGTTGATGTCGCCGAGCATCGCCAGGCTGGCGGACACGCCGCCGTAGACCGGGTCCGTGAGGACGGAAATGTATGGAATCCGGGCCGCGTTGAGCTTGGCGATGGCGGCGCTGGTCTTGGCCATCTGCATCAGCGACATGAGCGCCTCCTGCATGCGCGCGCCGCCGCTGGCGGAGAAGCAGATCATCGGGGCGCGCTCACGCAGGGCCACCTGCGCGCCGCGGGCGAACCGTTCGCCCACCACCGAGCCCATCGAACCACCCATGAAGGAGAACTCGAACGCCGCCGCGACCACGGGACTGCCGCGCAGTTTCCCCCGCATGACCACCAGCGCATCTTTCTCGCCGGTATCGCGCTGGGCAGCGGTGATGCGGTCCCGGTAGCGCTTGGTGTCGCGGAACTTGAGGAAATCCTCCGGTTCCAGGCCGGCGCCGATCTCCTCCTGCTCGCCGTCGTCCAGGAACAGCTTGAGGCGCTTGCGGGCGCCGATGCGCATGTGATGGCCGCACTTCGGACAGACCTCGAGATTGCGCTCGAGATCGGGACGGTAGAGCACCGCATCGCAGTTCACGCACTTGCGCCAGAGACCTTCCGGCACCGTGTTCTTGCGCTGCTGCTCCGGACGGGAGAGGTTGGGGAGCATCCGCTCCACCCAGGTCGTCACGCTCGTTCCCTCGATATGACCAGCCGTTTCGGCATGCCCAAGAATAGCCCAGCCGGGTCAGGCATCGCCACCCGGACCGTCCAGGGCCGCGCGGACACCATGGGCGAATTCGCCGATCACCATGGCCGGGGATTCGCCGGCGGCCACGCTGTCGGCGATCCGCTGCACCAGCGCCGAGCCGATCACGACCCCGTCGGAAACCGCCGCCACCGCCCGCGCGCTGTCCGCATCGCTGATGCCGAAACCGACCCCGATGGGCAGATCGGTCAGCCGCCGCAGGCCGTCCAGGCGGGCCGCCACCTCGTCCACCTGCAGGTTGCCGGCCCCGGTGACACCGCGCAGGGAGACGTAATAGAGATAACCGGATGCCTGCCCGGCGATCCGCCGGGCGCGCTCGTCCGTTGTCGTCGGGGCAAGCAGGAACACCAAATCTAGTGACCGTTCGGACAGTTCGCGGCGCAGGTCCGGCGCCTCCTCGGGCGGCATGTCCACCACCAGCACGCCGTCCACGCCGGCCGCGGCGGCGCGCTCGGCGAATTTCGCGTACCCCATGCGCTCGAGCGGGTTCAGGTAGCCCATCAGCACCAGCGGCGTGTCGGCGTGGCGGGCCCGGAACTGCTGCGCAATCTCCAGCACGCCGGTCAGCGTCATGCCCCGTGCCAGCGCCCGCTCGCAGGCAAGCTGGATCACCGGCCCGTCAGCCATGGGGTCGGAGAAGGGAATGCCCAGTTCGATGATGTCGGCGCCGTTCTCAACCAGTGCATCGAGCACCGCGAGCGTGGTCTCCGGGTCGGGATCGCCGGCCGTGATGTAGGGGATGAACGCCTTGCGCCCGGCCGCGCGCAGGGCGGCGAATACCCCGCTGATGCGGCTCATTTGCGGTCCCCCGCTTCCCAGGCCTGCACCGTGCCCACGTCCTTGTCGCCGCGTCCGGAGAGGTTGACGACGATGAGCTGGTCAGGGGCCATCTGCGGCGCGTGCTCACGCACCCACGCCAGTGCGTGGCTGGATTCCAGCGCCGGCAGGATGCCCTCGACGCGGGTCAGTTCGTGGAACGCCGCCAGTGCCTGCGTGTCGGTGACGGCGGCGTACTCGGCACGCCCGGAATCCTTCAGCCAGGCGTGCTCGGGACCCACGCCCGGGTAATCGAGCCCGGCCGAGATGGAATGGGTCGCGGTGATCTGGCCGGATTCGTCCGACATCAGGTAGGTGCGGTTGCCGTGCAGCACGCCGGTGATGCCCTGGCACAGCGGCGCGGCGTGGCGGCCGGTCTCGATGCCGTCCCCGGCTGCTTCCACGCCGACCATGCGCACGCTCTCGTCCGGCAGGAACGGGTGGAACAGGCCGATGGCGTTGGAGCCGCCACCGACACAGGCCACCAGCAGGTCCGGGAGGCGCCCCTCGGCCTCGAGCATCTGCTGGCGCGTCTCCTGGCCGATCACCGACTGGAACTCGCGCACCAGCAACGGGTAGGGATGGGGGCCGGCCACGGTGCCGATGATGTAGAAAGTGTCCTCGACGTTGGTGACCCAGTCCCGCAGCGCCTCGTTCATGGCGTCCTTGAGGGTGCGGGTGCCGGACTCGACCGACCGCACCTCGGCGCCCAGCAGGCGCATGCGGTAGACGTTGGGCGCCTGCCGCTCGATGTCCTCGGCGCCCATGTAGACGCAGCATTCCAGGCCCAGCCGCGCGGCGATGGTCGCGGTCGCGACGCCGTGCTGGCCGGCGCCGGTCTCGGCAATCACGCGCGGCTTGCCCGAGTAACGCGCCAGCAGTCCCTGGCCGACCGTGTTGTTGATCTTGTGCGCGCCGGTGTGGTTGAGGTCCTCGCGCTTCAGGTAGATGCGCGCCCCGCCGAGTTTCTCGCTCCAGCGGCGCGCGAAGTAAAGCGGCGACGGCCGGCCGACGTAGTGCGCCAGGTCGGCGGCGAACTCGGCGATGAATTCCGGATCCTTGCGCAGGCGCATGAAATCCGCCTCCAGCAGTTCCAGCGCGTGCATGAGCGTCTCGGAGACGAAACGCCCCCCGTACGCTCCGAAATGACCCTGCCCGTCCGGCAGGTTGCGGTAATCTGTCACGGGTTCATCCCTGCTCACTGCTGCGCACCACGCGCATGAAAGCCTCGATACGCGCCCCGTCCTTGCGGCCGGGGCTGGCCTCGACCCCACTGCTGACATCGACGGCGTAGGGGCGCAGGGCGCGGATGGCCTCGCCCACGTTGCCGTCGTGCAGCCCACCGGCGAGGATCATCCGCCGCGCCAGTTGCGGTGGCACCCGCGACCAGTCGAAGGTCTGGCCGGTGCCGCCGGGCGCGTCCGCCGACCAGGCATCCAGCAGCAGGCCGCTGGCGTCCCGGTACTGCTCGGCGAAGGCGAGCATGTCGAAACCGGCGCGGACCCGTCCCGCCTTGATCCAGGGCCGGCCGAAACCGCTGCATTCGGCCGGCAGTTCCTCGCCGTGGAACTGCAGCATTGCGACACCGGTCCGCTCGATGGTGGACTCCACCAGTTCCCGATCGGGGTCGACGAACAGCGCCACCGGGGTCACGAAGGGGGGCAGCGAGGCCACGATGCGCGCCGCATTCTCGACGCTCACGTAGCGCGGACTGCCGCGGTGAAACACGAGGCCGATGGCGTCGGCCCCGGCCGCCACGGCGGCCTGCGCGTCCTCGACGGACGTGATGCCGCAAATCTTTACGCGCGTCCTTCGCACACTACTGTCCCGGTCCGCTGTTCATACGCCGGCGATGATACCAGAGCAGCCGATTCCGCGTGGACGGCCTGCCCTGTTGCAGCCCGCGATGCCGCCGGCGTGGCGGTCAGCGGGACCAGAAATCCGCCTCGGTCAGGGCCAGCGGCCAAGGCAGCCGCAACTGCTCCGGCAGACCGTGCCGGAGCGGGTAACCGGCCCCGCACAGGTACAGCCCGTCCGGGGGCGCGGTGGCGGCCGCGCGGGTGCGGTCGCGTTGCCGCAGCAGGTCAGCCAGCCAGCCGACGGGCTGGTCGCCCCGCCCCACCGCCAGCAGGCTGCCGGTGATGTTGCGGACCATGTGCAGCAGGAAGGCATTGGCCTGAACCCGGATCAGCACCGCCTGCCCGGCGCGCCGCACGGAGATCCGGAAGACCCGTCGCCAGGGCGTGGAAGACTCGCATGCGGCCGCGCGAAACGCCGAGAAATCGTGTTCACCGACCAGGCATTGCGCCGCCGCGTGCATCGCGGCCGCGTCCAGCGGGCGCCCTTCCTGCAGGGCCATCGCGGCCGGCATGGCGGGGGCGACCGCAGCGTTCGCGACCAGGTAGAGATAGGTCCGGGACATCGCCGCGAAACGGGACTGGAAATCCGCCCCGACCGGACGCACCCAGCGGATGCGGACACCGCGCGGCAACAGGGTATTGGCGCCGCGCAGCCAGTTGTCCGGACTGCGCGCCGCCGGCGAATCGAAGTGGGCGATCTGCAGCGCCGCGTGCACACCGGCGTCCGTGCGGCCGCAACCCTGCACGCAGACCGGGTGATCGCCGATGCGCGCGAGCGCGGCTTCCAGCGCGCCCTGCACCGTCGGGGTGACCGCCTCGTCCGACTGGCGCTGCCAGCCATGGAAGCCGGCGCCACAGTACTCCACGCCCAGCGCGTATCGCATGCGGGAAAATCAGGCGCCGTAAAACGAAATCAGCCGGGATGCCTGCGCACCCCGGCTGACCGGTCGGGTCGGATCAGAGCTTGGCAATCAGCGCCTCGGCCTCCGCCTTCTGCTCGTCGTTGCCTTCCTGCATCACCTCGTCGAGGATCTCGCGGGCTCCCTCGGAATCCCCCATGTCGATGTAGGCGCGGGCAAGGTCCATCTTGGTCGCCACCTCGTCGCCGCCCGCGGTGTCCTCCAGATCGAGATCGCCCAGGTCGAAATCGTCGTCCGCCCCGGCCGCGGCCGGCTCCGCTTCGGCAAGTTCCGCATCCAGCTCCGCGCCCAGGTCCGCCGTGAGGTCTTCCGCATCGGGGGCGTCGGCCACCGCGCCATCGGAAAGGTCGAAATCATCCAGGCCGGCGTCGGCGGTTGATTCCGTGGCGGCAGCCAGGTCCGTGTCGAGGTCCAGGTCGCCGCTTTCGAGGTCGGTATCCAGGTCGAGACTGCCGAGCTCGGCCTCCAGGTCCTCGACCGTGGAGGCGGCCTCGCCGGCCGTACCGCTGTCCAGGTCCAGTTCGAGATCGTCCAGGCCCGCGCCCAGGCTGTCGGCGTCGGTTTCCGCCTGGCCCAGCTCGGCATCGAGTTCTGCGGAGAGATCGTCGAGATCGGCGCTGAGGTCGTTCACTTCCTCCGTGGCGCTGCCACCGGCGATATCGGCGGTCAGCTCCATGCCGAGATCATCCAGGGAGGGGCCTTCTTCCTCCAGGTCCTGCTCGATGGCGGTGGCCGCCGGCTTGTGCTCGGGCTCCGGTACGTCCAGACCGATGTCCTCGGCCACCTCGTCGAGCGCCACGGCGGCCGCCAGGTCTTCGACCTCCGGCTCTTCCCTGTCGAGCGCGACGACCGGCTCGGGCGCGGGCGACTCGTCCAGCATGGCCAGTTCGTCGAGTTCCTCGTCCTCGCCAGCCGCCTTGCGGCGCCGCAGGAACATCATGCCGCCGACCAGCGCCAGCACCGCGGCGCCGCCGATGCCGCCCAGCACCATCGGATCCTCGAACAGGCCGGGTTCCGGCGGGGGCGGTGGCGCCGCCTGCTTGGGCTTGGCGGCCTTGGGTTTCGGTTTGGGCTTCGGCTCCGCTTTCGGTTCCGGCTTCGGTTCCGGCTTCGGTGCGGCCTCCTGCAGGCTGGGCTCGGTTTCCGGCTCGCTCAGCAGGTCCAGCGCCGCCGAATCGATCCCCGACACCGCATCACCGGCATCGTCCTTCAGCATCCCGGCAGCGTCCTCGATACCGCCGGCCGCATCGTCCATGGCCGTGTCGAGCTTGTCGCCGGCATCGTCCAGCGCAGCTTGCGCGGCCGCCAGTTGCTCCTCCAGGGTCGGCGCCTTGCTGCCGGTATCGGCCGGGGCCTTGGTGTCCGCGGACCCCTTGGCGTCCAGCTTGGCCTGCAATTCCGCCAGCTGGGAATTCTTCAGTTCGATCAGCCGCTCCAGGGTCTGCACCTGGTCCTCGAGCTGCTTGACATGCCCTTCCAGTTCCTGCGAGCGGCGTTCGCTCTTGTCGAGCTGTTCCTTGCTAACCGCCAGGGCCGCCTCGGTGTCCCGGGAGGCGTCACTGACGCCACCGGATGCCGATCCGCCGGAGAGCGCTTCCTCGGGCGGCGCTGAGACCAGTTTCAGATGCGCTGAATCATCCGCCGCGGACGGGGCGCTGCCGGTGGATTCACGGGCGACGGTGCGGGTCGGCTGGCGGCCCTTCCAGGCCGCCTCCTGGCGCTGGAATTCCGCGGTGGCCTCGCTGCGCGAGAGTTCGGTGACCTCGGCGGCGGACGGGATGCGGAGCGTCTTGCCCTTTTTCAACAGGTTGACGTTGTTGTTGATGAAGGCGTCGGGGTTCAGCCGCTGGATGGCCAGCATGGTCTGGTGCATGTTGGCGCCGGACGGACGGTAGCGCTGAGCGATGCTCCAGAGGGTGTCGCTGGACTGGACCGGCCCGTAGGTCTGTGCTTCGGCTACGCCGGTGGGTGCGGGCGCCGGAGCGGTATCAGGATTTTTTTTTACAGGACTGGTTTTTTTTTCCTCCGGCTGGGTGCCGGCAGGCGCTTTCGCAGTGGTGACGGGTGGCGTCGTGACCGGCGCACGCACGGGGGGCGCCTTCGCCGCCGGCGGCGGTTCCGGCGCGGGCGCCGGCTTGACCGGCGGCAGTTCCCTGCGCGCCAGCGGCGGCGCGACCGGGGCCGGCGTGGCGCGCGCGAACGCGGGCGGGTCCAGCAACATGGTGTATTCGCGCAGCATGCGGCCGCTCGGCCAGTGCACCTCGACCAGGAAGTTGAGGAACGGCTCGGTGATCACGTCCTTCGTGGTGACACGGATGACCTTCTTGCCACCGGTACGCTCCTCGATCGAAAAACGCATCTTCGACAGGTGGAAATAGCGCTCGACACCGGCCTTCTTGAATTCCGCGCTGCCCGCCAGCGAGGGCAGGATCTCGCGGCTCTCCAGATCACGCACGTTGACGAGTTCGATCTCCGCGTTCAGCGGTTCGTACAGGCTCGAGTTCAGCTTGATCTCGCCCAGACCGAGTGCCTGGGCCAGCCCCGGCAGCAGGCCGAGACTCAAGACGGCGGGGAGGGCCAGTCTGCGCAATGTCATTGTTTATCCGTCCCTTTCAATGATCGTATTTGCAATGATCGTATTTGTTATTTACCAGCGTCTTTCTGGCACCCGTTGCGCCGGTTTCGAACGCCTCGCACCCTCGGACCGGGGTCACCCGGAGCCGCGGTCCCGCAATCCTGAACGCAAGTTCCCGAAGATAGAAATTCACTTCAAAATCGCTGGCAAGTATCAATCATAAATAGTCTTTTATCAATAATTCGGCAAGTTGCACGCTGTTCAGCGCGGCGCCCTTGCGCACGTTGTCAGAGACCACCCAGAGGTCGAGTCCGCGCGGATGGGAGATATCCTCCCGGATGCGCCCCACGAAGACCGGGTCCCGGCCGCTCGACTCGGTGACCGCCGTCGGGTAGCCGCCGTCCGTCCGGTCATCCAGCACGACCACGCCGGGCGCATTCGAAAGCAGTTCCCGGGCCGTCTCCGCCGACAGTTTCTCGCGGGTCTCGATGTGCACGGCCTCGCTGTGTCCGTAGAAGACGGGAATCCGCACGCAGGTCGGATTCACCTGGATGGTCTCGTCCTCCAGAATCTTGCGGGTCTCCCAGACCATCTTCATCTCTTCGCGGGTGTAACCGTTCTCCTGGAACGTGTCGATATGCGGAATCGCATTGAAGGCGATCTGCTTGGGGTAGACGGCCGACTCCACCGGCCGGCCGTTGAGCAGGTTGGCGGTCTGCTGCGCCAGTTCCTCGATCGCCTCCTTGCCGGTGCCCGACACCGCCTGGTAGGTGGCCACGTTGATGCGCTCGATGCCCACCGCGTCGTGCAGCGGCTTCAGCGCCACCACCATCTGGATCGTCGAGCAGTTCGGATTGGCGATGATGTTGCGCTTGCGGTAGCCCGCCATCGCGTGCGGATTCACCTCCGGCACCACCAGCGGGATGTCCGGCTCGTTGCGGAAATGCGAGGTGTTGTCGATGACAATGCAGCCGGCCGCGGCCGCCTTGGGCGCATATTCCGCGGAGATACTGCCACCGGCCGAGAACAGGCCGATCTCGGTGCCGGTGAAGTCGTATTCCGCGAGGTCCTGCACTTCGATCTCCCGGCCCCGGTATTCCACCGTGCTGCCGGCGGACCGGCTGCTGGCCAGCGGCACCAGTTCACCGACCGGGAACTTGCGCTGCGCCAGCACCTCGATCATGGCCTGGCCAACAGCGCCGGTGGCGCCGACTACGGCGACTTTGTATTGCTTGGTCACTTTCAACTCCTTCGTCAAATCTTTCAGATCTTCGCAAGGGCCCGGAGCAGGGAAGGCTTTTTCCTACCGCTCCGCCGCCATCCCTGGCGGCTGTCGCTCGCTGATGTACATCCCTGTACCGCTCCCGACAGACGCCCGTAAAAAGCCTTCCCTTCTCCGGCCCTCTCCAAATTTACTGCTTCACCAGGTGTTCAGGCGGGCACACCCTGCAGTTCCGCGATCACCGCGTCACCCATGGCGCGCGTTCCGATCACCTGCTCCCCGGCGCCACCCTGCGCGATGTCCGGCGTGCGCAGGCCGGCGGCCAGCACGCGGCCGACGGCTTTCTCGACGGTATCGGCCAGGTCGCGACGGTCCAGGGAATAGCGCAGCATCATCGCCAGCGACAGGATCGTCGCCAGCGGGTTGGCCTTGTCCTGGCCGGCGATGTCCGGCGCCGAGCCGTGGCAGGGTTCGTACAGGCCCTGCCCCCGCTCGTTCAGCGAGGCCGAGGGCAGCATGCCGATGGAACCGGTCAGCATGGCGGCCTCGTCCGAGAGGATGTCGCCGAACATGTTGCCGGTGACCAGCACGTCGAACTGGCGCGGGTTCTTCACCAGCTGCATGGCGGCATTGTCCACGTACATATGCGACAGGGCGACGTCCGGGTACTCCTTCGCCACCTCCTCCATGACCTCGCGCCAGAGGATGGTCACCTCCAGCACGTTGGCCTTGTCGACCGAGCAGACCCGCCTGCCGCGCACCCGCGCGAGGTCGAAGGCGACCCGGCCGATGCGGCGGATCTCCGATTCGCTGTAGACATAGGTGTTGTAGCCCTGCCGTTCGCCGTTCTCCAGCGTGCGCACGCCACGCGGCTCCCCGAAATAGATGCCACCGGTCAGCTCGCGCACGATGAGGATGTCCAGGCCGGCGACGATTTCCGGTTTCAGTGACGACGCACCGGCGAGTTCCGGGTAGAGGATCGCCGGGCGCAGGTTCCCGAACAGGCCCAGCCCCGCGCGCAGGCCGAGCAGGCCTTTTTCCGGGCGCTCCGCGACCGGGCGCGCATCCCACTTCGGGCCGCCCACGGCGCCGAACAGGATGCCGCGGGACTGCTTCGCCGCCGCGAGCGTTTCCGCCGGCAGCGGCACGCCCTGCGCATCGATGGCCGCGCCGCCGACGAGCCCCTCGGTCAAGGTCACGTCCAGGCCATGACGCGCGCGCAGCGTCTCCAGCACGCGCGCCGCCTCGCCGGCCACCTCCGGGCCGATGCCGTCGCCCGGCAGCACCAGTACCTGGTCGGTCATGGGGATTCCTCCAGCGAACGGAACAGCCAGGGCGCTTCCTGCCGGCGCCGCTCCTCGTAAGCCCGGATGCGGTCGGCGTCCTGCAGGGTCACGCCGATCTCGTCCAGGCCCCGCAGCAGGCAATCCTTGCGGAAGGCGTCCACCGCGAACGGGATGTCACCGCCATCTGGCCGGTGGATGCATTGCGCCGCGAGGTCGATATCCAGCGTGTAGCCCTCCGTCGCGGCCACGGCAGCAAACAGTTCATCCATTATATTTTCTTCCAATACAATGGGTAACAATCCATTCTTAAAGCAATTATTGAAGAAAATGTCGGCATAGCTCGGCGCGATCACCGCGCGGAAGCCGTAATCCTCCAGCGCCCACGGCGCGTGCTCCCGGCTGGAGCCACAACCGAAATTCTGCCGCGCGAGCAGGACCGACGCGCCCTGGTAGCGGGCCTGGTTGAGGACGAAGTCCGGGTTGAGCGGCCGCTGGCTGCAGTCCTGGCCCGGATGCCCCTCGTCGAGGTAACGCCAGTCGTCGAACAGGTTGGGCCCGAAGCCGGTCCGGTGGATGGACTTCAGGAACTGCTTGGGGATGATCTGGTCGGTATCGACGTTGGCGCGATCAAGCGGCGCCACCAGCCCCTGGTGCCGGGTAAAGGCTTTCATGCGCTTTCCTCCATCCATTCACGAACGTCCACGAAGTGGCCCGCCACAGCGGCCGCGGCGGCCATCGCCGGACTGACGAGGTGGGTGCGCCCGCCCTGCCCCTGCCGTCCCTCGAAATTGCGGTTGGAGGTCGACGCGCAGTGCTCACCGGATTCCAGCCGGTCCGGGTTCATGGCCAGGCACATGGAGCAGCCCGGCGCCCGCCACTCGAAACCGGCGGCGAGGAAAATCTCGTGCAGGCCCTCGGCCTCGGCCTGTTCGCGCACCAGGCCGGAACCCGGCACCACCAGCGCCTGCTTGACGGAGTCGGCCACCTTGCGGCCCTTCGCGATGGCGGCAGCCTCGCGCAGGTCCTCGATGCGGGAATTGGTGCAGGAACCGATGAACACCCGGTCCGGGCGGATCGCGGTGATCGGCGTACCCGCCTGCAGGCCCATGTAGCGCAGTGCCCGGGTCCAGCCCTCGCGGTGCACCGCGTCGGGGGCATCGGCGGGGTCCGGCACGCGGCCGTCCACCGGCAACACCATCTCCGGCGAGGTGCCCCAGGTCACCTGCGGCTTGAGCGAGTCGGCATCCAGTTCGACGACGGCGTCGAACCGCGCGCCCTCGTCGCTGACCAGCTCCCGCCACGCGGCCGCGGCGGCGTCCCATTCGTCCCCGTCGGGCGCGAACGGCCGCCCCTTCACGTAATCGAGCGTGACGTCATCCACCGCCACCATGCCGGCGCGCGCGCCTGCCTCGATGGCCATGTTGCAGAGCGTCATGCGCCCTTCCATGCTCAGCGCGCGGATCGCCTCGCCACCGAACTCGATGGCGTAACCGGTGCCGCCTGCCGTGCCG
>JBFKKR010000063.1:0-18083 GCA_041682035.1 Pseudomonadales bacterium | reverse complement strand
TGGGCCTACCGGCTGCTGATCCGCAACGAGTACACCAACCTGTTCGGAACCAGCTGGGGCGTTTCCCCCACCTTCGTCTGGTTCCACGATGTAAACGGCTCCCCGCCGGCCAACAGCGGTACCTTCCTGGAGGATCGCAAGCAGGCCATTCTGGTGCTCCCCTTCAGTTACCAGAACCAGTACACGATCTCGTTCAAGTACGCCTGGTTCGGTGGCGCTCCGCAGAGCAACGTGTTCCAGGATCGTGACAGCTGGGGCATTACGTTCTCAGCCGCCATGTAGGCGAGGATCGCTTCCCGCGAGGGGCCGGGCCGGCCCCTCGCGGCGATCCCGAGAGGATCACAGACCGAAACAGCATTCCCGCATTTCCCCAGCCGTTGTTTCTACTTAATTAAAAGCAGAAAATGGCAAAATCTGGCGGCATGGTTTAAGGTTCTGACAGGTTGGAGCGGGTTCGCGTCCTCCTGACTATCCCGGGCAATAAAATCAACGGAGTCCCACAAATGCGCACCATTTATTCCTCTCTCGCCATGCCGCTGGCGGCAGCCCTGGCAATCAGCGGCCCGGTGGCCGCGGACCCCGGCAAGCTCGGCACCGAACTGACGCCCATCGGGGGCGAGAAGGCCGGCAACGGCGGGGATATCCCCGAGTGGACCGGCGGCGTGCGCGAGGCGCCCGCCACCTACCAGGAAGGCAAGCACCATCCCAGCCCGTTCCCCGACGACAAGCCGAAGTTCACCATCGACGTGTCCAACCTCGACAAGTACCGCGACAATCTCAGCGAGGGCATGATCGCCATGCTCACCAAGTGGAGCACGCTGAAACTGCCGGTCTACGAGACGCGCCGCACCGCCGCCTACTCCGACCGGATTTACGAGGCGCTGAAGGATAACGCGGCCAATGCCAAGCTGGCGGCCGGCGGCAACGGGGTGGTCGATGCGCTGGGCGCCTCGCCGTTCCCGGTGATCGACCCGAACGACAAGGACGCCGCCATCAAGATCATCTGGAACCACATCATGCGCTACCGGGGCGAGATGGTGCTGCGCGAGTCCAACACGCTGGTGGTCGACCCCAACGGCACGTTCAACCCCGTCTACCAGCGCGAGTACGTGCTGTTCTACTACTCGCTGCCGGGCATGACGCAGGAGAAGCTGAACAACGTCGTCTTCAAGTACATCCGCAAGATCCAGTCGCCGGCGCGCCTGGCCGGCACGCGCGTGCTCGTGCACGAGACGCTGGACCAGGTCAAGGAGGCGCGCAAGGCATGGCTGTATGACGACGGCCGCAAGCGCGTCACGCGGGCGCCGGACGTGGCCTACGACACGCTGGAATCCGGCCTCGGCGGCCAGCGCACGGTCGACAACGTCGACATGTACAACGGCGCACCCGACCGCTACACGTGGAAGCTGATCGGCAAGAAGGAAATGTACATCCCGTACAACAGCTACGCATTGCACAAGCAGATGCCGCTGAAGGACCTCGCGCTGCCCGGTCACCTCAACCCGGAGAAACTGCGCTACGAACTGCACCGCGTCTGGGTGGTCGAGGCCAAGCTCAAACAGGGCCAGCGCCACGTCTACGACCGGCGCGTGTTCTTCGTCGACGAGGACTCCTGGCAGATCGTCGAGTACGACCAGTACGACGGCAAGGGCCAGCTCTGGAAGGTGGGTGAGGCCTTCACGCTGCAGTACTACAACGTGCCGACCTACTGGACCACGGTGGAAACCCAGTACGACCTGCTCGACGGCAAGTACGTGGCATCCGGCGTTGCCGGTGATAGCGGCCCGCCGATGGACTTCACGGTCGAACTGGCCGACAAGGACTTCATTCCGAACGCCCTGAAGCGCGGCAACTGACCGCCCAGGGTCAGTCCCGGCAAAACCCCGTGAACGGCAACGTTCACGGGGTTTTTGGTTACGTATTGTCCGATCCAGGTGACAAAGTGGCCTGCATTGGCTTATTTAGGGAACCGTGTCCTATACTTCCGGTCTGATTTCTCACGTGCCCGCGCCATGGCTGCCGGGAACGGGAATCATTGGGAGGTATCCGACTGGCCGGAAAAGCCTGCGGTTACGCCCGGATTGGCACCACCACAGAGGGAGAGAGACGCTCTTATGAAATACCAACCCAAATTGACCGTGGCCGCGACCGGCCTCGCCCTGGCCCTGTCCGGCAGTGTGCTGGCAGGGGAACTGGGCGCGGACCTGACGCCGATCGGTGCGGAGAAAGCCGGCAACGGCGGCGACATCCCGGAGTGGACCGGCGGTCTGACGACAGCGCCGGCGGGGCATAAGGCAGGCCAGCGCGAGGCCAACCCGTTCCCGGATGACAAGCCGAAATTCGAAATCACCGGCGGTAACGCGGACCAGTACAAGGACAAGCTGAGCGAGGGCCTCTACGCCATGCTCAAGAAGTGGTCCACGCTGAAGCTGCCCGTGTACGAAACCCGCCGCACCACCGGTTACCCGGATGGAATCTACGCGGCAATCAAGGAAAACGCTGCAAACGCGAAGCTGGCTGCCGGTGGCAATGGCGTCACCAACGCGGTCGGCGCCTCGCCGTTCCCGGTGATCGACAAGGCAGACAAGGATGCCGGTATCAAGATCATCTGGAACCACATCCTGCGCTACCGGGGCAAGTCGGCAGTCCGTGAATCCAACACGGCCGTGGTGGACCCGAACGGCAACTTCAACCCGGTGTTCCAGAAGGAACAGGTATGGTTCGTCTGGTCGGAAGACGGCAAGACGGCCGCCGATGTTGCGAAAGAAAACATCGTGTTCAAGTACATCCGGAAGATCCAGAAGCCGGCGCGTCTGGCCGGTACCCGCGTACTGGTGCACGAAACGCTGGACCAGGTGAAGGAGTCCCGCAAGGCGTGGCTGTATGACGATGGCCGCAAGCGCATCACGCGTGCCCCGGACGTCGCCTATGACACCCTGGAAGCCGGTCTCGGTGGCCAGCGCACGGTCGACAACGTCGACATGTACAACGGTGCGCCCGACCGCTACGACTGGAAACTGGTCGGCAAGAAGGAAATGTACGTTCCCGGCAACTCCTACCTGCTGCACAAGAACCAGCCCATCGGCGAACTCTGCAAGGCAGGTCACCTGAATCCGGCCCAGCTTCGCTATGAACTGCGCCGCATCTGGGTGGTGGAAGCCAAGCTGAAGGACGGCCAGCGTCACGTCTACGCGCGTCGTATCTTCTACGTCGACGAGGACTCCTGGTCGGTGGTCGGTTATGACCAGTTCGACGGCAAGGATCAGCTCTGGAAAGTCGGCGAGGCCTTCACGGTCCAGTACTACACCGTTCCGACCACCTGGTCCTCGGTGGAGACCCAGTACGACCTGCTGGATGGCAAGTACGTGGCCTCCGGCGTGCCGGGTGAAGACGGTCCTCCGACCGTGTTCAACCAGGACTTCGCGGACAAGGATTTCATTCCGAACGCACTGAAGTCTGCCCGGTAAGCGGGTACCCGACGGAAAAGGCCGGCTTCATGCCGGCCTTTTCTTTTTTGGGGTGGCCGCTGCGGTGATCCCGGGTAGGGCGCACGGCTTCCACCGCTGTGCAGGCGTGGCGGTGGCGAGGCGCCGGGCTGCTGGATGGAATGGTAGTATCTGCGACGACCTCAATTAGGGAAACTGAGATGAACAGGTCGACGCCCACGGGTCGCTTCGGTAAGTCGCTTGGTCATGGCATGCAACTCGTCAACAGTGTCAACCTGGTGCCCAGGCCGGTGCTGCGGCGTATGAAGCGTCGGCGGGCTGCTTTCCTGAAATCGGTTATCCCCGAGGGGGGCGTGGGCGCAGAAATTGGTGTCCAGCGTGGGCTGCTCACCCATGTACTCATGCACGTCCTGCAGCCACGCAAGCTGCACCTGATCGACCCTTGGTACAAGCTGGGTCGCGAATGGACATGGGCTATCGGGAACAAGTCCACGACGCAGGCACTGGCCAACCTGATGTGCAGTTTCGAGGAGGAACTGGCCAGCGGACGAATCGAAATTCACGTTGGTTTCGACCAGGAGATACTGCCGCAGTTTCAAGATGGTTACTTCGACTGGGTTTACCTGGACACCTCGCATACCTATGAAGACACCAGGGCCGAATTGCAATTGCTGAAACGCAAAACCCGATTGGATGGCATCATTGCTGGCGACAATTATGAAAAGAATCCCGCGCACGCCTTTCATGGTGTATTCAAGGCTGTCGAGGAGTTCATCGCTGCGGAGGACTACGAGCATATGCCTTCCGATCACCCCATGGAGAGCCAGTTTGCGATTCGGCGACGACGCCGGGTCGAGTAGATTCGTCCGTGCGCTATTCTTCCTAATCTGATCCGTGCAACTGTGAGCAGACCCATGAGCGACTACGTCCACCACACCATGTTCCCCCTGGGCGAGGACAACACCCCGTACCGCAAGCTCAGCGGTGATTACGTCTCCACCGCCGAATTCGACGGCAAAAAGATTCTCAAGGTCGAACCGGAGGCGCTGACGCTGCTGACCGAGGTGGCGATGCGTGACATCTCGCACCTGCTGCGGCCCGGTCACCTGCAGCAGCTGGCCAACATCCTGAAGGATCCCGAGGCCTCCAACAACGACCGTTTCGTCGCCATGGACCTGCTCAAGAATGCCAACATCGCGGCCGGTGGCGTGCTGCCGATGTGCCAGGACACGGGCACGGCCATCGTCATGGGCAAGAAGGGTTCGCAGGTCTGGACCGCCGGCAATGACGAGGCCGCCATCTCCGAAGGGGTGATGAAGACCTTCACCGAGCGCAACCTGCGCTACAGCCAGGTCGCACCGCTGGACCTGTTCACCGAGAAGAACACCGGCAACAACCTGCCGGCACAGATCGAGATCTACAGCGAACCCGGCGAGGCCTACAAGTTCCTGTTCCTGACCAAGGGCGGCGGTTCCGCCAACAAGACCTTCCTCTACCAGGAGACCAAGGCGCTGCTGAACCCGGACAGCCTGGTGAAGTTTCTCGACGCGAAGATCCGCACGCTGGGTACCGCCGCCTGTCCGCCGTACCACCTCGCCATCGTCATCGGCGGCACCTCGGCCGAGTTCTGCCTGAAAACGGTTAAGCTCGCCAGCGCGCGCTACCTCGATACGCTGCCCACCAGCGGCAACCAGCACGGGCAGGCTTTCCGTGACCTGGAATGGGAGGAGAAGATCCACCAGATGACGCGGGTGATGGGCATCGGCGCGCAGTTCGGGGGCAAGTACTTCTGCCACGACGTGCGCGTGATCCGACTGCCGCGGCATGGCGCCAGCTGCCCGGTCGGCATCGGCGTGTCCTGCTCGGCCGACCGCCAGGCGCTGGGCAAGATCACCGCCGAGGGCGTGTTCCTGGAGCACCTGGAGGAGAACCCGGCGCGGTTCCTGCCGGAGGTGACCGAAGAACATCTCGATGGCGACATGGTCCCGGTCGACCTGAACCGGCCGATGGACGAAATCCGCAACGAGCTGAGCAAGTACCCGGTCAAGACGCGCCTGAGCCTGACCGGCTCCATCATCGTCGCGCGCGACATCGCGCATGCCAAGCTCAAGGAACGCCTGGATGCCGGCGAAGGCCTGCCGCAGTACTTCAAGGACCACTGCGTGTACTACGCCGGCCCGGCGAAGACGCCGAAGGGCATGGCGTCCGGTTCCTTCGGCCCCACCACCGCGGGTCGCATGGACTCCTACGTCGAGCAGTTCCAGGCCGCCGGCGGTTCCATGGTCATGCTGGCCAAGGGCAACCGTTCGAAGCAGGTGACGAACGCCTGCAAGAAATACGGCGGCTTCTACCTCGGCTCCATCGGCGGTCCGGCGGCGCGGCTGGCGCAGGACTGCATCCGGAAGGTCGAGGTGGTCGAGTACGAGGAACTCGGCATGGAGGCGATCTGGAGGATCGAGGTGGAGAACTTTCCGGCGTTCATCGTCGTGGATGACAAGGGCAACGATTTCTTCGCCGAGTTCCACTCCCCGATGCCGGTGCATGACGAGGTTTGATGGTCCGCCAGGCGTGCCATGACGGGCGCCTTCACCCGTAGGAGCGGCTGTCAGCCGCGATATCAAGCATGCAACACGCCCTGACCATCACCAACCTGCGCAAGACCTACGCGTCAGGCGTCGTGGCGCTATCCGGTATTGACCTGACCGTTGCCGAAGGCGATTTCTTCGCGCTGCTCGGCCCTAACGGCGCCGGCAAGTCCACCACCATCGGCGTGCTGTGCTCGCTGGTGCGCAAGACCGGTGGCAAGGTACAGATCTTCGGGCACGACATCGATACGGCCTTCGAGTCCGCCAAGATGGAACTCGGCGTGGTGCCGCAGGAGTTCAATTTCAACCAGTTCGAGCGCGTCATGGACATCGTCGTGACGCAGGGTGGTTACTACGGCCTGGAACACGCGGTCGCGGTGGAGCGGGCCGAAAAGTACCTGAGGCGGCTCGGGCTGTGGGACAAGCGCCGCGAGCGCTCGCGGGAGCTCTCCGGTGGCATGAAACGCCGGCTGATGATCGCCCGGGCGCTGGTGCACGAGCCACGCCTGCTCATCCTCGACGAACCGACCGCCGGCGTCGATATCGAGCTGCGCCGGTCCATGTGGAAGTTCCTGCGCGAGATCAACGAGCAGGGCAAGACCATCATCCTGACCACCCACTACCTGGAGGAGGCGGAAAGTCTCTGCAGGAAGGTGGCCATCATCGACAACGGCGAGATCGTCGTGAACACCACCGTGAAGGCGCTGCTGTCACAGCTGAAGACGGAGACCTTCGTGCTGGACACGCGCGAGGACATCACCACGGTGCCGCAGCACCCGGTGTTCCGTTTGCAGAAGGTGGATGCGCACAGCCTGGAGGTGACCATGGACAAGAGCCAGAGCCTGAACGACCTGTTCCCGGTGCTGTCGGAATGCGGTCTCAACGTGGTCAGCCTGCGCAACAAGTCGAACCGGTTGGAGGAACTCTTCATCAACCTGGTCGAGAAGAAGCTGGACGAATAGCATGAGCATGTCACCGCAACAGCAGTACAACGCGTTCCAGACCATCGTGGTCAAGGAAGTGCGCCGCTTCATGCGCATCTGGGTGCAGACGCTGATCCCGCCCGCCATCACGATGGTGCTGTACTTCGTGATCTTCGGGAACCTGATCGGCCGGCGCATCGGCGAGATGGGCGGCTACGACTACATGCAGTTCATCGTGCCGGGGCTGATCATGATGGCGGTGATCAACAATGCCTACGCGAACGTGGTGTCCTCTTTCTTCGGCAACAAGTTCCAGCGCAGCATCGAGGAACTGCTGGTCTCGCCGACGCCGCACTACATCATCCTGGCCGGGTTCGTCGCCGGTGGCGTGGCGCGCGGCATCCTCGTCGGCCTGATCGTGACCCTGCTGTCGCTGTTCTTCGCGGAACTGCACATCGAGAACCTGTTCGTGACCGTGCTGGTGGTGGTGCTGACCGCCGCGCTGTTCTCGGTGGCGGGTTTCATCAACGCCGTGTTCGCCACCAAGTTCGACGACATCTCCATCATCCCGACCTTCGTGCTGACGCCGCTGACCTACCTCGGCGGGATCTTCTATTCCATCGACCTCCTGCCGGAGTTCTGGCAGAAGGTGACGCTGCTGAACCCGATCCTCTACATGGTCAACGCGTTCCGTTACGGCGTGCTGGGCGTTTCCGATATCAATGTCTGGGTCGCGCTGGGCATGATCATCCTGTTCACGGTGGCGCTGACGGCCTACAGCCTGCGGCTGCTCGACCGCGGCACGGGCATGCGCAGCTAGCGGGCGCCTCGCCATGACCACGCCTCCGCACGAACAATCCGGACTGCCGCTGGGCCGGCAGGTCGACTTCCCCGAAGGGTACGCGCCGGAGTTGCTTGCGCCGGTGGAACGGGCCCTTGCACGGTCGGAACTCGGGCTGGAGCCGGGTGCGAGGCTGCCGTTCCAGGGCGACGACCTGTGGCGGGCGTGGGAATTCGGCTGGCAGGACCTGAACGGCGTACCGCACGCCGGTGTCCTGGAACTGGTCGTGCCGTGCCAGAGCCCGCGCATCGCCGAATCGAAGTCGCTCAAGCTCTACCTGCACGGCATCGCCTGCAGTCGCTTCTCCGAAGCCAGGCAGGTCACCCGCTGCATCGAGAAGGACCTGTCCTCGGTGTGCGGTGCGAAGGTGGGGGTGTGCCTGCGGTCCCTGCGCGAGATGGCGCAGCAACCGTTCGACGGACCCGCCGGGGAATCCCTGGACGGGCTGGCGGTGGCGTTGCCCGACACGCCGCCGGCGGCATGTGTCCCGGCGATCGCGCCGGGGCCGATGCGCCTGCAGCGCTGGCACACCGACCTGTTCGGGTCACTGTGCCCGGTGACCGGCCAGCCGGACTGGGCGTCGGTCAGCATCCAGTTCGAAGGCCCCCAGATCGACCCGGCCGCGCTGCAGCGTTACCTGCTTTCGTTTCGCCGCCACGCGGGCTTCCACGAATCGTGCGCCGAGCGCATCTTCCTGGACCTCTGGCGTGCCGGGTCACCGGACTTTTTGAGCGTGCACTGCCGCTTCACGCGGCGCGGCGGCATCGACATCAACCCGTACCGTGCGAGCGCGTCCGTGGATTACGGCGCGGGCCGGCTGGTCCGTCAGTAGCTCGCACTGGGCCCGGAACAGCAGGGCCGGGCCGAGCCTGTTCCCGCAGTGCGGGCAGTTCGCGGTGGTCATCGTCGTTCCCTGGTTCATGGTTCAGCCGCCGAGTGCGGGGCGGGCCTGGCTGACCTGCACCGATTGTCCGGCCATGCGTTCCTGTTTCGCCGCCGGGTCGAACTCGGCCTGGAACTGCAGGTAGGCGAACAGGCAGGCGACCGCCAGCGGCATGGCGCCGGCGCGGTGCGGCAGCATGATGCAGGGGCCGATCACCACCAGAAAGGCGAGGACGAACAGCATCTGGTACATGAACACCGCGCCGAAGGCGTTGCTGTCCATGTAGGCGGCCGTGGCGCGCGCCTCGGGCAGGTTGGCAAGGGCAATGAACCCGATCAGCGTGAGCAGCCCCCCGATCGCGCGGTCCCGGCGCTCCAGGTCCGTGCTGCCCGTGTGACGCTTGGGCGGCTTGTATGTGTGCATGGTGCTTCTCCGTAGCAATCTGCAGTAACTGTCTACTGCCTACTCTACGGATCAGGCCCGGGAAAAACGTGCGCCAGTTCGCAGTTTGGAAACTTCGCGGAAAATCTCAGGGACCCAGCGGCAGGGCCAGGGCCAGCCAGGCGGCCAGCAGCAGGCTCCAGGCGACCAGGAAGCACACGGAGTAGGGCAGCATCAGCGAGACGATGGTGCCGACGCCCGCCGCGGGCTGGTAGCGCTGCACGAAAGCCACCACGATGCCGAAATAGGGCATCAGCGGGGTGATGATGTTGGTGCTGCTGTCGCCGATGCGGTAGGCCGCCTGCGTGGTTTCCGCCGGGATCCCGGCCAGCAGGAACATGGGCACGAACACGGGCGCCAGCAGCGACCATTTCGCCGAGGCACTGCCGATCAGCAGGTTGATCCCCGCGACCAGCACGATGAACAGCAGCATCAGCGTGATCGGATCCGGCTCCAGCGCGCCGAGCAGGATCGCGCCCTTGATGGCGAGGATGATGCCCAGCTGGGACCAGTTGAACCAGGCCACGAACTGCGCGGCGAAGAACATCAGCACCAGGTAGGTGCCCATGGTGGCCATGGTCTTCTCCATGGATTCGATGAAGTCCCGGTCGCTGCGGATGGTGCCGGCGGCGATCCCGTAGGCGAGGCCGCAGATCGCGGCGAGCAGGAACAGGATCGGGATCAGTCCGCCGATGAAGGGCGAACGCAGCAGCGAGCCGGTCTCCGGGTTCCGCAGCACGGCGTCCAGCGGCACGGTGGCCCAGAGCAGCAGGGTGATACCAACCGCCAGGGTGAAGCCGGCCGCGCGCAGGCCGCGGGACTCGTTCCCGTCGGGCGCGTCCGGACCAATGGCCGGCGCTTCCTGCTCCCAGGCCGGCAGGCGCGGCAGCACGAACCGCTCGGTGACCCAGGTGCCGAGGGCGGTGATGAGGAATACCGACACCATCATGAACCAGTAGTTGGCGGTCACCGGCACCACGTGGCCCGCCGCGACAATGCGCGCGGCCTCGGTGCTGATGCTGGACAGCATCGCGTCCACCGGCCCGAGCAGCAGGTTGGCGCTGAAGCCGCCGGAAACCCCGGCGAAGGCGGCGGCAATGCCGGCCAGGGGGTTGCGGCCGGCGTTGGCGAACAGCATGCCGGCCAGCGGGATCAGCACCACGTAGCCGGCGTCGGCGGCAATGCTGGACAGCACGCCGGCGAACACGACGGTGGCGGTGAGGGTGCGCGGCGTGGCGTTGCGCACCATGCGCCGCAGCAGGGCGGCGATCAGGCCGGCGTGCTCCATGACGCCGATGCCGAGCATGGCCACCAGCACCACGCCCAGCGGGGCGAAGCCGGTGAAGTTGCCCACCATCCCGGTGAGGATGCGGCGGATGCCCTCCGCGTCGGTGAGGTCGGTGGCAGCGATGATGCTGCCGTCGACCGGGTGCACCGCCTGCACGCCGGCGTCCGCGCAGATCCAGGACAGCAGCAGGACGACACCGCAGAGAATGATGAACAGCGTGGTGGGGTGGGGCAGCCGGTTGCCGGCCGCCTCGATGCGGTTCAGCAGCCGGTTCAGCCCGGGTGATTCGTTTGCTTCCATGCCGCGCATGGTAGCAGCGAAATACGCTCCTGTAGGTCAGGCCTCAGCCCGACATTGGTCAGAATGAATTCTGACCTACAACGCCTCAGAACTTGATCTTCCCGGTCAGCATGTCCTTGAACATCACCCAGTCGCCCATCAGGCTGTACCAGGGATACTTGAACGTCGCCGGCTTGTTGTGCTCGAAGAAGAAGTGCCCCACCCAGGCGCAGCCGTAGCCGGCCACCGGCACCAGCAGCAGGTACCACAGGTTGCCGGTGACGACGGTGACGGCGATCACCAGCAGCACCAGCGTCGAGCCGAGGTAATGCAGCCGGCGGCAGGTGAGGTTGCTGTGCTCGCCCAGGTAATACGGGTAGAAATCGCTGAAAGAGGCGAATTCCTGTTTTCCGGTCTGTGTTTCGGTGCTCATGTCGCTCTCGGCTTCAACTTTGTGCTCATGGATCATTCCAGATTAACAGCCCCCGGCGTCGGCTAGAATAGTAAAAATTTCTGACCGGAAGCCCGATGGAAGCACTGGAAGCACTCCACAGCCGGATTTCCTGCCCGGCGCTGGCCGAGCCGGGGCCGACGCCGGAGCAGCTGGACGCCATCTACCGTGCGGCGCTGCGCGCGCCGGATCACGGCCTGCTGCGCCCCTGGAAGTTCCTGGAACTCACCGGCGAGGCGCTGAACCGGCTCGGCGAGGTGCTGCTGAAGGCTGCGCTGGCCAACGATCCGGCGCTCTCGGAGGACCAGCAGCGACGGATCACCGGGCTGCCCCTGCGCGCGCCCTGCGTGATCGTGGTGGTGGCGAAGGTGCGCCCGCACGAGAAGATCCCCGAGATCGAGCAGCTCATGTCCGCCACCTGCGCCGCGCAGAACATGATGCTGGCCGCCCACGCGCTCGGCCTGGGCATCATGTGGCGTACCGGCGCGCCGGCCTTCGATCCCGGGGTGCACGCGGGCCTGGGCCTGGAACAGGGCGACCAGGTGGTCGGCTTCCTGTATGTCGGCACGCCGGCGGGCAGTTGCAAGTCCGTGCCGGAACTGGATCCGGCCGACTTCGTCGAGCGGCCCTGGTCTGGCAGGATGTCCGGCTGAGACAGTCCCCGGCCTGATCGCCTACAATCTGCTTTCGGGACTGGTACGGGAGCCGCACGGCGATGGATCCAAAATTCAGGGAATATCTGAAGTACATGGTCGAGAACGATGCGTCCGACCTCTTCCTGACCACCAACGCGCCCCCCTCCACCAAGCTCTACGGCAAGATGACACCGATTCCGGGCGAAGACGTCTTCCCGCCGGGCCGGGTCCGCGAGATCGCCGAGAGCATCATGGACGAGGAGCAGATCGCGGATTACGCGAAGAAGCCCGAGTGCAACCTGGCCATCTCGGAGTCCGGCGTGGGCCGCTTCCGGGTCAACGTGTTCACCCAGCGCAACCAGGTCGCGATGGTCTGCCGCGTGATCACCTCGAACATCCCCACGCTCGAGCAGCTCAACCTGCCCAAGGTGCTCGGTCAGCTGATCATGCAGAAGACCGGCCTGATCCTGTTCGTCGGCGGCACCGGTTCCGGTAAGTCGACCTCGCTGGCAGCGCTGATCAACAAGCGCAACACCGAAAGCGCGGGTCACATCATCACCGTGGAAGACCCGGTGGAATTCGTGCACAAGCACAAGAAGAGCATCATCAGCCAGCGCGAGGTCGGCATGGACACGCTCTGCTACGAGGATGCGCTGATCAACACCCTGCGCCAGGCGCCGGACGTCATCCTCATCGGTGAGATCCGGCACCGCGAGACGATGGAGCACGCCATCGAGTTCGCCGAGACCGGCCACCTCTGCGTCTCCACGCTGCACGCCAACAATGCCAACCAGGCGCTGACACGGATCATCAACATGTTCCCGGAAGAGCGCCACCAGCAGCTCTTCATGGACCTCTCGCTGAACATGCGCGGCATCATCTCCCAGCGGCTGGTGCCGTCCACCGACGGCAAGCGGGCGGCGGCCATCGAGATCCTGCTGAACTCGCCGCGCGTGGCCGACCTGATCAAGAAAGGCGAGGTGGACAACATCAAGCCGGTGATGGAGAAATCCGGCAACATCGGCATGCAGACCTTCGACATGGCCCTGTACAACCTCTGGGACGAGGAGCGTATCTCGGACGAGGAGGCGCTGAAGAACGCCGACTCCAAGAACAACCTCGCCCTGCGCATGCGCCTGAAGAAGGGCGTCGGAGACGAGGGCAACGACAAGTTCTCCATGGTCAGCGACGACGAGGACGAACGGGCGCTGCAGGAGGAGGAAAACCAGAAGATCCTCGCCGAGAAACGCGCGAAGGAGGAGGCCGAGAAAGCCGAGGCCCGCGCCGCGGCGATCAACCGGCCCAAGCCCGTCGCGGACGGCGGCGATGCGCCGGCAGCGGCCCGGCCCGCAGCGGCGGCCCCGGCCATCAAGCCGGCCGCTCCCGGGGGCGCGAAGCCGGCCGCACCGGCCGCGGCCAAGCCGGCCGGCGAGAAGCCCAAGATCGACTTCTCGAACCTCTCGCTCAGCCCGATGGACCAGGAAAAGAAGGACAAGTAAGCCCGGCCGGGGTTTGCCTCCATACGCGCCCTCGGTTAGAGTGCGCGCCCTGTGGGCCAGGCTTCAGCCTGACAGAATAACCAGGCCCACAGCATGGTCACTAGCTGGAGTGCCACAAGAGTTTCAGAAGTTCCGGAGAGGTGTCCGAGTGGTTGAAGGAGCACGCCTGGAAAGTGTGTATACGGCAACGTATCGCGGGTTCGACACGAGCAGCGCCCACGGCGCTGCGAAGTGATCATCGGAGCGCTCGCGCGACGATGACCCCGAAAGGGGCGAGGAAACGCCTGAGCGTTTCCGAGTAATCCCGCCCGAACAGGGAGTTCGCGATACGTCCGGATAGAGTTAACGGAGAGGTGTCCGAGTGGTTGAAGGAGCACGCCTGGAAAGTGTGTATACGGCAACGTATCGCGGGTTCGAATCCCGCCCTCTCCGCCAAACGTAAAAAATGGCCCCACCCGGGGCCATTTTACGTTTGGTGAAGTGTGGTGGTCCGATGAGAACCCGGCGGTTCGACGCAAGTAGCGCCCACGGCGCTACGCAGCGATCATCGGAGCGACAGCGACGATGACCCGAAGGGCGAGAATGCGCCTGAGCGCGTTCGAGTAATCCCGCCCTCTCCGAGATCCTCAGAATCACCCCGGCGCCGCGTGCAGGAACCGCGACAACTCGCGCAGGAACTTCAACGGCTCATCGATCATCGGCGCGTGCCCGGAGCGTTCGAACCGGACGATCCGTCCTCGCCCGGCCTGTTCGGCGATCAGTGACTGCCCGGCTGCCGCGTACAGCGGTGAGCGGGCGCCGATCATGACCGTGACCGGGGTGTCATCCCGGTTCAGCGCCGGCCGGTAATCGTGCCCGCCACCCGAATATGCCGCCAGGTAGGCGCGCATGTCCTCCAGTCGCAGGATCGGGATCCTGCGTACCAGTGGGCGTGGCAGGCGCGGTAACTGCGACATCATCAGCCGTGTCTTCCGGCCGCTGCCCATCTGCCTGAAGATGTTCGCCAGGTGCCGTGCGAGCGTGCGTTTCGCGTCCGCCGGCAGCTCGTCGAAATACACATGCGACGGGTGCTGCTGCAGTATGCCCAGCGCCAGTTTCATGTCGCGGAACAAGGCTGGCTGCCGCTCGCCCGCCAGCCCATAGGGCCAGTCTTCCCGGTTCAGCACGCAGGGCGACTGGTCGATGTGCAGGTACGCAGCCACGCCCTGCCAGCCGGCCTCCCGACGCAGGTGGAGGGCCGTCGAACAGCCCAGCGAGATGCCGGCAAGCAGGTAATTCTGCAGGCCGAACGCATTGATGATGTCCTGCGTGTCCTCCATGTGATTCTGGAACACGTCCGGCTGGTTCAGCCGCGCGCCCCGGGATCGCCCGTGACCGCGGAAATCCGGCATGTGGAAGCGGAACCGCGCCGCGAATGGCAGCACGTACGGCAGCCAGTGGCGGCTGTGCATGCCCAGCCCCGGCAGCAGGAGCACGGGACGTCCGTGGCCGACGACGCGTACATAGATGCGCTGCCCGTCCCGGGCGCGGATATAGGGCATGGTCTCACCATGAATCAGGCTGCGTTCAACTTTAATAGCCGGTGGGTTTGATGGGCGTCAACCGGACGCCACCCGAATGGCTTAGTATTGAAAGAGAAGTCTTAGAAATTCAGATTGGGAGAAACGGCCCGGCGCCCGTGGATGCGGGGGAGGGGCGCGGGCCAATCAGGCCAATTGGGGAGGGCAGCATAATCACCCAGCAGATCATGTATTCGAGTATCGGCAGGCGCGCGTTTTCGGTGGCCGAACTGGCCGAGATGCTGGAGCAGTTCCGTGCCTTCAACGCCTCGGAATCGATCTCCGGCATGCTGATTTATCACGGCGGCTGCTTCGCGCAGGTGATCGAGGGCCCGAGGGAGGCCGTGCACGCCCTTTACGCGCGCATTTGCCGGGACGACCGGCACTACGCCGTCACAACCTTGCTGGACAGGGCCGTTGACGCGCGTGAATTCGCGGACTGGTCGATGGCGTTCATCTCCGAACCCAGCGCGGAGATCCGGCGCATGGCAGGTTTTCGCGACCTGTTCTCGCTGCCGGGAGACGAACAGGACGCCGAGGGCGTTCAGGCCGGCATCGCCCATGCTTTGCTGCTGGCGCTGCGCGATGAACTGCGCGAAATGCATCCCGGCAGCAATGCCGGGGCCGGCCAGTCGCGTTCCTGAGCCGACGGGCCAGGGTGGATTCTCCTGAACCAGCTGATTCTGCCTGGTCAGGAACAAATCTCGCGGCCAGCCTTGAGCGCGGCGCTGGTGGTGCGGGCGCTGAGGAAGGCGCCCTCGACGCGTCCGCCGGCGCACCACGCGCCGGCGATGGCCAGGCCGGCGCCCGGGTCGACAAAGGGGCCGTGGCACTGTCGTTCCGGCGCCAGGTTCGCGTAGGCCCAGTAGTGGGACTGGCTGGCGGTGACCTGCAGGCTCGCGCCGGTCGCGCGGCGGAGCCAGTCACGGGCGCGCTGCGCCAGGTCCAGGTCCGGCGTGCGGCCGGCGCGGGCCGTCCACGCGGGAGAGAAATGCAGCATCCAGGCATCGTCCGCGCCGGAGGGCGGGTGACAGCCGGGCTTGGCGGACTGCCGCGAGACCCACGAGACTTCATCGTCCCCGAAGATGCCCTGGATCGCCGTGTCGACTGCACCGCCGGTCGCGATACCCACGGCGTGGCAGGGTACGTGGATGCGCGGGGGCAGGCCGAACCGGCCGAGCCATGCGGAATCAGCCAGTTTGTGCACCTGTTCCAGCGGCAGGGTCAGGATCACGACGTCGAAGCGGTCCTCGCAGCCGCCGCGGCTCCAGTCGATCCGCCAGCCATCCTGCCCGTGCCGCAGGGCGCTGGCGCGATGCGAGCAGCGCAGGTCGATCCCCTGCGCCAGCGCGTCCATGATTGTGCCCATCCCGCCGATGCCGACGAAGCGGACCGTTTCGTCGGGCGATGCCCGTAGGCGGCCATCGCGCAGTTTGCACGGCGTGAACCGCCACTTCGCAACGATCCCCGCGGCCTCCCACTCGTCGACAAGCTGCCGAAATTCCCCGGTCCGTGCGGTGAAATACTGCGCGCCGAAATCCAGCGGGCCGCAGGGACCGTGCTTCGTGGTCATGCGGCCGCCGCAGGCGCGCGCCTTCTCGAACACCGTCACGCTGCAGCCGGACGCGCCCAGTTCCCGCGCGGTGAGCAGCCCGGTCAGTCCGGCTCCGAGAATCGCGACGCGCATGGGGTATGGTTCCCTGCTGGATGAACGCAGTGTAGAAAATCTCCGGGCCCGGCGATAATGAGCCGGGCCCGAAGATGGAATCACCGATGAAACCCGCCAGTGCCCGCCCGTCCGCTTGCCCCTGTGGCAGCAACCTCTCTTACCCGGATTGCTGTGGCCGCCTGCACAGGGGGGAAGCGGCGCCCGATGCGCTGGCGCTGATGCGATCCCGCTACAGTGCCTACACGATGGCGGACGCGGATTACCTGCTGCGCACCTGGCATCCATCCACGAGACCGGCGAGCCTGCCGGGACTCGGTGCGGCCGGGGAAAAGTGGCTCGGCCTGAAGGTCGTCGCCCACGAGGTGCTGGCGCCCGACCGCCAGGCGGTGGAGTTCGTGGCACGCTACCGGCAGGGCGGTGCGAAGGCGGTGCGGATGCACGAGACCAGCACGTTCGTGCGGGAGCAGGGCAGGTGGTTCTACCTCGACGGGCTTCACCTGCCCTGAGCGGGCCGGATCAGGTCATTGCGGTTTGGCAGCGGGCACCAGGCGACGCCGGATCAGTTCCCCCAGCTCGCCCTCGTAATGGTCGCGGGCCTCCCTGAAGGTGGCCGCGCCGAACATGCGCGTCAGGGTGGGGCGTGAAACCGCGAAATAGTGCGCAGCGCCGAGGAACTGGTACACCACGGCCAGCGCCCGGGCGCGCCCGATGCGGCGCAGTGCCGGGACCGCCAGCGCCGTCTCGACCAGGGTTTCCAGGTAGTCCTGCAGGTACCAGTTCGCAGCCACGTTCGCGCGGTCCTCGTTGTCCAGCAGTTCACGCATGATCAGTCGCGCCGCATCCGGCTCACTGACCAACAGGCGGTACTGTGCCAGCACCAGTTCAGTCAGCCGCCCGACGGGGTCTGGCGTACTCTCCACGATCTCTTGCGTGCTTGCCATCAGTTCCCGGGAAATCCGTTGCAGGACTTCCCCGTACAACTTTTCCTTGCTGCCGAAATGGTGCAGCAACGCCTGCTTGGTCAGGCCCATCTCCGCGCCGATGGCGGCAATGCTCACCCCGTAGAAGCCCTTGTCCGCAAACAGGTGCTGCGCGGTGGCGATGAACTGGTCGCGGGTGGTGGTCGCCATGGTGTGCGCCTGTCGTCTTTGCACGGCCGATGTGGAAGCAGTGTAATGCGGGGCTTGACTCCTTACCAGTTGGTAAGTACATTGGATTGCCTTACCATGTGGTAAGGCCTGCCCGCGGCGTGAAGGAAGCATCGGATGAACCGCCGGATACAGCTGCAACTGATCGATGAACTGGTGGACCTGCACGCGCGGAAAACACCGTTCCTGGACGAGTCATGGGAGACGATCGATACCGGTCGCTACCAGTCGCCGGAAATTTTCGCCCGCGAGCGGGCGCGCATCCATCATCGCCTGCCGCAGATCGCCGCCCATGCCTCGGCGCTGCCGGAGCCGGGCACGTTCCGGACCACGAACCTGGGCGGCGTTTCACTGCTGCTGACCCGCGACGCTTCGGGCGCGGTGCGGGCGTTCCACAACGTCTGCCGCCACCGCGGCGCGGAACTGGTCGCGGAAG
>JBFKKR010000062.1:0-18466 GCA_041682035.1 Pseudomonadales bacterium | reverse complement strand
GCGCAGGCCGGGCCGGGCGAGGCCATGACCGAAACGGCTGGCGTGGACGATCGCGGCGAGGGCGAACTCCAGGTCGTCGGGACGGTAAGGCCGCAGCGTGTCGCTGTCGCGGAACTCCTGGTCGATGAACGCCGTCGTCGCCTCGCCGTCGGCAAAGGTCGGGTGCGAGAGCAGTTCGCGCAGGAAGCGGCGGTTAGTGGTCACCCCGAGCACGCCGGAACGGTCGAGCGCGCGGACCAGGCGCTCGCGCGCCTCGTCGCGGTCGCGACCGTGGCAGATCAGCTTGCACAGGATCGGGTCGTAGTACGGGGTTACCGGCTGGCCGGGGCGGATGCCGGCGTCGATGCGCACACCCTCGCCGGTGGCGGGCCGCCAGTCGAGGATGGTGCCGGTCTGCGGCATGAAATTCTCGCCGGGCTCCTCGGCATAGAGGCGAACCTCGATGGCGTGGCCGGTCATGCGCAGTTCCTCCTGGCGGAGGGGCAGTGGCTCGCCCTGTGCCACGCGCAGTTGCCAGGCCACCAGGTCCTGCCCGGTGACAAGCTCGGTGACCGGGTGCTCGACCTGCAGGCGGGTGTTCATCTCGAGGAAGTAGAAACCGCCTTCCTCGTCGAGCAGGAACTCCACGGTGCCGGCGCCGACGTAGTTGCAGCTCTGCGCGGCGCGTACCGCGGTTTCGCCCATGCGCGCGCGCAGGTCGGCATCGACCGCGGGCGAGGGCGCCTCCTCGATCACCTTCTGGTGGCGCCGCTGCACGGAACAGTCGCGCTCGCCAAGATGGATGCAGTTGCCGTGGGTATCCCCGAACACCTGCACCTCGACGTGGCGCGGCCGCACGATGGCTTTCTCCAGGATCAGTTCGTCGCTGCCGAAACCGTGCAGCGCCTCGGAGCGCGCGGACTGCAGTTCGGCGGCGAGGTCGCTGGCCGCCGTCACCAGCCGCATGCCGCGTCCGCCGCCACCGGCCGCGGCCTTGATCATGACCGGGAAACCGATGCGCCGGATCTCTGCGATCAGGGTGTCATCGTCCTGCGCGTCGCCCTCGTAGCCCGGTACACAGGGCACACCGGCCGCGAGCATGGCGAGCTTGGCGCCACGCTTGTTGCCCATCAGTTCGATGGCATCCGGCGAGGGCCCGATGAAGACCAGGCCGGCCTCGGCGCACGCGCGCGCGAAGGCGGCGTTCTCGGCCAGGAAGCCGTAGCCGGGGTGCACCGCGTCGGCGCCGGTGCTGCGCGCCGCTTCCAGCAGCGCCGCCACGTTCATGTAGGACTGGCTCACCGCCGGCGGGCCGATACAGACGGACTCGTCCGCGCAGTGGGCGTGCAGGGCGTCCGCGTCCGCCTCGGAGTAGACGGCCACGGTGGCGTAGCCCTGCGCCTGCGCGCCCCGGATGACGCGTACGGCGATCTCCCCGCGGTTGGCGACCAGCACCTTACCGAAGCGGCTCATGCTTCCGGCTCCGTGACCGCCCAGCGGGCCTTGCGCTTCTGCACGAAGGCCAGGGTGCCTTCAGTGCCCTCGTCGCCGCGCACCGCCGCGGAGAACGCATGCGCGGCGCCATCGAGCAGTTCATCCAGCGCCACCTGGCCGACATTGAGCATCAGTTCCTTGGTGACCGCATTCGCGCGCGGCGCGCAGCGGCGCACCTGTTCCAGTGTCTCGGCCAGCAGTGCGTCCAGCGCAGTGGTGCTTTCTGCCACCTCGTGGACGATGCCGAGTTCGCGGGCGCGGCGGCCGTCGAAGCGGGCGCCGGTCAGCGCCAGCCGGCGCGCACGCGTCAGGCCGATACGCTTCACGACGAAGGGCGCGATCTGCGCGGGCGGCAGTCCGAGCGAGGTCTCCGGCAATCCGAACTGGGCGTCGGCGTGGCTCAGCGCCACGTCCGAGACACAGCAGAGACCGAATCCACCGCCCAGCACGGCGCCCTCGGTCACGGCGACGAGGACCTGGGGCATGCGCTCGGCCTGCAGCAGGGCGCGGCCGAATTCGCGGTTGAGTTCGTAGTAGGGGTCGCCGTCCGATTGCTGCGCCGCGGCGCGCGCACCTGCCATGTCCTTGATGTCGCCGCCGGCGCAGAAATGCCCGCCGGCGCCGCGCAGGACCACGGCGCGGCAGGAGGCATCCTCGCGCACGGCTTCGAATACGGCCATCAGTTCGCGCACCATGGCCAGGCTCATGGCGTTGCGGCATGCCGGCCGGTTGAGCGTGACCTGCAGGAACGGGCCGTCCGCCCGCAACTGCAGGTCGGTCGTGTCAGGCAGTTGCATTGTCGGCCTCCGCCTCCGCGCCGGTGGTTTCCGGGTCGTCCTTGCGCTTGCCGGGCAGGATGCCCATCAGCTTGCAGATGATGCCGAGCATGATCTCGTCGGCGCCCCCGCCGATGGAGATCAGCCGCGTGTCGCGGTAGGCGCGCGACACCGGGTTCTCCCACATGAAACCCTGGCCGCCCCAGTACTGCAGGCAGGCATCGGTGACCTCGCGCCCGAGCCGGCCCACTTTCAGTTTCGCCATGGAGGCGAGGCGGGTGACATCCTTGCCGTTCACGTATTCCTCGGCCGCCTGGTACACCAGTGCGCGCAGGCATTCCACCTCGGTCTGCAGTTCCGCCATGCGGAAGTGGATGACCTGGTTGTTGATCAGCGGCTGGCCGAAGGTGCTGCGCTCCCGGCAGTAGTCGACGGTGGCGCTGATGCAGTTCTCCATGCCCTTGATGCCGGAGGCGGCACCGAACAGGCGTTCCTCCTGGAACTGCACCATCTGCATCATGAAACCCATGCCCTCGGCGCCGAGCCGGTTGCGTTGCGGCACGCGGACGTCGTCGAAAAAGATCTGCGCGGTGTCCGAGGAGCGCATGCCGAGCTTGTTCAGACGCGGGGAGATCTCGATGCCGGGGAGGTTCATCGGCACGATGATCAGCGACTTGTTCTTGTGTACCGGTCCGTCCCCGGTGTTGGCGAGCAGGCAGATCCAGTCGGCCTGGGTGGCGTTGGTGATCCACATCTTCGAACCGTTGATGATGTAGTCGTCGCCGTCCTTGCGGGCGGTGGTTTTCAGCGCGGCGACATCGGAACCGCCGGTGACCTCGCTGACCGCGATGGAGGCCACCATCTCGCCGGCGATGGCCGGCGCGAGGAACTCCCGCTTGAGTTCCTCGCTGCCGAAGCGCGCCAGCGCGGGCGTCGCCATGTCGGTCTGCACGCCGATCCCCATCGGCACGCCGCCGCAGAGCGCGGTGCCCAGTTCCTCGGCGAAGACCACCTCGTAGGTGTAATCCAGCCCCATGCCGCCATACTCCACCGGCTTGGTGATGCCGAGCAGGCCGAGATCGCCCATCTTCCTGAACAGTTCCTTCGCGGGAAAGATGCCGTCCTTCTCCCACTGGTCGACGTGCGGGTTGATCTCATCGGCGACGAACCGCGCGACGGTACGGCGCAACTCGTTGTGTTCCTGGGTGAAGATCATGGTTATTCCCTCCTGGTCTGTAGGTCAGGTTTCAACCTGACTGGCGAAATGCCCTGTAGGTCAGGTTTCAACCTGACATTGGATTGGGCCATCACAGCCGGGCCACCCCGAATGTACTGGACTGCAGGCTGCGCAGGTCCGCCTCGCGGCAGATGTCGAGCAGGTAGCCGAGCACGTTGCGCGAATCGCGGGGGTCGATGATGCCGTCGTCCCAGAGCCGGGCGGTGCCGTACAGCGCGGTGGACTGGCTCTCCAGCTTGTCGGCGGTCGCTTTGGCCATGACTTCCAGCATCTGCGGGTCGGCCTCCTTGCCCATCTTGGCGTGCTTCTCCTCGGTGACGATCTTCAGGACCATGCCGGCCTGCGCGCCGCCCATCACCGCGACGCGGGAATTGGGCCAGGCGAAGATGAAGCGCGGGTCCAGTCCGCGGCCGCACATGGCGTAATTGCCGGCGCCGTAGGAACCGCCGATCACCAGCGACAGCCGCGGCACGCGCGCGTTGGCGACCGCCTGGATCATCTTGGCGCCGTGCTTGATGATGCCGTTCTGTTCGGCGTCGGTGCCGACCATGAAGCCGGTGGTGTTGTGCAGGAACAGCAGCGGCGTGGCGGACTGGTCGCAGAGCTGGATGAACTGCGCGGCTTTCGCGGCCCCCTGGGGCGTGATCGGCGCGTTGTTGCCGATGACGCCGCACTTGTGACCCATCACCGAGATGTGTCCGCAAACCGTCTGGCTGTCGTACTCGTTCTTGAAGTCCGCGAAGCGCGAGCCGTCGGCGATGCGCGCCAGCACCTCGCGCACGTCGTACGGCTTGCGCGTGTCCGCCGGCACGATGCCGAGCAGGTCCTCGGCCGGGTACCGCGGTTCCTCCCATGCGGCCCTGTCGCGCGGCGGCAGGCGATCGTTCCAGGGCAGGTTCGCCAGCACCTCGCGCGCCAGGCGGATGCCGTCGGCATCGTTTTCGGCGAGGTACTCCCCGGTCCCGGCGATCTGTGCGTGCATGGCGCCGCCGCCGAGGTCCTCGTCGGTCGCCACCTCGCCGGTCGCCGCCTTCAGGAGCGGCGGTCCTGCCAGGAACATCTTGCAGCCGCCGCGCACCAGGATCACGTAATCCGACAGGCCGGGCTGGTAGGCGCCCCCGGCGGTCGCGTTGCCGTGCACGACGGTCACCTGCGGAATGCCGGCCGCGGAGATGCGCGACTGGTTGGCGAAGGTGCGCGCGCCCTCGACGAAGATCTCCGCCGCGTAATTCAGGTTCGCGCCGCCGCTCTGCGAGAGCGACACGATCGGCAGCCGGTTCTCGCGCGCGATCTCCTGCAGGCGCAGCGTCTTGCGCAGTCCCGCCGGCGTGATGGTGCCGCCCTTGATCGCGTAGTTGCTGGCGGTCACCAGGCAGCGGATGCCGGAGACGTAGCCGATGCCGGCGATCATCCCGCCCCCGGCGGCCGAGCCGTTTTTGTCGTCGTACATCCTGAAACCGGCCAGCGACGAGAACTCGAGAAACGGTGAGCCCGGGTCGAGCAGTTGCGCGATGCGATCCCAGGGGAGCAGCAGTCCGCGCTGCTCGTAGCGTGCCCGGCTTTCCTCGGCGGCATCGCGGGTCTTCTGCTCCGCGTCCCGGAAGGCCGCGATGTGCGCGAGCATCGCCTCGCGGTTGGCGGCGAACTCCGCGCTGCCGGTGTCGATCCGTGATTCCAGCGCCGGCATCAGCTGAGCACCTCCGGCTGCACCGCGCGGTGAAAGCCGTCGAAGGGTTCGTTGTTCCGCGCCGGCGGCAGCGGCCAGGTGACGCTGCCCAGCGGTGCGCCACCGTCGACCTGCAGCGTGGCGCCGTTGATGAAGGCGGCGCCCGGGCTCAGCAGGAAGCAGATCGCCGCGCTGCATTCCGCCTCGGTGCCCATGCGCTTGAGCGGCACAGCCTCCCGCAGCGTGGGGATCAGCTTGCGGAACGGGCCCTCGTACGTGTCCATCCCGCTGGAGGCGATCCAGCCCGGCGCGACCGCGTTGCAACGGACCCCGGCATGGCCCCATTCCCACGCGGCCGTCTTCGTGATGTTCTCCATCCCGGCGCGGGCCGCACCGCTGTGGGCCATGCCCGGCATGCCACCCCACATGTCCGCGATGATGTTGACGATGGCGCCGCCGTGCTTCGACATGCTCTGGTTGAACACCTCGCGCGCGAACAGGAATCCGCCCACGAGGTTGGTGCGCACGACGGTCTCGAAACCCTTCTGGTTGATGGCGGCCATCGGCGAGGGGAACTGGCCGCCGGCGTTGTTCACCAGCCCGTGGATCTGCTGCACTTCCGCGACGATGGACTGCACGGTGGCCTGCACCGCGTCCTCCTGGCGGATGTCGCAGGAAAAGCGCAGCGGCGTGATGCCGCCGTCCTCCTCGATCTCGCCGGCGACCATGTCGAGTTTCTCCTGCCGGCGCCCGATCAGCACGACGCGCGCGCCCAGCGCGGCGAGTTCGTGCGCGGTACAGCGCCCGATGCCGCTGCCGCCGCCGGTGACGACGATGTTGCGGCCCTTGAACAGGTCGGGTTGGAAGATGCTCTGGTAGGGCATTTCGAAGTCCTCTCGTCCTCGCCAGGCTTCAGCCTGACACTAAAACCATCCTCTGCAGGTCAGGCCTTGAGCCTGACAAGCAGGATTCCCATCACCCCGCCAATTCCCGCGCAATCGCGGCGGGCACCGCCACCGGCATGTCCAGCAGCTGCTGCGCGAAGGCCTTGCCCTGCGGGTCGATGCGGATGCTCGCCACGCCGCCGCCGCCGAGGCTGTTGCGCAGCAGGAAATTCAGCGCGCCGATGCCCGGCAGTTCGTAGCGTTCCACGCTCCCGGTCTCCGGGTCGAGCACGTGGGCCATCCAGTCCGCGACGGCTTCCGGCGTGAGCGCGGCCCGCAGCCAGGGCAGCCAGGCCGGGTTGCGCGCGATGATGCCGATGTTGCTGTGGTTGCCCTTGTCCCCGCTGCGGCCCCAGGCCAGCCGGATCAGCGGCACCGTTTCGCTGCCATCGGCCGCGGTTTCGCCGGCCGGCTGCGCGGCGAGGGGCGCCGGCGCCTCGCCCGCCGGGACGTCCACCGGGATGCGCTGCCCGTCGAGTTCGATCGTCACCTGCACCAGTTCCTTCGGCATCAGGAACCCGAAATGCCGCACCCGCGGATAGACCGTCGGCCGTCCGCCCACCAGCCCGGTCAGCCCGGGCGCCATGCCCACGCCGGCGTGCGCGATCTCGCGGGAGAACAGCACCAGCGCCTGCTTGTCGTCGTGCACGGCGCCGAGCTTCATGACCACCTCGCGGGTGTCGCCCCGGCGCGCATGCGGCCCGTAGGTCGATTCCGCGCCGAGCAGTTCCAGGCTGGTCTCGCGAAACGGCGCGATGCCCTTCTGCTCGAACAGTCGCGCCACGCGCGCGAAAATCGCCTCGCCCACCTTGCGCGCCTTGCCGGCGGCCTCCCGGCCTGCGATGAGGCAGCTGCCGACGATGCGGAAACCGTCCTGGTAGGTGGCGGAAACCTTGTAGTGCGGGGAGGGCGCGCGGCCCCGCGCACCGTGGACCCGGACCCGGTCGTCGCCGAGGTCCTCCACCTGCACGCCGGAGAAGTCGCAGGCGACATCGGGCAGCAGGTAGGCCCGCGGATCGCCGATCTCGTAGACGAGCTGCTCGCAGACGGTGGCGCGCGTGACCATCCCGCCGGTGCCGGGCGGCTTGCTCACGACGAAGCTGCCGTCCGCCTCGCAGGCGACGATGGGGAAGCCCATGTTGTCGTAGTCCGCCACGTCCTCCCAGTCGGTGAACAGGCCGCCGGTGCACTGCGCGCCGCACTCGATGATGTGCCCGGCCAGGCTGCCCTGTGCGAGGCGGTCGTAATCGTCCATCGACCAGCCGTGCTCGTGAATCAGCGGTCCCAGCGCCAGCGCGCTGTCGACGCCGCGCCCGGTGATGACGATGTCGGCCCCGGCGGCGAGCGCGCGGGCGATCGGCAACGCGCCGAGGTAGGCGTTCATCGTGAAGCAGGTGGGTGGGAGGGGGGCGTCTCCGTCCATCTCCCGTACATCGAGTTCCGCCAGCTTCTTCCGCAGGCCGGCGACGTTGTCGCCGAGCACCACCGCCACCTTGAGATCGAGACCCTGCGCCGCGAGCAGTTCACGGGTCTTCTGCGCGCAGGATTCCGGGTTGACGCCGCCGGCGTTGGTGATGACCCGGATACCCTGGCGGGCGACTTCCGCGGCGACGGCCGGCAGGTCGCGCGTTACGAAATCCGTGGCGTAGCCCTCGTCCGGCTTGCGCAGGCGCGCGCCGGCCATGATCGACATGGTGACCTCGGCCAGGGTCTCGAACAGCAGGTAGTCCAGGTCGCCGCCCTGCACCAGTTGCGGGCCGGCCACCTCGGTGTCGCCCCACATGGCGCTGGCGCAGCCGATCCGTACCGTTTTCCCCGTTGAGGCCATGTGCGGTTCCTGTCATGCGTTGTGGCCCGAGAATAGGCCCCTCCCCATGACAAAGCAAGCGCTTGGTTTGCAAATGGCCGGCGCCGGGATTACGCTCCCTGCACGATGAAAGGAATCGCCAGAAGGACACCCAGCCCGCCACCGGTGGCCGACCCGCTGATCATGGCGATGGTGGGCCGTGGCGAGATCACCGATCCGGCCAGCGCCCGCGGCAAGCTGCTGCGCGCCGCGGTGGAACTGTTCCGGGAGCAGGGCTACGAGCGCACCACCGTGCGCGACCTGGCCGCGAAGATCGGCATCCAGTCCGGCAGTATCTTTCACCATTTCCGCAGCAAGCCGGAAATCCTGCACGCCGTGGTGGAGGAGTGCATCCGCATCACCACCGCGCGGCTGCAGGCAGCGGTGGCCGAGCACGCGCAACCCGGCGACCAGCTGCGGGCGCTGATCCGGTCCGAACTGGAATCGATCAATGGCGGCGATGGCGACGCGCTCAGCGTGACGGTGTTCGAATGGCGCTCGCTGCCGGAGCAGAGCCAGCAGGAACTGCTGGTCTGGCGGCGTGAGTACGACGCCGTCTGGATGGACGTGCTGCGCCGCATGCGCCCGGAACTGCCGGCCGACGAGATCTTCGTCATCCGCCGCCTCCTGATGGGCGCGATCAGCTGGACGCCCACCTGGTACAACCCGGGCGGGCGCCTCGACCTCGATGAGCTAGCATTACGCATCTGGCATCTCGCCGTGCCCGGAGCCGCCCAGCCGCAATGATCCTGAGAACCCTGCTCGTCGTCCTGCTGGTCCTGTCGCTGTATCTCGTCGCCTGGCCGACCGCGGTGGAACCGGTTTCCTGGGCGCCGGACCGGGTGCGCGCCGACCTGCCGCCCAACGAGCGCCTGGCCGCCGTGAAGGCGGTCACCATGAACGGCGTCGAGGGCCCGGAGGACGTGGCGGTCGGGCTGGACGGCGCGGTCTATGTCGGCATGGTCGGTGGCGAGATCGTGCGCGTCGATCCGCAGACCGGGGCCCACCAGGTCGTCGCCAACACCGGCGGCCGCCCGCTCGGGCTGGACTGGGAATCGCGTGGCCGTCTCATCATCGCCGACGCGGTCAAGGGGCTGCTGAGCCTGAACATCGTCACCGGCAACCTGGAGGTGCTGGCGACCGGCGCGGACAACCGGCCGTTCCTGTTCACCGACGATGTCGATGTCGGCCCCGACGGTCTCATCTATTTCACCGACGCGTCAGACCGCTTCGGGATCACCGATTACAAGCTGGACATGCTGGAGAGCGCCGGCAACGGCCGCCTGCTCCGCTACGACCCCGCCAACGGGCGCATCGAGACGCTGGTGGACGGACTGTTCTTCGCCAACGGCGTCGCGGTGGCGCCGGACGCCTCCTTTGTACTGGTGGTCGAGACCACCCGCCACCGGGTCCTGAAGCACTGGCTGACCGGTCCCGCGAAGGGCGCCACGGAGGTGCTCGTGGACCGCCTGCCCGGCTACCCCGACGGGGTGTCCTCGAACGGCCGCGGTACCTACTGGATCGCCATCCCGTCGCCCCGCAACGCGTTGCTGGAGAACCTCGCGCAGATGCCGCGCATCCGCAGCGTGGTGGCGCGGCTGCCCGCCGCATTCCACCCCAAACCGGTGCCGTTCGCGATGACCATCGGCGTCAACGACCGGGGCCAGGTGCTGCACAACCTGCAGCAGCCGCAGGGCCGTCCGCTCTCGACCATCACCAGCGTCGAGGAGGTGAACGGCACGCTCTACCTCGGCAGCCTGCGCGGTCCCGCCTTCGGGATGCTGCCCGTTCCCGCCCGTTAGAACCACCGCCGTTCCTTTCAAGTTTTCCCCGCGTGCGCCGAAACAGTAGGCATCGGTACACGGAGGAACCACGATGTTCGCAGCACTTCTGAAACGCCGCCGCACGCTGAACGACAGTGAGCTGGCCAGCCTGCGCGAAACCGCGCGCGTGCTCCAGCACATGTGCGACCAACACGTATTCGTGGACGTGCGCATCCCCGGCCGCGACCAGCAGTGGCGCAGCATGCTGCTGGGCGTGCTGACAAATTCCCGCCTGATCCACATGGACGAACTGTTCCCGGTGGGTGAGGGCAGCGAACTGCAGGCCGGTGAGCACGTGGTGCTGAGTTGCCGCGACCGCGACGAATCGGTCCGGCTGGCCACCAAGGTCCTCCGCGTGGCGCGCGATGGTGGCGTACCGAGCTATTTCCTGCACCTGCCGGTCACCTGCGAACGCAACCAGCGCCGCGAGTGCTGGCGCATGCCGGTGGATGGACGCCAGGACGTGCGGTTCTCGCTGCGGCTGGACGGCGAGGCGGCGTGCCCGGCCACGCCGCTGGACCTGTCCCAGGAAGGCATCCGGCTTTCCATTCCGCGGGAACTGGATGACCTGCAGGCCGGCCGCTCGGTGTTGCAGGACTGCCAGCTGGATCTCGGCGATGTCGGCCGCGTGCGCTGCCGGCTGGTCGTCCGCAGCGTCGCGGAGGGGCGCCAGGGCGAGACCATCGTGGGCGGCAGCTTCGCGGCGCTGGGCGCCTTCGAGCGCCGCCAGATCGCCGGATTCATCGCCGCCTCGCAGCGCACTTTGCTGCGCCGCATGGCCGCCTGAGGCATTGCGCGATTCGTGGTTTTTCCTGATCGGGTTCATACTTACCGCTGATATATGAAGTTGCGCCTCCGCCGGGGCGCCGTTCGGGTCAGCGGGATGCAATGCAGGAAATGTAGCGAACCGGTCAAGCCGCACTGGAGAGCCTGCCCGGTGTGTGGCGAGGTGCTGCTGGTGGCCTGCCCGGAATGCGGCGCCGCGGCCGAGCCCACGCAGCAGCAGTGCCATGCCTGTTCCTGTGTACTGCGCCGTGAATGCACCGGCTGCGGGGCGAGCCTGCAGCCCGGATGGGTGGCCTGCCCGGAATGCGGCGCGACCGCGAAGGGACACGCCGCCCGGGCCCAGGCCCTGACCGGCGCGGTCGCGCGGCAGCGCGCCGAGGCGGCTTTCGCCCGTTCCCGGGAGGACGTGGCGCTCACCCACGTCATCGAGTCCAGCGACCCGGAGCCGCTGGACGTGGACCAGTTCCCGGCCGCCACGGCCATCACCCCGCGGCCGGCCCGCCGGGTGGCGCCGGGCCGGCGCTTCTCCGACGCGCTGCCCGATGGCGGCGCCGGCCCGGAAATGATCGAGATTCCGGCCGGGGACTTCCGCATGGGGGACATCGACGGTTTCGGCATGCCGGACGAGATGCCGGTCCGGGAAGTCTCCATCCGCCAGCCTTTCGCGCTCGGCCGCTACCCGGTCACGTTCGCCGAGTACGATTTCTTCTGCGAGCGGACCGGCCGCATCCCGCCGGAGGACGGCGGCTGGGGCCGGGGTCCGCGCCCGGTGATCATCGTCAGCTGGGAGTGCGCGCGCGACTACGTCGAATGGCTCAGCGGTGAGACCGGGGAGTCCTACCGGCTGCCCAGCGAGGCCGAGTGGGAGTACGCGGCGCGGGCCGGCACCGAGACCGCCTATCCCTGGGGCGACACCATGGAAAAGAGTTGCGCCAACTTCCTCGGCGAGGGGGCACCTTCCAGGACCACGCCGGTCGGACTCTATCCACCCAACGGGTTCGGACTGCACGACATGCACGGCAACGTGTGGGAATGGGTCGAGGACGTCTGGCACGACAATTACGAGGGCGCCCCGACGGACGGAAGTCCGTGGGTGACCACGGGTGATCCGCAATTGCGTGTGCTGCGCGGCGGATCCTGGTACGCCTTCGCGAACCGGACCCGTTCCGCGGCGCGGAACTGGTTCCGGGCGACAGGCCGGAACGTGTCCATGGGTTTTCGCCTGGCACGGGATGTCTGACCCGTGTTGGCGGGTTTGACCGGTGATGCGCGAAACCCGTATGTTGGGCGGACGGCATGTGGATAAAGTGCGGAATTTGTTGATGTTTTCGCCGGGGCAGGGAGGGTCGTGACCGCCATGCAACCCTTGCCCGCCGATGCGCAGTTGAACAAGGCCCGCGAGGCCGAAGCGGCGGACCTGCCGACCATCAACCCGGCGCTGGGGCAGGCCTGGCTGGCCTGGCAGTGCCGCATGGTCACCGGGGTGATCCGCGGGGCGGTGCTGCCCTGTGGTCCGGAGGGCCTGGTCGAGGTGCCGGTCGCGATGTGGCCGGGGTCCGGTGAAGGACAGCCGCAACTCGTGCAGGCCGCGCGCCAGGCGCAGCAGGGTGGCAAGGGTGTCATCGTGCAGCAGCAGCGCTACGGCCCGGAGAACCGCCGCACCTGCGACATCGTCGCCTCCCCGCTCGTCTATGACGGCAGCGTCGTCGGCGTCATCACGGTGATGATGGCCACCCGGTCCGGTCCCCAGTTGCACGCCGTGCAGCAGTTGCTGCAGTGGGGCGGGATGTGGGTCGAAACCCTGCTGCACCAGCAGATCGCCGAGCGCCGCAGCACCGGCTCGTACACGCTGTCGCTCACCACGGCCATCGTCTGCCACAACGCTGCGCACGCCGCGGCGATCGAGGTGGTCAACCGGCTCGCCGAGCGGCTGGAGGCCGAGCGCGTCAGCATCGGCTTCCGCAAGGGGCTGGTGACGCGCCTGCAGGCGCTGTCGCACGTCTCCAGTTTCGATGCGCGCACCCAGCTGGTACGCCAGATCGAGGCGGCCATGGAGGAGGCGATCGACCAGGGCGCGACCCTCGTCCTGCCGCTGGACAAGAACGCGGACGGCAACCAGGTGATCCGGTCGCACGAGGATCTTGCCAAGGGGCAGGGTCATGCCGTGATCTGCACGGTACCGCTGACAGGGCAGTCGGGCCTGTTCGGCGCCATCACCATCGAGCGGGCCGCCAGCCAGCCGTTCGACCGCAAGACTGTCGGCTGGCTGGAGTCGCTGGGGCGCATCATCGGCCCGGCGCTGGAACTGAAGCAGCGCGAGGAACGTTCCCTCCTGCACCAGGGCCGCGAGACGGTGCGCCGGAAGCTCGCCGGTCTCTTCGGCACGCAGGCGCTGGGCGCCAAGGTCGCGCTGGCCGGCGTGCTGGTCGCGATCCTGTTGCTGGCCGTGATTCCCGGTACCCACGAGGTCACCGCGACCGCCAGCATCGAGGGCGGCACGCGGCAGGTACTGGTCGCGCCGCAGGATGGCTACATGCAACGCGCGCCGGTACGGGCCGGCGACCTGGTCAGCAAGGGACAACTGGTCGCCGCGCTCGACAACCGCGACGCGCAGCTGGAGCAACAGAAGTGGGAAAGCGAGCGCAACAAGCTGCGCAAGGAATATCACGACGCGCTGGCGCGCCGTGACCGCACGCAGCTGAGCGTGCTGCAGGCGCGCCTGCAGCAGGCGGAGGCCGAACTGGCGCTGGTGCGCGAGAAGCTGTCGCGGCTGGAACTGCGCGCGCCCTTCGACGGCGCGGTGGTGCAGGGCGATCTCAGCCAGCTGCTCGGCTCGCCCGTGCAGACCGGCCAGGTCCTGTTCGAGATCGCCTCGCTGGATCGCTTCCGGGTGGTGCTGGAGGTCGACGAATACGACATCGCCGGGCTCGATGCGGGCCGGCCGGGACGGCTGCTGATCTCTGCACTGCCCCGCTCGGTGTACGCATTGAAGGTCCGGCAGGTCATCCCGGTCGCGGTGGCGGAGGAGGGGCGCAACTTCTTCCGCGTCGAGGCCGATCTCGTCGGCACCGCGCCGGAACTGCGGCCCGGCATGCAGGGCATCGCCAAGGTCGAGATCGGCAGCCGCAGCCTGCTCTGGATCTGGACGCACACGCTGTTCGACCGCCTGCGCGTCTGGTTCTGGTCGATGGGCTGGTAGGAACCGGCGGCATGGACCCGGCGCGCGATCCCAACTGGGTCACCGTGGCGAAACTGCGTCCGCAGTTGCGCCAGCACGTGCGTACCTACCCGCAGACCTATCGCGGCCAGCGCTGGTACGTGCTGCTGGACGAGAGCAACGGCCGCAACCTGCGTTTCAACGAGCAGGCCTATCGCTTCATCGGCCGGCTGGACGGGCAGCGCACCGTCGAGCAGGTCCACCAGTGGCTGGAACTGGCCGGCGAGGATGTCGCGCTGTCGCGGGACGAGATCATGCTCATCCTCGTGCAGCTGTTCACCCTGAACCTCCTGCGCGGCGGCGAGCCGGCCAGCGCCAAGGAGTTTTTCGACCGCTTCCAGGACGAGCGGCGCAGCGCCCGTTCGCGCGCCATGATGAACCCGCTCGCGGTGCGCGTGCCGCTGGTGGACCCCGACCGGCTGCTCAACCGCCTGGTGCCCTGGGTGCGGCCCCTGTTCAGCACCGGCGGCATGATCGCGTGGGGCGTCGTCGTCGCGCTGGGGGTGCTGCTCGGAATCCTGAATTTCGGCGCGCTCGCCGACGCCGCCGGTGGTGATATCCTCGCGCCGGCCAACCTGCTCCACATGCTCATCCTGTACGTGCTGATCAAGCTCGTGCACGAGTTCGCCCACGCCGTGTCGGTCAAGATCTGGGGCGGGGCGGTGCACGAGATGGGACTGACACTGCTGGTCATGGTGCCGGTGCCCTACGTCGATGCCTCGGCGACCTGGAGTTTCCGCGAGAAGCGCAAGCGCATGATGGTGGGGGCGGTCGGCATCCTGACCGAGCTGTTCATCGCCGCCATCGCACTGTTCATCTGGCTGGCCGTCGAGCCCGGACTCGTCCGTGACAGCGCGTTCAACGCGCTGCTGATCGCCAGCGTGTCCACGCTGCTCTTCAACGGCAATCCGCTGCTGCGCTTCGACGGCTACTACGTGCTGCAGGACTGGGTGGAGATCCCCAACCTCGCCACCCGCGCAGGGCGCTATTACCTGTACCTGATCCAGCGTTACCTGTTCGGCCTGCAGGCCGCCGCATCGCCGGTCACCGACGAGGGGGAGCGGGGCTGGTTCCTGGCCTATGGGTTGCTGGCGCTGCTGTACCGGCTGTTCATCATGGTCACCATCGTGCTGTTCCTGGCCGAGGAGTATTTCTTCGTCGGCGTGCTGCTGGGTTTCTGGGCGGTGGTGATGCAGGTCCTGCTGCCGCTCGGGCGCGGGCTGCTGTTCCTGTTCCGCAACCCGGCCCTGGCCGGACGCCGCCGGCACGCCATGACCGTGACACTGGCCTCGCTGGCCGTGGTGCTGGCGGTCCTGCTGTTCGTGCCGGTCTCCCTGGTGACCCGCACCGAGGGCGTGGTCTGGGTGCCGGACCAGGCGCAGGTGTACGCGGGCGCCAGCGGGTTCGTGGAGGAGGTCCTCGTGCCCTCGGGCTCCCGGGTGGCAGCAGGCACACCGCTCGTCCGGCTCGCCAATCCCCTGGTGGAAACCGGCATCGCGGTGCAGGAGGCGCGGTTGCGGGCGCTGGAAGTGCAACGCGCGAGCGACTTCCTGGCCTACCGGGTCAAGTCGGACATCGTGGGCGAGGAAATGGCCGTGGTACGCGCCGAACTGGCGCGACTGCGCGAACAGCAGGGCGAGCTGCTGGTGCGCAGCCAGGCCGCCGGCACCTTCACCGTGCCGGACCCGCACACACTGCAGGGCGGCTACCGCAGGCAGGGTGAACTGATCGGCTACATCGTCAGCCCGGAGCACCTGATCGTCCGTACGATCCTGGAAAACACCGACATCGGCCTGGTACGGCAGGGTGTCACGGCCGTCTCCGTGCGCCTGGCCGAGAACCCGGTCCGTGAAATCGAAGCCAGCGTGGTGCGGGAGACGCCAGCCGCGATCAGTGAACTGCCGAGCGCGGCGCTGGGCGCCCAGGGTGGGGGCACCATCCGGGTGCGGGGTGACGACCCGGCCGGGCGCACCACGGCCGAGGAGGTCTTCCAGCTGGATCTCAGCCTGCCGGACGGCATCCGCGTGGCCGGGGTCGGCGAGCGGGCCTGGGTCCGTTTCGACCATGGTTCGGAGCCCATCCTGCTGCAGTGGTACCGGCGTTTCCGCCAGTTGCTGCTGCGGCGTCTATCCTTCTAGGAGAAAGAGTTCAGGGGGACGTCCGTCGCGACTGCTTGAGCGGGGCGCGCCGGATAACGATAATAATTTTCTGAACCTGTTATTTTGTAGTTTGCGCAGGTGCGTGGCGAAGGTGTTGTTCGTGAGATTCCCGGTTGATTTCCCGCCGTGGGCCATGGGTCTGCTGATGGCATGGTCCGTTTGCGGGCCGGGGCTGGCGTATGCCGAAGCGGGAAGCGAGATGCCGACGTTCGACTGCGTGATCGAACCCAGCGAGATCATCGAGCTGGGCAGTGCCTCGACCGGCGTGCTGGAGTCCGTGCACGTGTACCGGGCGGACCGGGTCCGGGCCGGTGAGGAGGTGGCACGCCTCGAGTCGAAGGTCGAGGAGGCCGCCCTGCAGGTCGCCCGCCTGCGCGCGAAGCACGAGGTGCCGGTCTCGCTGCGCAAGCGCGCTGCCGAGCTTTCGGAGCGAACCCGTATCCGTCACGCGCCGCTGGTCAACCGCTCCGCCGTCTCCCAGCAGGAAATGGACGAGATCGAGGTCGAGGCGGAGATCGCCACGCTGCAGGTGCAGGACGAGGAGGAAAACCTGCGCATCGCCCGCGAGGAATTGCGCCGGGCCCGCGCCATCATGGAACGGCGCATCATCCGCAGCCCGGTTGATGGCGTCATCATGGAGCGCTTCAAGACCGCCGGGGAATTCGTCGAGGACGAGCCCATCCTGAAGATCGCGAAGCTGCATCCGCTGCACGTGGAGGTCATCCTGCCCGTTGAATACCTTGGCCGCATCCAGCCCTTCATGAAGGCCGAGGTGGTCGCGGCCATCCCCGACGCGGAACCCCACATCGCCGAGGTGAAACGCGTGGACCTCGTCGCCGACGCGGCCAGTGGCACCTACGGGGTCCAACTGGAACTGGCCAACCCCACGCAGTCCATTCCCGCCGGCCTGCGTTGCCAGGTGTCCTTCCTGTCCCTGGAACAGACCACCACCCTGCAGTCATTCCCGGACCCGGCCGCGGGCGCCGGGACGGCGGAAACCACCAGCCCGGGGCCTGACACCGCGCCTTCCGGCGAAAACACGGCCACACAGTCCGGATCACCGACGGAGCGCTTCATTGCGCTGCGGACCGGCGGCGCGCTGATGCCGGAGAAGCATGCCGGCGGCGCTCCCGCACCGGACCCGGATGGGGCCGGATCCCGGTCCCGTGCCGACGCGGACGATGCGATGCCGGCGCCCGCTGCGCCGGTGTCTTCGCCGGTCGCCGAGGCGGATGCGCCTTCTTTCCTGGAGACGGTCTGGATCGCGGTTGGCGATCTCGTGGGCGGCGCTGTCGACGGGGTTGGCTCGGTGCTGCCACGCTTCGACGGGGTCGTGGCCACCGCGCAGGCTGGCGGGGCGGCGCCTCCGGATGTTCCGGCCCGGCCGCGCCGCGAGACGCCCTGTTGCCTGTCGCTGGTCCCGGCCATGACCCGCGCGCTGTCTGACCACCCGGAGCGCCTGTCCGCCGGGCAGCCCGGGGTCGAGTGGAACGAGACCGGGTACCGGGTGCTGTCTGCTGAAAAATGACCCATCGCACACGTTTGCCGGGTGTCCGGGGCAATCCACCCGGGTGCGCCGCCGGATCCTGCCATCCGTCGGAAATCAACGGAATCCGATCGAACAACAGTCGGAATTTGCCCCGGTTTTGATACATTGAAGGTCCGGTCGCGGCGAATCGACGCCGCTCGGGATTTTATTGCGCGGAATATTGAACCGCGCCGTGCGCCAATGTAGCCCCCGGGCGCACCTGTGAAGACATGGAAAGGACTCCGTGGGGCGCATGCCTGAACCAGTGAGCCGTTGACCATGAAGCAGTTGAAAAGCCGTTCCGGCGCCAAGTCCGACCCGAAACAGCGCCAGCGCGGCAAGGCCGCCAGGCCGGTCGTCGAGGCCCTTGAACCCCGCTTGCTCTACTCGGCCGACCTGGCCGGCGGCGCGATGGATGTCGACAGCGAGGCCGACGCCGTCAGCAAGCAGCTGGAGGACGCCGCGCAGAAACTGCAGCAGGCCGACACCGGCGCAACGGAATCCACCGCCGGAGACAGCACGGCAGACCTCGCCGGTGCATTGTTCGACGAGGAAGATCACGCGCTGCTGGATACCGCGGCCGGGCCGGTGCCGGAGCTGGTCTTTGTCGACACGTCCACGCCCGATTACCAGACCCTGCTCGACGGACTGGTGGCCGACGGCGCGCGGCAGTTCCAGGTGGTGGAAATCGGCGCCGGGGAGAGTGGTCTCTCCATCATCAGCGAAACGCTGGCGGGCTTCGGCAACGTCGGCGCCATTCACATCATCTCCCACGGTGATGCCGGCCAGGTGCAGCTGGGCACGGACACCCTCGACAGCGCGGCCCTCGCGGAGCGCCCTGAACTGTTCAGCGCGTGGGCAGGATCCCTGACCGATACCGCCGACATTTTGATCTACGGTTGCGACCTGGCCTCTACGGAAGACGGCAAGGCTTTCGTCTCCGCACTGGGCAACCTCACTGGCGCAGACATCGCCTCATCCGATGACCTGACCGGTTCCAAGTCACTGGGT
>JBFKKR010000061.1:0-18488 GCA_041682035.1 Pseudomonadales bacterium | reverse complement strand
GATCTCCGCCTCGCGCGAGAGCACCTCGAAACTGCGCACAAAGCTGCCGAAACCGTGCAGCACCTTGCCCCTGAACGGCGACAGCTTTGCCACCGGTGTGAGCCAGTGGATGGGGTTGAAGTCGCCGGTGAGGATGGCGAAGTCCAGTCCGTCGCTGGCGCTGCAGCGCCAGCTGCCGACGCGTTCGAAGCTGGGCTCAGGCTTCTTCTCTTCGCTGCCTTTCTTGTTCTTCCTGCCGGGCAGCGGCACCACGATGATGAGGTCGGCCACGAGGATGTCGGACTGTGTCGCCGTGCCGGTGCTGACGCGGGTCTGGATGCGCGCCTTGCCCTTCACCTCCTCCACCGACACCATCTCGCCGTGCACCCTCAGCTTCCCGTTCAACGGCAGCTTCCCGTTGATGGTCAGGTCGCAGCCCTGGTTCAGGCCGCCGGACATCGGGTAGCGGGTCTGCTCTGCCAGCGACGAGGTGACCGCCAGCGCCCACTGCGGGAACAGGTGCGGCGGGATGTGATCCGGGTGTGTGTCGTCGGCGCCGGACCACTGCAGGAAATGCTCGATCAGCTTGGCGCTGGGCGCGTTGAAGGTGCGGTCCACTGCGCGGTAGCTGTCCGGGTTGGTCTTCGGCCGCCGGAACGGCAGCGCGGTCTGCAGGCCGATGCGGCCGATCGATTGCAGCATCGGGCCCTGTTGCAAAACAAGATCCAGCGGGGCTTTCGCGATCGCCATGGTGCACCTCCCGAGTGCGCGGACAGGCGCACATCATAACGCCTTCGCGACGCGGAAAAACAGTTGGCGGTCGGCGCGCCGGCACGGGCGCGGCACGCCCGTCGGGGCCACGTTCAGGCTGGCGTGGGGGAGAAGAAATCCTGCAGGATCGCGGCGAGGTCGCGCAGCCCCAGCGGCTTCGTCAGCATGTGGTCCATGCCGGAATCCTCGGTCGCCAGGAAGGTGGTTTCCGCCACGTCCGCGGTCAGGCCCACCACGCGGGTGCGCAGGCCCCGCGCTGCCTCGCGCTGGCGGATCTCGCGCGTCGCCTCCAGGCCGGTCATCTGCGGCAGGTTGAAGTCCATCAGCACCAGGTCGAACTCGGCTTCCTGCCAGAGTTCCAGCCCGCGCCGGCCGTCACCGGCCACGACCACGTTGCAGTTCAGGCGCTGCAGCATCCGCCGGCAGATATCCTGGTTGCCCGGGTCGTCCTCGACCAGCAGCACCAGTGTCCCCTCCGGCGCCTGGAAGAGATCGTTGTGCATGGGCTGGAAGCCAGCCTCGTCCGCATCGTCTGTATCGTCCAGCACCGGCAGTTCGACCTGCAGCCAGAACCTGGAGCCCTTGCCGGGCGTGGATTCCACACCGATATGACCGCCCATCTGTTCCGCCAGCCGCTTGCTGATCGACAGTCCCAGTCCCGCGCCGCCATGGCGCCGGGTATTCGTGTTGTCGACCTGGTGAAACGCTTCGAAGATCCTCGGCAGTTCCTCGCGCGCGATGCCGCTGCCGGTATCCCGCACGCTGAAGAGCAGTGACAGCCGGTCCGGCCCCGCCGCCCGGTATTTCAGCGAGACGTACACCCCGCCGGCCACCGTATGGTTGAGCGCATTCTGTATCAGGTTGCTCAGGATCTGGCGCAGCCGCTGGGGATCGCCCTTCACCCGGGACGGCAGTTCGGCGGGCAGGGCCAGTTCCATGGACAGGCCGGCGCGCTCGGCGCGCGGACGCATCTGTCCGACCAGTTCCCGCAGCAATGCCTCCGGTGCGAATGTACTCGACTGCAGTTTGAAGTCGCCCGTTTCGGTCTGTGCGACATCCAGCAGGTTATCGATCAGCCCGATCATGGTGTCGCTCGCGCCCAGCAGGCTCGCGAGCGCTTCGCGGTCCTCGTCTTCCGTGAGCTTGTCCTCGAGCAGTTCGGCGATGCCGAGGATCGTGTGCATCGGCGTGCGCAACTCGTGGCTGACCTTGGACAGGAACTCCGACTTGGCCCGGCTGCCGGCCTCGGCGGCGTCGCGCGCCAGCGTCAGGTGCTCGGTCTGCTCGTCGATGATCGCCTGCAGCTCCTTGCTGCGTTCGCGCAGGTCCAGCTCGCGGTAGACGTGCGAGGTGATGTCCTGCAGCACCGCCAGATGGCAGTCCTCCTGGTTCCAGACCATTTCCATCGCGCGCATCTCGATGATGCGGGTGTCGGCAGTCTGGATGCGGGTCGGTCGGTTGCTCGCAGCGAGCGGGACGCCAAACGGGTAGTTCAGGCGCAGACCCGGCGAGTCGGCGAACATCTCCGCGGCGCTGGCATTGAAATAGAGAATGTAGCCCTCCTGGTTGGTGACCACCATGCCGGTGGGGCTGCAGTCCAGGACCTGTTTCAGCATCTGGTAGGCGTTGGCCCGCTCCATGGCGGTGATAATGCGGGTTTCCAGTTCCACGCCGCGGTCGCTGGCGAGCACGGCCTGCTTGGAGATGAAGTCGAGGGCGTTCTCCTGCCTGCAGATGGCGCGAATCTCCGCATCGCGCATGCCCGACAGCACCACGACCGGGATATCCGGGTCGTGGGCGCGCAGCCGGCGCATGGTTTCGGTGCCCTCGGAGTCAGGGAGATTGAGGTCCGTCAGGATGAGGTCGGGAAGTGGCAGGCGCTCCAGTGACTGGAGCGCCTCTCCCAGCGTGGTGACCGTCGTCAGGTGCCAGTTCGGCTGGGATGCCTGCATCCGGCTCACGAGAAGATCCCGGTCGTCCGGATCGTCCTCGATCAACAGAATGTCCAACTCGCCGGGGCGACTGTTACTACTCAATGCCCGTCTCAGCCTGGTCACCCGGGTTGGTTTTTTTCCGGGGGCCTTTGTACGTGGTTCAGCCCAAGCAATTCCCGCAGCCGCTGCCGGTTGCTCATGTCTCCGACCACCCGGCAGTTGGGAGCCCGGTCGGTACGGATCAGCGTTGGCGTTGCGATGATTTTATTGAGCTCAGCAGATTCAGGATGCTCCAGGACATCGATGATGTCCAGTTGAAACTGGTGTTCCGGGTGCTGGCGGATCATTTCCTGCACATGCTCGATGGCGATTCGGCTGAAAACGCTGGGACCGATGACGTATAACTGCAGCGAGATCTTGTTCACGGTGGCGGGTCAGCCCCGGCCCGGCATGTGCCGGTCAGTTGTTTTCCCTCGATTCCGCGCTGCTGACAAAACTGATATTTCAGCGCAAAGCGCGGCAACCAAAATAAAAAGAATGATTGATGCTGCATGCTTATCCAGAGCGGAAGGCAGAATGTGCATGTTTCGTAATGCCTGTTCTGGTGTGCCCCGTCGAAGTCGGGCGAGAATTCTGCAAGTTGGGCCGCCCCCGCACAGTATAGGGTGTCCCCGCAGGCACGGTGCCCGGCGCTCGCCGGGACGATCCAGCACATGCGCGCGGCGCGCCCGGCAGGCAGTGCGCGCTCCCGGGAAGTTGAATATCCGGCGATGCTATAGTGACCGGGATGGCTGTGCGCGCCAGCGCATGGAATGGAATCCGGAGCCTCCGATGTTCCGTGCATTGGCCATAGTCCGAGGAAGGCCCCGTGCGCGCAAGCGACCCGCCCCAATCTTCCCCCGCAGGTGACTCCGGCCTGCGCATCCTGTTGGTGGACGACGACCCGGACGATCGTGAACTGATCAGCGACTGCCTGCGCGCCGGCATGCGCGAGCCCTTTCACCTGACCAGCGCCACCTGCCTCGGCGAGGGCATGCAGCAACTGCAGGCCGGCTTCTTCGATGTCGCGCTGATCGACCTGCAGTTGCCCGATGCCGGTGACACCCGGTCGGTACGGGACATCCGCCAGCTGCGTCCCGACATCGCCCTGGTCGCCCTGTCGGGTCACTACGATGACCCGTCCATCGCGCAGCAATGCCAGGAGGCGGGTGCGCAGGACTTCCTGGAAAAGGGGGAACTGTCGCCGATGCTGCTGTCCCGCGCCGTGGGGAACGCGCTGTTCCAGGTGCGGGACCTGCAACTGGATGAACTGGGCCGAAGTTTCGAACAGTTGCAGCGGCTCACCAGCGCGGCGGCCGGCACGCAGCTTGCCTCGCAACTGGCTGGCGTCGGTGGCATGAAGTACCGCCTGCCCATCGTCTACCAGAACCTGGCGCTGGAATACCGCAACATGTTCAAGGCCTACTCGCGTTACCAGGCATTGCGCAACAAGAAGCCGCTGAAGGAAATGCAGCACATCGTGGAGCAGCTCGGCCTGCACAATGCCGGTCCGCGCGACCTGATGGACCTGCACATGCAGATGGCCGAACACGAGGTCGGCACGCTCGGCGGACAGGAGCGCTTCGGCAGCATGGGCCGGCTGCTGGTTCTCGAGCTGCTCGGCATGCTGGTGAATTTCTACCGCGACGGTCACCTGGATTCCTCCTCCCACCACCCCTGACCTTTATCACCTCGCGCGATTTTCGGGCCAGTTTTCAACGATGAAAACGGGCTTCATTGTTCATGTTCAGGCATCAAAATCCATTTTTTGAAATCTCATGCTCACCGAAATGAGCGTCCTGTGTCATTCTTGTTGCTGATTAGTCGCTCACGCGAGCCGGAACAGGCAGATGATCGAAGAGATACCAGCAGTGGCCGCGCCCGCTTCAACCGAAGCGGTGCAGCCCAAGCTGCCGCTCGCCATCCTGATCGTCGAGGATGATCCGGACGATCGCGACAACATCCAGCACTGCATCGCATCCGGCATGCGCCTGCCCCATCACGTGGTGCCGGCGACCTGCCTCGGCGAGGCGTTCGCCCTGCTCGAGGACCAGCATTTCGACGTGGTGCTCATCGACCTGGACCTGCCCGATTCCAATGGCGCCGAGAGTGTGCGGCGGATGCGCGAACGGAAGCGTGACGCGGCGATCATCGTGATCAGCGGTTCCTGCGGCGAGGAGATCGCGGAGTCCTGTTTCGAAGCCGGTGCGCAGGATTTCATCGACAAGCGCGACCTGACCGAGATACTCCTGGCGCGGGTCGTCGGTTACGCCCTCTACCGCATCCGCGACCGGCAGCTGCAGGAGCTCACGCAAAGCCTGGAGCAGTACCGGTCGCTGACATCTGCGGGAAGCACCACCCCCCAGGCTGGCCGCATGACCGGCGGTGGTCCGCTCTCCGAGCGCATGCCGCAGCTCTTCGAACAGGCCATCGAGGCTTACCGCGATATTACCAAGGCCTACATGCGTTATCTCGCGATCCTCAAGGACAAACCGGCCCGCGAGATGGAGCAACTGATCACGCGGCTCGGTGACCAGGGCGGAGGACCGCGTGACCTCATGGACATCCACGTCAGGGTTGTCGACGAGGCGTTGCGCCGCGCCGATGGCGAACTGTCGCGCACCATGACTTCGGAGAGCCGGCTCATGGCGCTCGAGATGATGGGCATGCTGGTGAACTACTACCGCGTGGGAACACGCCGGCGTTGATGCCGGCGATCGCGGGAACATTGTGAATAATCTGGAGAAACCTGGAAACGGGATCGGAACAATGAAGCGGATCGGACTGAAACTTTTCCTGGTCGGGCAGGGCGCTTTCGGCCAGGAGGCCCGCGACAACCTCGGCGCGCTGGAAAAGATGTTTCCCGAATACACGTTCGACGTGGAAGTGATCGACGTGCTCGAGAGCCCCGAGCGGGCGGTGGAGGACCGGGTCATCGCCACGCCCACTGTCATCAAGTACGCCCCGTTGCCGGTGTGCCGCATCGTCGGCGACCTGAGTGACCGCCGGCGGGTCATCAGCGCTATGGGGTTGCGCGCCGCGGAACCCGACGGCGCCGACGAATAACATTTGTCTAAGCAGTATCACGATTTTTCCTGGAGACGATGATGAAAGGATCAGACAAGAATCCGCTGGAACTCGAGAAGCTGCCTTCCGGCATCGAGGGCCTGGACCAGATCTGCCAGGGCGGCCTGCCCAAGGGCCGGTCCACGCTGGTGTCAGGGACGGCCGGCAGCGGCAAGACCGTGCTGGCGGCCCAGTTCCTGAAAGCGGGGCTCGAACAGTGGGGCGAGAAGGGCGTGCTGGTGTCGTTCGAGGAACGGCCGCAGGACATGATCCGCAACGTCACCGCGTTTGGCTGGAGTTTCCAGCAGAGCGTGGATACGGGCGATATCGCCATCATCGATGCCACGCCGGTTGCCGGCGAGGTGATCGTCGAGGCCGGCCGCTACGACCTTGCCGCGCTGATGGCGCGCATCGAGTACGTGGCCAGCAAGAACGGCGCCACGCGCGTCGCGATCGACGCCATCTCGGCATTGTTTCCGCAGTTCTCCGACCACCAGATCGTGCGCCAGGAACTGCAGCGGGTGGTGAACGGGCTGCGCGAGCTGGGCGTGACCACCATCATCACCATGGAACGCGAGGCCGAGGACGGCCAGATCGCCCGGTTCGGTGTCGAGGAGTTCGTCACCGACAACGTGCTGCTGCTGCGCAACCGGCTCGAGTCCGAGAAGCGCCGCCGCACCGTGGAAGTGCTGAAGTTCCGCGGCACCGCCCACCACAAGGGCGAGTTCCCGTTCACCATCGACGAGAAGGAAGGCATCACCATCATCCCCCTGTCGGCGATGGAACTGGCGCAGCGCTCGTCCGAGACGCGCATCTCCTCCGGCGTGCGCGAGCTCGATGTCATGTGCGGCGGCGGCATGTTCCGCGACTCCATCGTGCTGGTCAGCGGCGCCACCGGCACCGGCAAGACGCTGATGGTGACCGAGTTCATGAAAGCCGCCTTCGAGAAGGGCGAGCGCTGCCTGCTGTTCGCCTTCGAGGAAAGCCGCGACCAGCTGATCCGCAACGCGCGTTCCTGGGGCGTCGATTTCGAGGAAGCCGAGCAGAATGGATCACTGCGGCTGGTCTGCAGCTACCCGGAATCGAAGGGGCTGGAGGATCACCTGATCCAGATCAAGCGCGAGATCGACACCTTCAAGCCCACCCGCATGGCGGTCGACAGCCTCTCGGCGCTGGAGCGGGTGTCGACCCTGAAGTCGTTCCGCGAGTTCGTGATCGGCATCACCAGCTTCGTCAAGATGCAGGAGATGGCGGGCATGTTCACGAACACCACCGCCATGCTGATGGGGGGCGAATCGGTCACCGAGACGCACATCTCCACGATCACCGATTCCATCGTCCTGCTGCGCTACGTGGAACTGCACGGCGAGATGCACCGCGGCATCACCGTGCTGAAGATGCGTGGTTCCTGGCACGACAAGTACATCCGCGAGTACATGGTCACGGAGGACGGCATGCAGATCAAGGAGGCCTTCCAGGGCGTCTCGGGCATCCTGGCCGGCAACCCGGTCTACAGCTACCGTGACGAGAGCTCGCAGCTCAAGCAGATGTTCGATGGCGACGAAGCGGGTTAGAACCCCAAACCCGGTCTATCCTTAGCATTCCTGGCATCGAACCGGGCGGGCGCACAGGCGCCCGTCTTCAATTATGGAGGAGGGGATCCATGTCCGATCTGGCAGCACAGTTTGAACAGGCACAGGCCGATGTGAAAACGCTGAGTTCCCGGCCGTCGAACGACGACATGCTGTTTCTGTACGCGCACTTCAAGCAGGCCACGTCTGGCGACTGTTCCGGCAAGCGTCCCGGCATGATGGACATGGTCGGGCGCGCCAAGTACGACGCCTGGGCCAAGCTGTCCGGCAAGTCCAAGGATGAAGCGATGCAGGGTTACATCGACAAGGTCAAGGCGCTGCTTGGCTGAAATCCGTCTTTCAGTCCCGGTCCGGGCCTGAACGGCCCGGCACCAGGCTTTCCAGTCGTTCCCGTACCCTGGCCGGCAGGCGCTTCAGCACCGCGTCGGCGCGCTGCTGGGCCTGCTGCTGCAGTTTCCGCCGCAGGGTCTGCAGCGTTTCCCGGTTGCGCAGGATCGCCTCCAGGGTTTTTTCCTGCAGCGTGCTCAGCACCGACAGCAGGCCATCCACCGGCAGCAGTTTCAGCAGTCGCTCGAAGATGTCGATGTGGCCGGTTGCCTCCAGTTCGCGCGACACCTCGCTGAGGATGTCCGGGTCGACGCGTTCCATCAGTTCCCGGGTGACCTCCTCCGGCAGGACGTCGAGGATGCGCGCCAGCGTGTGCGGCGCGGCGTGCGCCAGCGTCTCCGCGAGCTTGCCAGGATCGCGCGAGCGCCGCGCGCTCTCCGACAGCGATGGCGTGTCCATGTGCTCGGCGAGGTAGACCAGCGAGGCTTCCGGGATCAGCACCGACAGCCGCGCCAGTTCTTCATAGTTTTTCGATCGGATCAGTTCGTCGGCCACGGCGAAGATCAGGTCATCGCGCAGGCCGCTGATGATTTCCACGATCCGGTCATCTGGCAGGTAACCGGCCGCGTCGGCCAGCACCGCCGGCGCGAACTCGCTCAGCGCGCCCGCCAGCGGCGCCGGGTCGTCCATCAGCATGGCGGTGTCGGCCAGTGTCTCGGCGTTCAGTTCCGCGGCCAGTTCGACGATGGTGGGCGTCGGCAGGCGGGCGACCAGCGTCGCCAGCACGATGGTCTCGCCGCGGTGCGCGAGTTCGTGGGTGACGACGCGCAGGATGCTGACCGGCAGGCCCAGCAGCAGGGCGCCGGAATCCTCCGCCGGCAGGTAGCGCGCGACATCCGCCATGAAGGCCGGCGAGAGGTGGCAGGCGATCTTGCCGGAACGTCCGGGTTCCAGCTTGCGCGCCATCTCCGCCGTGATGACCGGGCCCAGCGCCTTCTCCGCGATCTTCGCGGAGAGGCGCGCCGGCACCATCTTGCCCGCGGCGGTCAGGCCACGCAGGGCGGCCTGGCCCTCGCGGCTGAGCCGCGCATCGATCGCGCGCCGCAGGTGCAGCAGTTCTGCCGTATCGAGCGTCTCCAGCGGCCGCAGGTCTTCCGGGTGGCAGTGCAGCATGCGCGCCAGGCGCAGCAGTTCGGGATTGCGGATCATGCCGGTTCAGTCGCCCTGCATGCGCTGCGACAGCTTGCGGCGCAACGGCCCCGGCAGGTGGCGGGCAGCGTCGTCCAGCGCCTGCAGGATGACGTGGCGGCGCTCCTCGACAGCGTGCGTGATCTGCTCCGCCAGTCGCGCCGCGGCCCCTTCCGGCAGGCGCTGCAGGTAATGGAACTCATCGCCCGGCATCTCCAGGATGTGTGCGATCCGTTCCTGAATGTCCTGCCTGCTGGTGGGAGAAGCCAAGGGTGCCGGTCCCTGCGATGGTTGGGGACCGACATTCTAACCCTACACGACGCCTGATCGCAGGATCGGATGTCGGCGATGTAGAGAAATCCAGGGAGGTTTGCGATGGCGGCGGAGGCTTCGCGGAAAGCGCGCACTGCCACCGGCACGCTGAGGGAATGGACGCGTGCCGGGAATGGTCGGAGTAGCAGGATTTGAACCTGCGACCCCCACGTCCCGAACGTGGTGCTCTACCAGGCTGAGCTATACTCCGGACCTTTTTCGTCCTGCCATCGACGCGATGCGCGGCGAAGCGGGCGCGCAGTGTAAATCACTGCCGGGGTGCGATCAATCCGGCCGGTTCTCCGGCTTTCAGTGACTCAGCACCACCCGGTAGCGCGCCTTGCCCGCGCGCAGGTGGTCCAGTGCCTTGTTGACCTCGTCGAAGCGGAACTGTTCGGTGACCGGGCGGATGCCGTGGCGCACCGCAAAGTCCAGCATGGTGGCGATGGTGGCCGGGCTGCCCACCGGCGAGCCGGACACGCTGCGCTGGGCGCCGATCAGGGAGAATGCCTGCAGGTCCAGCGGTTCCAGCACCGCGCCCACGAAATGCAGGCGGCCGCGTGGCCTCAGGGTGGCGAGGTAGGCGTTCCAGTCGAGCCGGACGTTCACCGTCGACAGCACCAGGTCGAAGCGCTGGCGGGCCGATTTCAGCGCCGGCTTGTCGTTCGAGTCCAGCGTGTCGTGCGCGCCCATCTTCAGCGCTTCCTGCTTCTTTGCTTCGCTGGAGGTGAATGCCGTGACCTCGCAGCCCCAGGCGTTCAGGAACTGCAGCGCCAGGTGGCCCAGCCCGCCGATGCCGATCACCGCGACCCGGTCGGTGGGCTGCACGTCGAACTGCACCAGGGGGTTGAACACGGTGATGCCACCGCAGAACAGCGGGCCGGCGCTGGCGGCGTCCAGGCCTTCCGGCAGCGGCACCACCGCGGCGGCCTCGGCGCGCACCTGTTCCGCGAAGCCGCCGTGCCGGCCGACGATGGTGCCGGCCGCGTCACCGCAGAGATTGTGATCGCCCGCCATGCAACTGCCACAGTGCAGGCAGTAACCGGCGTGCCAGCCCAGCCCGACGCGCTGCCCGGCGCCGAGACCGGTCACCGCGCTGCCCGTCTCGCGGATGGTGCCGACCACCTCGTGGCCCGGAACCAGCGGGTACACTGCGTTGTTCCACTCGTTGTCGATCATGCTGAGATCGCTGTGGCAGATGCCGCAGTGCTCCACGTCGATCTCCACCTCGCCCGCGCCCAGCGGGCCGGGATCATAGCTGTGTGGTTCTAGTGCGGCGCCCTGCTGCAGGGCGGCGTATGCCTGGATCATGGAATGGCCTCCGTTCTCTGTTCGCCTGAAGATAGCACCGCGACGGCGGAGTATGTTCTCCTTGCGCGCGGTAATCACAACTTCGGAGATCTCCACATGGAAGCGTTCGCCAGCTATCACGGTGCCCTGTCCGTACTCGCCGCCACCGGCCTGATGATGTTCGTGCAGGTGCTGGTGGCGGACGTCGCCGGCATGCGGGCAGGTCACCAGCCCGGGCACCCGGTGGCGGCGGACCGCGCCAGTTTCCATTTTCGCGCCACCCGCGCGCTGGCCAACACCAACGAGAGCGTGGCCCTGTTCCTCTGCCTGGCGGTGGCGGGTGTGCTGCTCGGCGCGGACAGCGGGAAGCTCAATGCCGGGGCGTACGTCTACCTGGCGGGTCGCCTCGGCCACATGGCCATGTACTACGCCGATATCGCCGTGGCGCGTTCCATCGCCTTCGCCGTCGCCCTGCTGGGCGTGGCCGTCATGGCGTGGGCCGTGCTGCCGGTGATGTTCTGAGCGCGGGTCAGTGCGAGCGCCGGATCGAGAAGCGCGCCAGTTGTTCGAGCGCGGTCCGGTAGGCTGACGGCGGCAGCGGGGCGAGACAGGCCAGCGCCTGCTCGATCTGCTGCTCCGCGGCCTGCCGCGTGTACTGCAGCGCGCCGGTGTCGCGCAGCACCGCCAGCACCGCCGGCAGCTGCTCGCGCCCGTTGCGGCGGATCGCCCCGCGGACCAGGTCGGCCTGCGCCGGCGTGCCCTGGCGCATGGCGTGGATCAGGGGCAGGGTGGTCTTGCCTTCCTCCAGGTCGTCGCCGACGTTCTTGCCCAGCGCGCCGGTGTCGCCGTCGTAATCGAGCAGGTCGTCGATGAGCTGGAAGGCCAGCCCGAGGTGCAGGCCGTAGTCGCGCAGGCTTTCCTCGGTCGCCGGGTCGGCGCCCGCCAGCACTGCCGCCGTGTGGCTGGAGACCTCGAACAGCATCGCGGTCTTGCAGCGGATCACCTCCATGTAGTCGGTTTCCTGGAGGTTGGGATTGCGCACGTTGGCCAGTTGCATGACCTCGCCCTCGGCGATCACGTTGGTGGCGCGCGCCAGCAGTTCCATGACCCGCATGGAGCCGATCTCCACCATCCGCTCGAAGGCACGCGAATAGAGGAAGTCGCCCACCAGCACGCTGGGTGCGTTGCCGAACACCGCGTTGGCGGTCGAGCGGCCGCGACGCAGGTCGGAGGCGTCGACCACGTCGTCGTGCAGCAGCGTGGCGGTGTGGAGGAACTCGATGATGGTGGCGAGGTCGCGGTGGCGTTCGCCGTCGTAACCCAGCGCACGTGCCGTCAGCAGCACGACCAGTGGACGCAGGCGCTTGCCGCCGCCGGCGATGATGTAGTGGCCGATCTTCTCGACCAGTGGCACCTTCGACTGCAGTTGCTCGAGAATCAGTGCGTTGGCGGCCTCGAAGTCCGCCGCCACCGGCGCGAAGAACGCGGGCAGACGGGCCGGCCGGGTGGCCTCGGGGGCGGTGGTGGCGGTTGCGGTCATGCAGGTCGCGGCTGGCAGGCTGGAAAGGCCAATTCTGTACCATGGACGTGCCGAGATAAACCCTGCCGAATCAGCAGCTAAGCGGCCAGCCCGGCAGGACCGCCGGCACCGGGGGGAAACGGCGCATGCGCCTTGCGGCAGGTGCCGGGATCGCTTAGAATTTGCGCCCTTTCCGCGCCGGCCGGCTGTCAGCCGCCGTGCCGGGCGAACAGATTTTTCATCTTTCAAAGAGTTTTCAGGCACATGTACGCGGTATTCAAGAGCGGTGGCAAGCAGTTGCGGGCCCAGGAAGGCGACCTGGTGCGGGTCGAGAAGCTGGGCGCCGAGGCCGGCGACAGCGTCGATTTCGACCAGGTTCTGCTGGTGGCGGACGGCGACAACATCCGGGTCGGCAAGCCGGTGGTGGAAGGAGCGCGGGTCAGCGCGGAGGTGGTCGGCCACGGCCGCGACCGCAAGGTGCGCATCATCAAGTTCCGCCGCCGCAAGCATCACATGAAGCGCCAGGGCCACCGCCAGTGGTACACCGAGGTGAAAATCACCGGCATCCAGGCCGGCTGACAACGAGAGGGTTGGCACGATGGCACACAAGAAGGCAGCGGGCAGTTCCAAGAACGGCCGCGATTCAGAGAGTAAACGCCTCGGCGTGAAGCGCTTCGGTGGAGAGGAGGTTGCCGCCGGCAACATCATCGTGCGCCAGCGCGGCACGCGTTTCCATCCGGGCGTCAACGTCGGTTGCGGCAAGGACCACACCCTGTTCGCAACGGCCGCCGGGCGCGTGGAGTTCACCACCCGCGGCGCCAGGCAGCGCAAGTACGTCAACGTGGTGACGGAATGACCGTCACGGCCGGATGACCGAAAAACCCCGTCCCCGACGGGGTTTTTTGTATCTGGCCGAAGCGGCAGGGTGATCCCATGAAATTCGTCGACGAGGCAACCATCTACGTCCGGGCCGGTGACGGCGGTCACGGCTGCCTGAGCTTCCGGCGCGAGAAGTACATTCCCAAGGGCGGGCCGGACGGCGGTGACGGCGGCGACGGCGGCAGCGTCTATCTGGTCGCGGACCGTTCGCTGAACACGCTGGTCGACTTCCGCTACCAGCCGCACTACAAGGCCGAGCGTGGCATGGACGGCTCCGGTCGCCAGAAGACCGGCAGGAGCGGCGCGGACCTCTTCCTCAAGGTGCCCGTCGGCACGGCCGTGCTGGACGAGGAAAGCGGTGACTGGCTGGGCGACCTGCGCGAGCACGGCGTGACGCTGCTGGTGGCCCAGGGTGGTTTCCACGGCCTTGGCAACACCCGCTTCAAGTCCAGCATCAACCGCGCACCGCGGCAGACCACCGAGGGCAGCAAGGGGGAACAGCGCAAGCTGCGCCTGCAGCTGAGTGTGCTGGCCGATGTCGGCCTGCTGGGGCTGCCCAATGCCGGCAAGTCGACGCTGCTGGCGGCGGTCTCGGCGGCGCGGCCGAAGGTGGCCGACTATCCCTTCACCACGCTGGTCCCGCAACTCGGCGTGGTGCAGGTGGACGGGCTCGGCAGTTTCGTCCTCGCGGACATCCCCGGGTTGATCGAGGGCGCGGCCGGCGGCGCCGGGCTGGGGGTCCGTTTCCTGAAGCACCTGATGCGCTGCCGCTTCCTGCTGCACATCGTGGACCTGGTGCCGATGGACGGGAAATCCCCCGCCGCCGCGGCCCGCGAGGTCATCTCGGAACTGCAGGCGTTCAGCCCGGCGCTGGCCGAGCGCGAGCGCTGGCTGGTGCTGAACAAGGTCGATGCCGTCGCCGAGGACGAGCGGGCGGCCTTGCGCGATGCGGTGGTCGCTGAGCTCGGCTGGCAGGGTCCGGTCTACCTGGTGAGCGGCTACACCGGCGAGAACACGCAGGAACTGATGCGGGACGTACAGCGCCACATCGATGAGATGCGCACCGCCGAAGCAGAGGGCGCCGAGGCGGCGCTGCTGGCCGAGGCCCTCGCCAACCGGATCGAGCTGGAAGTCCGCGAACGGCTGGAACAGCTGCGTCACGACCGTGCCGCCGAACGCCGGGACGGGCGCGCTACCGATGACGACGATGACGATGATGAAGACGGCGACGGTCCGGAGGTCTTCTACGTCAGCTGACGGCGCCCCTTGCGTGGGTGCCAGGCGTGGGTGCTGAATCGCAGGCAGATTTGTCATACTGCGCGCCGAGGGGATGCGCCGCGCGGCTCGTCCCGGCCTGGCAGGAACGCAGGAACGAAAGCATGAACGCCCCCCGTCAACCCATCACCCACGGCAGCCGCTGGGTCGTGAAGATCGGCAGCTCGCTGCTGACCCGCAATGGCCAGGGCCTGGACCGTGACGCCATGCGTGCGTGGGTGGCGCAGATGGCGCAGTTGTGCCGTGACGGGGTGCAACTGCTGGTGGTTTCCTCCGGCGCGGTGGCCGAGGGGATGGTGCGGCTGGGATGGCGGCGCCGGCCCACCGCGCTCAACCAGCTGCAGGCAGCCGCCGCGCTGGGCCAGATGGGCCTGGTGCAGGCCTGGGAGAGCGCCTTCCAGGAATATGGCCTGCACACCGCGCAGGTGCTGCTGACCCACGACGACCTGTCCGACCGCCGCCGCTACCTCAATGCGCGAACCACCCTGCGCAGCCTGCTGAAGCTGGGGATCGTGCCGGTCATCAACGAGAACGACACGGTGGTCACCGACGAGATCCGCTTCGGTGACAACGACACCCTGGCGGCGCTGGTCGCCAACCTGGTGGAGGCCGACGCGCTGGTCATCCTGACCGACCAGCCCGGCATGTTCGAGCAGGATCCGCGGTCGGTGCCCGATGCCCGCATGCTGGACGTGGTCGACGCCGACGATCCGGCCCTGCAGCGGGCCGCGACCGGCAGCCAGGGTGAGCTTGGCCGCGGGGGCATGATCACCAAGGTGGGAGCGGCGCGCATCGCCGCCCGCTCCGGCGCCTGCACCGTGATCGGGGGCGGCGCGGAAGCCGACGTCCTGCTGCGGCTGCGCGCCGGCGAGGAGGTCGGCACACTGTTCCGGCCCGGCCAGGCGCCGCTGGATGCGCGCAAGCAGTGGCTGGCGGGGCAGTTGCGGGCGAGTGGAAGGCTGACCCTGGATGCCGGCGCCATCCGCGTGCTGCGCGAGCAGGGCCGCAGCCTGCTGGCGGTCGGCGTGCGTGGGGTGAAGGGCCGGTTCCAGCGCGGCGACCTGGTCGTGCTGGAGGACGAGACAGGCGCCGAAATCGGCCGCGGCCTGGTCAACTACAACAGCGACGAGGCCGGCCGCCTCGCCGGGCAGCCCAGCGAGCGGATCGAGGAATTACTCGGTTACGTGGCCGAACCGGAACTGGTCCACCGCGACAACCTGGCGCTGCTCTGAGCCGGAGCCCGGCGCGCGGGCACAAAAAAGCCGACATCTTGTCGGCTTCTTCGGGGCCCACTGGTCGGGCCAGGCTGTCTGTCTCGCAAACTATCTCGCAAATCGCTTCCGGGCGATCAGGCCATCGCCTTGATGGCTTTCTGCAGGCGGCTCTTGTGGCGTGCCGCCTTGTTCTTGTGGAAAACCTCTTTGTCAGCCATGCGGTCGATCACCGGCTGGGCCGCCTTGAAGGCTTCCTGGGCGACAGCCTTGTCGCCGGATTCGATGGCCGCGATGACCTTCTTGATCGCGGTACGGGTCTGGGCGCGCTGACCGTGGCGCAGCTTGTAGCGGCCTTCGGCCTGGCGGGCGCGTTTCTTGGCGGATTTGATGTTTGCCACTGTTTCGGGTCCCTCGGAATCCTGGGTGCCGGGAAAAAGAGCGCGATTTATACCAGAAGGGCCGGAGTGCTGCAAGAATATCCGGTGAATCCCGGTCAGACCGAAGTCTGACCTGCAGAATCCGGCCCTATACTTGCCGCCATGAGCAACCTGCAGACCGACAACTCCGAGGCGGGCGAGGCGGCGATTGAGCGCAAGAGCCCCGGCCTGCTGCGATCCAGTGGCATCGTCGGCGCGCTGACCATGGTCTCGCGCGTGCTGGGGCTGGTGCGCGACGTCATCCTGGCCACCTTCTTCGGCGCCACCGCCGGCGCGGACGCCTTCTTCATCGCCTTCAAGATCCCGAATTTCTTCCGCCGCCTGTTCGCCGAGGGGGCGTTCTCGCAGGCCTTCGTGCCGGTGCTGTCGGAATACCGGCAGACGCGCGACCCGCAGGCGGTGCGGGATTTCGTCGATCACGTTGCCGGCAGCCTGGCGCTGGTGCTGGCGCTGGTGACCCTGCTGGGCGTGATCTTCGCGCCCTGGATCGTGCTGGTGTTCGCACCGGGTTATTACGCATCGCCCGAGAAGCTGGCGCTGACCGGCGACCTGCTGCGCATCACCTTTCCCTACCTGCTGCTGATCTCGCTGACCGCCTTTGCGGGCGCCGTGCTGAACAGCCACGGCCGGTTCGCGGTGCCGGCCATCACGCCGGTGTTCCTGAACCTGTGCCTGATCGGCGGTGCACTCTGGTTCACCGGCTGGTTCGAGCAGCCGGTCGTCGGGCTGGCCTGGGCGGTGTTCCTGGCCGGTGTCGTGCAACTGGCTATCCAGGCGCCGGCCCTGTCCCGCATCGGCCTGCTGCCACGCCCCCGGCCGGATTTCCGGGACCAGGGCGTACGTCGCGTCCTGAAACTCATGGTGCCGGCGCTGTTCGCCGTATCGGTCACCCAGATCAACCTGATGCTGGACACCATCCTGGCCTCGTTCCTGCCGACCGGCAGCATCTCCTGGCTGTTCTATTCTGACCGGCTCTCGGAACTGCCGTTGGGCGTGTTCGGCATTGCCATCGCCACCGTCATCCTGCCCGGCCTGTCCCGTCAGCACGCGGCCGATAGCGTCGACCACTTCTCGCAGACGCTGGACTGGGCCCTCCGGCTGGTGCTGCTGATCGGGATCCCTTCGGCGCTCGCGCTGATGGTGCTGGCGGCGCCGATCCTCACCACGCTGTTCCAGTACGGCGCGCTGACCCCGTTCGATGTGCAGATGTCGGCGCAGAGCCTGGTGGCCTATTCCGTCGGCCTGACCGCCTTCATGCTGGTGAAGGTGCTGGCGCCGGGCTACTTTGCCCGCCAGGACATGAAAACACCGGTCGGCATCGCCGTGAAGGCGATGGTGGCGAACATGGTGCTGAACCTGCTGCTGGTGTGGCCGCTGGCGCATGCCGGCCTGGCGCTGGCGACCTCGCTGGCCGCGCTGCTGAACGCCGGCCTGCTGTTCCGCGGGTTGCGGCAGCGCGATGTCTACCGCCCCGGCCCCGGCTGGCGGCGCTTCGCCGTGCAGCTGCTGTGCGCCAACCTGGCCATGGTGGTCGTGTTGCTGCTGATGACCCCCGCGCTGGCCGCCTGGCAGGACTGGGGCTGGCAGCGGCGGGCGCTGGAAATGGCCCTGCTTTGCGGCGCCGGGGCGCTCACCTACTTCGTGGCGCTGCTGGCCGGCGGCGTCCGCCTGCGCGACTTCCGGGGCCGCAGTGTCTGACGGTAGCGGGTGTATCGGCCTGATCCCTGCTTTATAATGCGGCGCTTCTCGGGAAGCCGGCGACGACAGACACGGAATGGAACTGATCCGGGGCCTGCACAATCTCGCTCCGCGGCATCGTTCCTGCGTGGCGACCATCGGCAATTTCGACGGGGTCCATCGCGGTCACCAGGCCGTGATCGCCGAACTGAAGGCGCACGCCCGCAGCATGGGGCTGCCCGCCACCGTGATGGTGTTCGAGCCGCAGCCGCGGGAATTTTTCCAGGGCGCGCAGGCGCCGGCGCGCATCACGACCTTCGCCGAAAAGCTGTTCCTGCTGCGCGAGGCGGGGGTGGACCGGGTGCTCTGCCTGCAGTTCAACCAGCGCCTGCGCAGCCTGTCGGCGGAGGCGTTCGTGCAGGACGTGCTGGTGGACGGCCTCGGTATCCGTTTCCTGGCCGTGGGGGACGACTTCCGCTTCGGCTGCGACCGCAAGGGCGATTTCGACCTGCTCGCGCGGGAAGGCGCCCGGCTCGGTTTCGCGGTGCATTCCACCGCGACGCTGCAGGCCGACGGGGCGCGCATCAGCAGCACCGCGGTGCGGGCCTGTCTGGACCGAGGCGACCTGGACGGCGCGGCGGCGCTGCTCGGTCGGCCCTACTGCGTCACCGGCCGCATCGGTCACGGCGAAGCACTGGGCCGTCAGATCGGTGTGCCCACCGCCAACGTGCTGTTGAAGCGCCGGCGGGTGCCGCTGCGCGGCGTGTTCGCGGTGCGGGTCTACAGCGCCGGCCTGTCCGGCCTGCCGGGCGTCGCCAACCTCGGTTCGCGGCCGACGGTCGGGGGCGGCGAGGAACGGCTCGAGGTGCACCTGTTCGATTTTTCCGGTGACCTCTACGGCAGCAGGCTGCGGGTGGAGTTCGTGGCGAGAATCCGCGACGAGGAAAAGTTCGACGGGCTGGACGCGCTGCGGACGAAGATCAACGAGG
>JBFKKR010000060.1:0-18899 GCA_041682035.1 Pseudomonadales bacterium | reverse complement strand
CTGGTTCCGGAACGGGATCTCATCACTGCGCAGCCATCCGTTCCTGCACGGCAGTCCCATCCGCCGCAGGCGCCGGTCGGGGCAGGAAGCTGAGATGGTGCGGATCTGGGTGGACGGGGAACCGCACGAGGTGACAGAGGACGGCAACGTGCTGGAGACCTGCCTGCAACTCGGCTATGACCTGCCGTATTTCTGCTGGCACCCGGCGCTCGGATCGGTCGGCGCCTGCCGCCAGTGCGCCGTCATCCAGCATGCCGACGAGCAGGACGCCCGGGGGCGCATCGTCATGGGCTGCATGACGCGCGTCACGGACGGTATGCGGCTGTCCCTGCAGGCGTCCGGGGCGGTGGCGTTCCGCGCGGGCATCATCGAACTGCTGATGACCAACCACCCGCACGACTGCCCGGTCTGCGAGGAGGGTGGCGAGTGCCACCTGCAGGACATGACCCTGATGACGGGTCATCACAGCCGGCGCTATCGCGGCCGCAAGCGCACCCACCGCAACCAGGATCTCGGTCCCTTCCTCAACCACGAGATGAATCGCTGCATCGCCTGTTACCGCTGCACGCGCTTCTACCGCGACTATGCCGGCGGCGAGGACCTGCAGGCGCAGGCTTCCGCGAGCCGGGTCTACTTCGGGCGGGATACCGACGGCGCACTGGAGAATGCGTTCAGCGGCAATCTCGCCGAGGTCTGCCCGACCGGCGTGTTCACGGACCGGGTGTTCAGCGAACACTACACCCGCAAATGGGACCTGCAGACCGCGCCCTCGGTCTGCACGCACTGCTCGCTGGGCTGCAATGTCACCCCGGCGGAACGCTACGGATCGCTGCGGCGGGTGCAGAACCGTTACAACGGCGCGGTCAACGGCTACTTCATCTGCGATCGTGGCCGCTACGGCTGGCAGCACGTCGCCGCGCCGGCGCGCGTGCGCACGGTCATGCGCCGGGGCGAGTCCGACTGGGAGAGCGTGCCTGCCGAGACTGCATTCGCCGGTCTGAAAAAGGGACAGAAACTGCTCGGCATCGGTTCGCCACGCGCCTCCGTGGAAGCCAACTTCGCCCTGCGTGAACTGGTCGGCGCGGACGCGTTCAGCATGGGCGTGGGCCGCGAGGAACGGGCGGTGCTGCTGGCCTGCTGGGAAATCCTCGGCAACACGTCGGCACGCGTGGTCAGCCTGCGCGAGATCGAGCAGGCCGACGCGGTCCTGGTCTTGGGCGAAGACCTCGCCCACAGCGCGCCGCGCATGGCGCTGTCGATCCGGCAGGCCACCCGCAATGCCGGGTTCGACCGGTCGGAGGCGGCCGGCATCCCGCACTGGCAGGACCAGTCCGTGCGCATCCTCGCGCAGGACCTGCGCTCGCCGCTGTTCGTGGCCGCGCCGCACGGGACCGGCCTGGACCGCCTCTGCAGCGGGCGGATCAGTGCCGACCCGTGCGGGCTGGAGAACATCGCCACGGCCATCGCGCATGCGCTGGATCCCAGGTCGCGGCGTGCGCCGCGGCTGGACGACGCCGCGCGCGGCTTCGTCGACGCGTGCACGGCGGCCCTGTCGGCCGCGAAACGGCCTGTCGTCATCAGCGGCGCCGGGCTGCGTTCGGTCGGCCTGCTCGAGGCGACGGCCAATATCGCCCGGGCGCTGCAGTCACGTGGCGCGGACGCCGGCATCGCGCTGGTGCTGCCCGAGTGCAACAGCCTGGCCTCGGCGGCCCTGGGCGGTGTTTCCGTGGAGGCGCTGGCCGGACAGGCGGATGATGCCGTGCTGATCGTGCTGGAGAACGACCTCTACCGCCGTACCGCGCGGGACGGGGTGGACGCGCTGCTGCGGAGCGTCCGCGAGGTGATCGTGGTCGATCACACCCGCACGGCAGTCGCGGAGGCCGCGCACCGGCTGCTGCCGGCCGCCGCGTTCGGCGAGGGCGACGGCACCTACCTCAACAACGAGTCGCGCGCCCAGCGCGCTTACCAGGTCCTCCTGCCGGAGGCGCCGATCCGCGAAAGCTGGCGCTGGCTGACGGAGATGGCGCGCGCGCTCGGCCTGCGCCAAAGGCTGCCATGGACCCGCCAGGACGAGGTGCTGGCCGCCTGCGTCGCCGCCGTGCCGGCGCTGGCCGGGCTGGAACAGGCCGCCCCGGGCGCCGGCTTCCGGCCGCGCGGCCTGCGTTTCCCGCGCCAGCCGCACCGCTACAGCGGGCGCACCGCCATGAACGCCGCCCGCAGCGTGCACGAGCCCCGCCCACCGCAGGACGCGGACGCCCCGTTCAGCTGGTCCATGGAGGGAGATCCCGGCCCGCGGCCGGCCGCACTCATCGCCTCCACCTGGTCGCCGGGCTGGAACTCGGTGCAGTCCTGGAACAAGTTCCAGGACGAGATCGGCGGCGCACTCCGGGGTGGCGACGCGGGCCACAAGCTCATCCACGGCCACGCGCCCGATGGCGCCTGGTACGCCGGCGGCGAGGTGCCGCAGGACCCGGGCGGCGCCTTCTGGATCGTGGCGCGGCCGCACGTGTTCGTCAGCGACGAACTCAGCGCGCGTGGCGATGCCATCCGCGCGCGGCAACCGGCCGCCGCCTGCGGCATGCACCCCGAGGATGCGGCGCAACTGGGCCTGGAGGACGGCGGGCAGGTGGAACTGCGCCTGCCGGACGGTTCCAGCAGGCAGCTGAAGCTGGCCGTGTCGGCGGACATCGCGCGCGGACTGGCCTGTGTCCCGCTGGACGCGCAGAGCAGCGGCTGGAACCTGCCGGCGCGTGGCGCGGTGAGCGCCGCCGGGGGCGCACCATGAACGTCTACCTGTTCATCCCGATCCTGGTGTTCGGACTGGTGGTTTCGGCCGCCGTCCTGACCTGGGTGGAACGGCGCATGCTCGGCATCTGGCAGGATCGCCACGGTCCCAACCGTGTCGGGCCGTTCGGCGCGCTGCAGTGGGCGGCGGACATGATCAAGATCATCACGAAGGATGACTGGATGCCCCCCTTCGTCGACAAGCCGACCTTCCTGCTGGCGCCCCTGATCACCATGGCGGCGGTGCTGACCGCGTTCGCGGTGGTGCCGCTGGCGCCGGGTCTTGTCGTGATCGACATCAACGTCGGCCTGCTTTTTTTCCTGGCGATGACCTCGCTGGGCGTGTACAGCGTGCTGCTCGCTGGCTGGGCCTCGCATAGCAAGTATGCGTTGCTCGGCGGCATACGCTCCAGTGCGCAGATGATCTCCTACGAGGTGTTCATGGGCCTGTCGCTCATGGGCGTGGTGATGCTCACCGGCTCCTTCAGCCTGGTGGATATCGTCACCGCGCAGGAGGACGGCTGGTTCTGGCTGCCACAAGTGCTGGGCCTGGCCGTGTTTTTCGTCGCCGGCGTGGCCGAGACGCACCGGTTGCCTTTCGACCTGCCGGAAGCAGAGCACGAACTGGCGGCCGGTTTTCACACCGAGTACTCGGGCATGAAGTTCGGCATGTTCTTCGTCGGCGAGTATGTCGGGGTGATCCTGATCTCCGGCATGATCGTGACGCTTTTCTTCGGCGGCTGGCTGGGTCCGGTGCTGCCGCCCCTGGTGTGGTTCCTGCTCAAGACCTCGCTGGTGGTGCTGTTCTTCATCCTGCTGCGCGCCGCGCTGCCACGGCCACGCTACGACCAGCTCATGGGATATGGCTGGAAGGTGCTGTTGCCGGTTTCGCTGCTCAACCTGGTGTTGACCGGCTTTTTCGTGCTGACGTTCGGGGAGGGCGCATGAAGCTGCCGGTGGACTTCCCGGTCTGGAGCCAGCTGCGCACGCTGTGGCGGGTGTTCGTGCACCTGTGGGCGAGAAAGGAGACAGTCCAGTATCCCGAGCAGATGCCGTACCTCGCGCCGCGTTACCGGGGCCGCATCGTGCTCACGCGCGACCCGGACGGCGCCGAGCGCTGCGTCGCCTGCAACCTGTGCGCAGTCGCCTGCCCGGTGGACTGCATCGCGCTGCAGAAGGCGGAACAGGAAGACGGCCGCTGGTACCCGGAAACGTTTCGCATCAACTTCTCGCGCTGCATTTTCTGCGGCCTGTGCGAGGAGGCCTGCCCCACCTACGCGATCCAGCTGACGCCGGATTTCGAAATGTGCGAGTACGACCGCCAGAACCTGGTCTACGAGAAGGAGCACCTGCTCATCAACGGCGTCGGCAAGTATCCCGGCTACAACTTCTACAAGGTGGCCGGCAAGCAGGTCGCGGGCAAGGACAAAGGCGCGGCCGAGAACGAGGCCGCGCCGATCGACGTGCGGAGCCTGCTGCCATGACGTTCTACATCGCCGCGTTCGTGGCCCTGCTGGCGACCGTGCGCGTGATCACCTGCGCCGTGCCCGTGCACGCACTGCTCTACCTGGTGGTGTCGCTACTGGCGGTCGCGGTGGTGTTCTACGCGCTGGGCGCGCCCTTCGCCGCGATGCTGGAGGTCATCATCTACGCCGGTGCCATCGTGGTGCTGTTCGTGTTCGTGGTGATGATGCTGAACCTCGGCGAAGAGACGGTCGCGCGCGAACGCGGCTGGCTGGCGCCGCGTTACTGGGTTGGCCCCGGCCTGCTCTGCGCCGTGCTGTTGCTGGCATTGCTGGGCACGTTCGCCGCCGGTGACACGGCGGGTGCAGGCGTCGGCATGGTGACGCCCAAGGCGGTCGGCCTGGCGCTGTTCACCCGTTATGCGCTCGTGGTGGAGCTTGCCTCGCTGCTGCTGCTGGCGGCGCTGGTGGGTGCCTTCCACGTCGCCGGGCTGGGCCGGTTCCGCGGGCCGCGCCCATGAACGCGGTGCCGCTGGAACACAGCCTGATCCTGGCCGGGATGCTGTTCACGCTCGGCCTCGCCGGGGTGCTGGTGCGTCGCAATCTCCTTTTCATTTTGATGAGCCTGGAGATCATGCTCAACGCGACCGCCATCGTCTTTGTCGCCGCCGGCGCGCACTATGGCCAGCCGGACGGCCAGATCATGTTCCTGCTGGTGCTGACCCTGGCGGCGGCCGAGGCGGCGATCGGCCTCGCCCTGGTGCTGCAGGTGTTCCGGCATTTCCGCGGCGTCGATGCCGACGCGCTCAGCGATATGCAGGGGTAGGGCGTGGGCGAGTTGCTGGCACTGGTCCCCGCGCTGCCGCTGGCCGGCTTCCTGCTGCTCGCCAGCGGCCGTTTCCAGGGCGGCTCCGCCGCTTGGATCGGCGTCGGGTCGGTGGCGCTGGCGTTCGCCGTCACCGTGCTGCTGACCCTGCTGGCCGATGGTTTCCGGGACGAAACGGCCTTCGTCGCCGTGCGGTTGTGGGAGTGGCTGCGGCTCGGCGGTTTCTCGGTATCCATCGGCTTCCATCTCGACGGGCTGTCGCTGACGCTGTGCTGGGTGATCACCGGCGTCGGCGCGCTGATCCACCTGTACTCCACCTACTACATGGCCGGTGATCCGGGCTACAGCCGCTACTTTGCCTACCTGAACCTGTTTGTCGCCAGCATGCTGGTGCTGGTGCTGGCGGACAACCTGCTGCTGCTCTACCTCGGCTGGGAGGGCGTCGGGCTCTGCAGCTACCTGCTGATCGGGTTCTGGTACCGCAACGCGGAGAACGGCTACGCCGCGCGCAAGGCCTTCATTGTCACGCGCGTGGGTGACCTGTCGCTGGCGCTGGGCCTGTTCCTGGTCGCCGTGCAGCTGAACACGCTGGATATCCGCACCATCCTGCACGAGGCGCCGCTGCAGTGGACCGGGGAGCGGCAGTGGATCGCCACGCTGGCGGCGCTGTTGCTGCTGGGTGGCGCGGTGGGCAAGTCCGCGCAACTGCCGCTGCAGACCTGGCTGCCGGACGCGATGGCCGGCCCGACACCGGTCAGCGCGCTGATCCATGCCGCCACCATGGTCACGGCGGGTGTCTACCTGGTGGCGCGCATGCACGGCATCTACCTGCTGAGCCCGGGCGCGCTGGCGCTGGTCGGCGCGGTCGGTGCGCTGACGCTGCTGCTCGCGGGCACCAGCGCGCTGGTGCAGCGTGATATCAAGCGTGTCCTGGCCTATTCGACGGTGAGCCAGATCGGCTACATGTTCCTGGCGCTGGGCGCCGGGGCGTGGACCGCCGCGATTTTTCACCTGGTGACGCACGCGTTCTTCAAGGCACTGCTGTTCCTCGCTGCCGGCACCGTCATCCACTGCCTGCACGGAGAGCAGGACATTGACCGCATGGGCGGGCTGCGCCGGACATTGCCGGTCTCGTTCCTGGCATTCCTCGCCGGGGGCGCGTCGCTGGCGGCGCTGCCGGTGATCACCGCCGGTTTCTACAGCAAGGACGCCATTCTCATCGGCGCCTGGCAGGCGGGCGGGTTCGGCAAGCTGCTGTGGCTGGCGGCCATGGTGGGTGCGCTGATCACGGCGCTCTATATATTCCGGCTGATCTTCCGGGTGTTCTTCGGCGCGGTGAAGACGCCGGGACACGAGCACGGCGGCGCCAACATGTGGCTGCCGTTGCTGTTGCTGGGCGTGCTGGCACTGGCGGGCGGACTGACTCCATTGCCGCTCGCCGGTGTGTTCCCCGAACACGGTGCCGGCGCGCAGGTGCCCTGGATCCCGGTGCTCTCCGGCGCGGTGTCCCTCGCCGGCCTGGTGCTGGCGTGGTTCCTGTTCCACCGCCGGCCCGCGCGGGCGCTGGCGCTGGCGGACGAGCACATCGGGCTGGCGCGGTTCTGGTATGGCGGGTGGGGCTTCGACACCTTCTACGACCGCGTCTTCGTGCGGCCGTTCACGGCGCTCGCCCGCGCGAACCACCGTGACGTGGTGGATTCCGGCTATGCACTCGTGGTGCGCGCCTGCCGCGCCGGCCACGCGTTTCTGAGCAGCACGCAGACCGGGCAGTTGCGCTGGTACGCCACGGCCATGGGTATCGGCGCCATCATGGTGCTGGCCGGGGTACGTCTGTTGTGACGCTGGCGCTGATCCTCCTCGTGATGCTGCTCGGCGGCGTGGCCGCGGCGTGGGCCGGCGGAGGTTCGCCGCGCGCGGCCCGCGTGGTGGCGCTGGTGACCCTGTCGGTGGCCTCTCTGCTGGCTGTCACGCTGCTGCCGGGCGTCTCGCACCTGACCGGGATGCCTGGAGCTTCCTGGGTGAGCGAGGTCAACCTGCACTGGATACCGCGCTTCGGCATCGGCTTCCACCTCGCCGTGGACGGGTTCAGCCTGCTGCTGATCCTGCTCACGCTCTTCCTCGGCTTCATCTGCGTGCTGGTCTCCTGGGAGGAGATCCGCGAGCGGGTCGGTTTCTTCCATCTCAACCTGTTGTGGACGCTGGCCGGCGTGGTCGGCGTGTTCTCCGCGCTCGACCTGTTCCTGTTCTTCGTGTTCTGGGAAGTGATGCTGGTGCCGATGTACTTCCTGATCAGCATCTGGGGGCACGAGCGGCGTGCCTATGCGGCGATGAAGTTCTTCATCTTCACCCAGGCCAGCAGCCTGCTGATGCTGATCGCCATGGTCTGCCTGGTGCTGCTGCACTACGACGTCACCGGCCACCTCACCTTCGATTACCTGGACCTGCTGCAGGCCCAGCCGGCCCCGGCTTCGTTCTGGCTCATGGCGGGCTTCTTCATCGCTTTTGCCGTGAAGCTGCCGACCGTACCCTGGCACACCTGGCTGCCCGACGCGCACACCCAGGCGCCGACAGCGGGCAGCGTGATACTCGCGGGCGTGCTGCTCAAGACCGGCGGTTACGGGCTCGTCCGCTTCGTCATCCCGCTGTTCCCCGACGCGGCGCTCGCGTTCACGCCCGGCGCCATGCTGCTCGGCATCACCGGCATCCTCTACGGGGCGCTGCTGGCGTTCGCGCAGGATGACTTCAAGCGGCTGGTCGCGTATTCGAGCATCAGCCACATGGGCTTCGTGCTCGTCGGCGTGTTCGCGTGGAACGCGGTGGCGCTGAACGGCGCGGTGATGCAGATGCTTGCGCACGGCATCAGCACCAGCGCGCTGTTCGCCATGGCCGGTCTGCTGCAGCACCGTCTGCACACCCGGGACATGTGCGCGATGGGCGGTCTCTGGTCGCGGGCGCCGCGCCTGTGCGCGGTCGCGCTGTTCTTCGTGGTGGCGTCCGTGGGTATGCCCGGGCTCGGCAACTTCATCGGCGAGTTCCTGGTACTGTGGGGCACCTTCCAGCACAGCGTGCCGGCCGCCGTGTTCGCGGGCCTTGGGCTGGTGGTCGGCGCGGTCTACTCGCTGCGACTGGTGCAGCGCGCCTTCCACGGCCCGGACGCCGCGGCGCCGCCGCTGGCGGAACTCGACCGTCGGGAACTGTCCCTGTTCGCCGCGCTGGCCTTCGCCATCCTGTGGCTGGGACTGGTGCCGAACGCTTTCCTGGCGATCGCCGACCCGAGCCTGGTCTGGCTCGACGCCCAGGTTTCCTTCCGCGGGGTGTTGCCATGACCGGCGACGACCTGCTTGCGCTCTCGCCGCTGCTCGCGCTCGCCACCGGCGCCTGTGCGCACCTCCTGCTGATTGCCTGGATTCGCGACGACCGTACCGCCGCGGTCTTCGCGCTGGCCTACGTGGCGCTGGCGGCGCTGTGCCTGCCGCTGGCCTGGGGCGTCGCGCCGCACCCGGTCGGTGACCTGTTCGTGGTCGACGGGTTCTCCCTGTTCCTGATGCTGGTGTTCCTGCTCAACGCCGCGGTGATCGTGCTGCAGCTGGAAGACAGCCGGTTCACCGGGCTGTGCAAGGGGGAACTGTTCCTGCTCCTGCTGACGGCGACGCTCGGCGCCTGCGCGCTGGTGGCCAGCCGGCATTTCGCCGCCATCTTCATCAGCCTGGAACTGATGGGCATCTCCCTGTTCGCCATGGTCGCCTACCGCGCCAACCAGCGCCGCAGCCTGGAAGCCGGCGTGAAGTACCTCGTGCTCACCGCCATCTCGACCTCGCTGGTGCTGATGGGCGTGGGCCTCATCTATGCCGCCACCGGGAAGCTGGAACTCGCCGCCCCGCAGGAAGCCGCGCTGGCGAACGGCGGGCTGGCGCGCGCCTGGCTCACCGGCGGGTACGCGCTGCTGCTCGGCGGCCTGGCGTTCAAGATGTCGCTGGTGCCGTTTCACTTCTGGACACCCGACGTCTACCAGGGCGCGCCGGCGCCGGTAGCCGCTTTCCTGGCGACCATCGGCAAGGCCGCCGCGGCCGCCATCCTGTTCCGCCTGCTGGCGGGCGGGCACATCGAGCCGCTTGCCGACATCCTGTTCTGGATCGCGCTGTTCTCGATGCTGGTGGGCAACCTGCTGGCCGTTTCGCAGCAGAGCATCAAGCGGCTGCTGGCCTATTCCTCGGTCGCGCACATGGGGTACCTGCTGGTGGCGTTCCTCGCCCTGCGGGCACAATCCGGCGCGCTGGCGGGCGAGGCGCTGGGTTTCTACCTGGCCGCCTACCTGCTGACGACGCTGACAGCCTTCGGCGTGATCACCAACCTGGCTGCCAGCCGGGATGGCCGGGAACCGGACCACCTGGAGGAGTTTCGCGGGCTGCTGTGGCGCCGTCCGCGTTCCGCACTGGTCCTGATGCTGGCCATGCTGTCGCTGGCCGGCATCCCGCTGACAATCGGCTTCCTCGGCAAGTTCTACCTGTTCGCGGCGGGCGCGGCGAGCGGGCAGTGGGTATTGCTGTGGGTGCTGGTGATCGGCTCCGCGATCGGGTTGTACTACTACCTGCGCGTAGTGCTGGTGCTCTGCGACCGCTCCGCCGAGGACGCCTCGATGCTCGCCGCGCCACAGCCGACGCCGGCCCGGCTGGTGCTGGCCGCACTGGCCGCGCTGATCGTCTGGCTGGGGGTGTTCCCGGATACCGTGATGCAGTTCGTGCAGGAGGCGGTACGCAGCATTTCCTGAGGATCACCCGGAAGAGAACCCATGTAGGTAAGACTTCAGTCTTACCTACCGGAACCCGCCCCGCCTAACCCTGCTCGCGTCGCGCCAGCACGGCCTCCAGTCGCGCGCGGCGTTCCTCCAGGCGCTGTCGTTTCTGCTGCAGTTCTTCCTTGTCCTCTTTTTCCGCCGCCTTGATCTGCTTGTCCATGTCCTGCAGGTCGTCGCAGACGGCGTGCAGTTTTTCGCGCAGTTTCTCCGTCGACTCGGCCTCGTCGGCCTTGTCGAACAACATCTTCTCCGGGCGGTGGTTCTGCTTCTCCGTCTCGACCTCCAGCACGTGCGGCGGCACGAAGCGGACCTCGTCCGCCCGGCGCTGGTTCATGAAGGAGGGCGAGACGATCTCGATGTCCGCGCCGTGCAGGGCGTCCAGCATGCAGGCGCGCAGCCGCGACCGCGCGCTGAGAATCTGTTTCGGGTCGGGCAGCATGCCGGCGATACGGTACAGCACCGAGAAGTCGCCCAGTTCGAGAATCTGCGCGAACGGATCCTGCAGCCCGGCCTCGCCGGCGGCCTCGATCAACAGTGCCTCGATGCGCTGCCGCGGCACCTCGTAACCCAGCGACACCTGCGCCGAGACGACCGTGCCCTCCTTGTGCACCACCTTCACCGGCTGGGTCACCAGGAACAGGTTGGGCAGGGTGGTGAGGTCACGGTCCTCGGTCTGGATCTCCACGTGCAGCAGTCCCCGTTCACTGACGCGTCCGAAGTGCTGGTCGACCTGGATGAAATCGCCGATCTGGAAACTGCGCAGGCTGCCAAGCATGAAGCCCGCCATCATGTTGCCGACGAAAGTGGTGGAGGACAGCGCGATGATCGCCGACAACAGGATGCCCAGGAAGCTGAACAACTGGCCGCGCATGGCGTCACTGATGGGGACCGTGAGCAGCAGCAGGATGACGCCGAGGAACCCGAGCATCATCATCTTGATCTGGATCGACATGCGGCTGCCGGGCTTGTTGCCGTAGTAGCGGTTCAGCAGGCGGTGCGCGATCAGCAGGGCGGCGATAACGAGTGCGAGCGTGATGACGCTGGGAAGCAGGTCGAGCAGGCGTGTCATGGGTTCTTCATGCATGGGTGCGATATTCCCCGAACCGTCGGGCCGGATGTTGCTATGTTGTGGAAAGGATAATCACTCTCAGCGGAGCGCGCATGCCTTCCGATCCCTGGCTCAACAAGCACTGGCGCACGGCGCAGCCGGAACTGGCCAGCGCCATCGACGACCTGCTGGAACTGGCCGGTGGCGAGCCGCGCAACGCCTTTCTGTACCGGGACATCATCCGCACCGCGGTGCGGATGCACCAGCGCCGCGCCGACCGCTGGGACGCCAAGATCCTCGCCAACACGGTGCGCGAGATGGACGCCGCGTTTGTAAGGCTGACGCAGTTCCATCATCAGCGCAAGGTGACCATCTTCGGCTCCGCGCGGGTACGCCCCGATGCCGCCGAGTACCAGCTTGCAAGGCGCCTCGGCGCGCGCCTGGTCGAACTGGACCACATGGTCATCACCGGCGCCGGGCCGGGTGTCATGCAGGCCGCCAACGAGGGCGCGGGCCGTGACAACAGCATCGGCCTGAACATCAACCTGCCGTTCGAGCAGGAGGCGAACCCGGTCATGCAGGGCGCACTGGGGCTGCTCGAATTCCGCTTCTTCTTCGTGCGCAAGCTGTTTTTCGTGCGCGAGGCCGACGCGGTGGTCGTCTTTCCGGGGGGCTTCGGCACGCTCGACGAGGCCCTGGAGCTGAAGACGCTGGTGCAGACCGGCAAGAGCCCGGTGATTCCCATCGTGCTCATGGACGTGCCGGGCGGCCGTTACTGGTCGCGCTGGATGGAGTTCGTCAACGAGGAACTGCTGGCGCGCCGTTACATCGCGAAACACGACATGAGCCTGTTCCGCGTGGTCACCTCGGTCGAGGGCGCCTGCGACGAGATCACCGGGTTTTACCAGCATTACCATTCGTCGCGCTGGGTCGGGGAGGAGATGGTACTGCGTCTGAACCGCACGCTGACGCCGGAAGCGGTGCAGTCGCTGGCGGATGAGTTCGCTGACCTGTGCACCCGCGGCCGGATCCGCCAGATCCGTGCACTCGAGGCGGAACAGGACGAGCCGGAACTCGACGATCTGCCGCGCCTGGCGTTCCACTTCAACAAGCGCGACTACGGCCGGCTGCGGGAGCTGATCGACGCCGTGAACGGCAGCCCGGTGGAGGGATAGGGCGGGGCCGCAATGCCGACCGGTCGGTTTCGCATTATCGCCGGATTCGTCTTAGACTGAATTTCATGCTGTTGAGAAAGAGGGCCAGCTGGCTGCGGCGCGATGGATGACGAGGACGACCGCGCACCGGGCCCGGCCCAGCGTGCCGCGCGCAGGAGCCTGGTCAAGGACGTCTGGATCGGCGCCGGGCTGCTGATGCTCTCCGTTGGCGAAACGGCCCTGATCGCCGTCATCGCGATTGCCTGCACCTGCCTGTCCTTCATGATTCTCGACGAAATGGCCTGACCGTCCGCGCCGGCCCGTTCAGAGCAGGGTGGTGCTTCCGTCCAGGATGTCGTGGTAGCGCCGCTTCATGGGCGTGGCCCGGACGGCGCGTTCACGGCGGTCACGGGCGTCCCGGCACAGGTCCAGGATCAGTTCCGATACCAGCTGGCGCCAGCGCTGGATGCCTGCCTCCTTCGCCAGCGCTTCCGGCGGGATCGTCACCGCCTCGCCGACATTGAAGACGACCTTCACCGGGCGAGGAATCGGCGTCTTGGGAATCGCCAGGTAATCGAGCCCCGGGCTGGTGAGTCTCTTCAGCAGCTGGCTGTTGCGGGTCATGATACGCGGCAGCGCCTCGCCGAAGCCGTAATGGCCGATCGGTATGACGGGCACCGGCTGCTGCGCCAGCATGCGCAGGAACCCGGTGTGGAACGGGTTGATCTCGGCGGCCGGGTCGTGTGTTTCCAGTCCTTCCGGAAATACCAGCAGGCTCTCGCCGCTGCGCAGGATGCGAACGCCCTCGGTGATGCTCGCCGGACGGGCGCCGAGGCCGCGGGCCAGGCCGGACCAGGGTCCGCGCAGGAAGCCCTGCCAGGCCAGCGGCCGGACGATGCGCGCCGGCTCCCGCTCGGCCAGCCGCAACAGCAGGATCAGGGTGTCCAGTTGCAGCAGCGGCGCGTGCCTGGACACCAGCATCACCGGGCCGTCGCCCATCACCGGCAGGTTCTCCTCGCCGAGAATCTCCAGCTGGAAATAGTGCGCCAGGAAGCGGTTGACCTGCGGCAGCCGGTTCTCGCGCCGCAGTTTCTGGATCAGGTGCATCGGGTGGTGAAGGGGCTAGCCGCCGCCATTGCGCTTGCGAAACTTCTCGACGGCCGGGTAGTTGCGCAGCAGGGTGCCGACAACCAGTGCATACAACCAGCCATAGGGCGGCCGCAGCAGCATCGTGGCGGCGATCTGGCGCTGGATGAAAACCGCCTTCTTCTTCGAAAAATTCATGAACCCGTCGTAGCCGTGGTACGCGCCCATGCCGCTGTCGCCGACGCCGCCGAAAGGCAGGTTGTTCTGCGGCAGGTGGTAGATGCAGCCGCCCAGCGTCACGCCGCCGGAGATGGTCTCGTTCAGCACCCGGTCGATGTTCCTGCGTTCATTGTCGAAGTAATACAGCGCCAGCGGGCGAGGGCGGTCGTTGATGTAGTCGATGGCTTCCGTGAGCGTCCTGTAGGTCACGATCGGCAGGATCGGGCCGAACAGTTCCTCCTGCAGCACGGTTGTGTCCTCCGGACAGTTCCAGACGAACGTCGGTGGGAAGACCCGGTTCCCGATGTTGCAGTCCTCGCTGGCCGGGTTGACGACCTCGACGCGTCCGCCCCGGTTGCGGACCTCCTGCACGATCTTTTCCAGGCGCTCGTAGTGGCGCTCCGTGATGATCGTGGTGTAGTCCGGATTCTTCACCAGCGCGGGATAGAATTTTCCGGTGATCTCGCGCGCGTGCTCCATGAACTCCTCGGTCTTGCCCTCGGGCAGCAGCACGTAATCCGGCGCGACGCAGGTCTGGCCGGCATTGGAGAACTTGCCATTGACGATGCGGCGCGCGGCGCGGTCGATGGGGTAGTTCTCGCCGATCAGCGCCGGCGACTTGCCGCCCAGTTCGAGCGTCACCGGCGTCAGGTGTTCCGAGGCATTGCGCATGATGATCCTGCCGACCCGCGTCGAGCCGGTGAAGATCATGTGATCGAAGGGGAGGCTGGAGAACTCCCCGGCCACCTCCACACCACCGGTGATGACCGTGACGTAATCCTCCGGATACAGGTCGGCGATCATGCTGCGCATCAGTTCCGCCGTGATCGGCGCGAGTTCGGAAGGCTTGAGCATGACGTGATTGCCGGCGGAGAGGGCGCCGATCAGCGGTGAGAGCGTCAGCAGCAGCTGGTAGTTCCAGGCACCCAGCACGCCGACCACGCCCAGTGGCTGGTAGATGAACTTCGCGCCGCCCGGGAGGAACTGCCAGTTGGGCATGACGCTCTTCGGCTTCATCCACTTGTAGAGGTGACGCTTGGTGTGCCGGATCTCGTCGATCAGCACGAAGATCTCCAGCAGGATGGTTTCCTGGTGGGCGCGGTTGCCGAAATCCTCGGAAATCGCCTCGGCGAATTCCATGCGCATCTGGAACAGCTTGTCCTTGAGCCGGTCGAGTGCGTCGACGCGTTCCGCGTAGGTTGGCGGCACCCGGCGCTGGCGGATCGCGGCCTTCTGGCGCGCCAGGATCGCCGCAAGACTCCCCGTATCCGGTGCGCTCGCCTTCAGATCGGATGCGGCCGCCGACATGCCCGTTCTCCCTAAAACGTGATTGACAACCTAATATAGGTGAAGATCGTGTGCGCAGGCGTCGTACCGGAACCCTCTATGCCCGGATTGCTGTCCCGTTTTTCCTTCCGCACCATGGCCCGCGTGGTCGCACTGATTCTGGGGCTGGCCCTGCTGGCACTGGCGGTATCCTTCCAGTTCTCCCGCCAGAGCATCATCGAGGCGGAACAGGAATGGCTGACCTACCAGCAGCAGAGCGCCCGCAAGCTCGACGTCTACAACCGGATGCGGGTGGAAATCGGCTTCGGCGGACTGATCCACAATTTCAAGAATTACCTGCTGCGCAAGGAGGCGTATTACCGCGACGAGGTCTACCTGCGGGCCCAGACCCTGCGCGACCTGGTCGCCGACTACAGGAAGCTGGCGCACGGCGAGGCCGAGGCAGCCGCGCTGGAGATCATCGAGGACGTCATCAACCAGCTCGAGGGCAGCATTGCCGTCGCAGAGTCTCTGTTCGAGACGGACATCCCGCTCGAGGCCATCGACAGCCAGATCGCCTTCGACGAGGTGCCGGCCATGTGGGCACTCGATACGCTGGCCGACGTGTCGCTGGAAGAGCAGAGCAGCGGTGAGCAGCGGCTGGTGAACGCCCTGCGAAAGAACATCGAACGCACCACCTGGCTCGGGATCGGCATCATCTGCGCCTTCGCGGTCGCGATCCTGATGTTCCTCGCGGCCATCCGCGCCTCGGTACGGCGCCTGGAGGAAACCACCCGCGCGGTGAACGCGATCGCGGGCGGCCAGACCGGTGTGGAGGTGCAGTTCACCTCGGAACGCAACGAGATCGGCGACCTGGCGCGCGGTGCGGTCGCGTTCCAGCATGCGATGGTGCAGGTGCAGCAGACCAACGAGGAACTGCAGACCATGGTCCAGCATTTGGAAGCCACGATGGAGAAGGCGGTCCAGGCGGAAAAACTGGCGTCGCTGGGCCAACTGGTCGCCGGGGTCGCCCACGAGATCAATACACCCCTTGGCGTGGCTGTCACGGCCTGCTCCGTGGTCGCCGAGGAAACCGGGCGCGTGTTGGCGGAGGTCGGCAAGGACAAACCCAGCCGTACGACCATCCAGGGCGCGGCGCAACGCCTGCAGGAGGCATCGCGGCTGATGACGGACAACCTGGACCGGTCCTCGCGCCTGGTGTCCAGCTTCCGCCGCGTCGCCGCGGACCAGCACAACGAGTCGGTACGGGCATTCGATGTGTACCGCTTCCTGGAGCAGGTCCTGGACACCCTCCATTCGACCATCGGGAACCGGGAAATCCACATCGACCTCGAATGCCCGGAAGGACTCCGTTTCACGACCTATCCAGGCGTGCTGTCGCAGATCATCACGCAGCTCACGCTGAACAGCGTCGAGCACGCGTTCGAACCGGATCAGCCCGGCCGCATCCGCATCTGCCTGCGCCTGACCACCGAAGGGGAACTGGAACTGGTCTATTCGGACAACGGGCGGGGGGTCAGCGAGGAGGTCATGGACCGGATCTACGATCCGTTCTACACGACCTCGCGCGGCAAGGGCCGCACCGGGCTCGGCATGCACGTGGTCTTCAACCAGGTGGTCAAGGTGCTGCAGGGCCGCATTTCCTGCGAGCGGCCCGAGACCGGGGGGCTGCTGTTCCGCGTGGTCGCACCGTCGATGTCGGCGTTTGATGACCGCAGGGCGTCCTGAGCCGGCAGGGCGGCGGCCGGCAAGGGCTCCTGCACCGGCACACAGTGCATTTAACATAATATAGATTATGCGTAATAGGCCGTGGCCCAACACTGCATGGCGACTGACACCGCGGCCGTTCGCATATCGTGTGAATCCAACTAGAATTTCCCGGTCGAGGGCCTGATGACGTGCCGATGGACACACTCAAGATCCTGGTCGTGGAAGACGACGACGTCGATTACCAGCTGCTGGCGGAAACGCTGCGGGTCGCTCCGCCACGGCCCTACGTGCTCGACCGGGCCAACAGCGTGGACATGGCGCTCGATCTCCATGTGCAGCAGCGCTACGACCTGTTCATCGTCGATTACGTCCTGAATGATCCGGCCGGCAAGACCGGCCTGCAACTGATCCGCCGCCTGCAGGACCTTGCCAGGCCGCCGGGGATTCTCTGCGTCTCCGACCATGCACACCTGGCGGATGACCCCCAGGCCGATGTCCTGATCGATGGCACCGTTCCGTTCATGGAGAAGTCGCGGCTCACCGGGGACCTGGTCTGGAGCATCCTGCTGGACCTGGCTTCCGACTGACCCCCGGGCTTGCATTCCGGTCGCGCTCACGCATGCTGTCCGGCATGAGAATCCTGTGGTTCCTGCTGCTTGTGCCCGTGATCATCGTCACGGCGGCCTGGGCCCTGTTGCCCGTGTACCTGCCGCCCATTGCCCGGCAGGCGGCTGCCACCCACGACATCGAACTCACGCAGCTGGACGTCTCGCGGCCCCATTTTTCCGGCTGGGTCATCCGGGATGCGGCATTGCGCCTGCCGGATGGCACCCGCGCCAGCGTGGCCGACCTGCGCGTCCACTGGCATCCGCACGGGCTGCGGCTCGGCCGGCTGACGCGCGTCGATATCGCACGGCTGCGGGTGCAGCCGGCCACGTCCGCCGGCACGCCGCAGGAACAGGCCGTGGTGCCGACCGTGATCCCGGCCTACATGCTGGAGCAGTTGCCCGTGGATGCCTGGTCGATTGCCGGCCTGCAGGTGGAACTCCCTGCCCTGGCATCTGGTAAAGTTCCGGTTATTCATACAGTTGCAAACGGAAATAAAAGTAGAATCTCGTTATTTTCCCGGGTTGCGCCGGGTCAGGGGGTCTACCTGTCCCGCCTGGAGGCGGTCCCCGGCATCCACCACGAATGGCAGCTGGAGACCTACCCTTCCCGCCAGCCGGTCCTGCAGCTGACGGAACGACGGCCGCGCGCGAATGGCACCGAAACCCAGGGCCAGGCGCAGGTGGAGGCAGGACGGCTGGCCACCCTGCTCCATGCGCTGGGATTCGCCACCGGCGTGAATCCGGAAGGTGTGAATGGATTGCTGCGGCTGCACTGGCAGGGCGTTCTGCCCGCCACGTTCAATGCCGCGCAGCCGTTGCGGGGACTGACGCTGACCGGCCAGGCGCAGGCCGAACTGGATGTCTCCGACGGGAGCGACGCGTCAGCGCGCGTCGACGCCGCGCTCTCCTTCACCATTGCGGATGAGCGCGTGGAGTGGGAACTCGCCCCCGAAACGCGCCTGCGCGTCCGCCACCCAGCGCTCGCGCAGATGGCCGCGGAGAACCTGGGCGTGAAGTCCGGGCAGGTCTGGGCCGAAGTGACCAGCGCCCTGCCCCTGAACGGCCAGTGGGCGCCGCCGGAACCGGCGAGTACGCTCAACGGGACACTGCACCTGGAGATTCACGGTGGCGACCGGCTGCTCGGGCACCAGCGCGTGACGATCCGGGAGAGCCTCGTCGGCCCGGATCGATTCGAGGGCGCACTGCACAGCGCGGGCAGCCTGCAGCCGCAGGATGCGGATCTCTCCCCGCTGCGGGAGTTCGGCTGGGACCTGCAGGCGCAGGTCGTCGCCACGCCGGATCGCATCCAGATGCTCCCGGGGCTGGCCGGCAACGTGCGCGTGCAGCCGTTCGATACCCAGGGCGGGAAGATCCCGCGCAAGTCGAACCTACGCCTGCGCTCGGACGCCGCCCTGGAGATGCTTGTTGCCGATGGCAGCCTGCACTGGAAACACCTGCAGGTCACAGTGCCGGAGACACTGGCGGGACTGCTGCGGCCGGTGCTGGCCGATACCGGCGTACAACTGGAAGGGGATGCCCCGCGCCTGGTGCTGCGCAACCTTCAGTACGATGCGCAGGACGGATTCCGGGCTGCGGCCGAGCTGCGCGTCCGCAATCTCCTCACCCGCACCGAATGCTGCCAGGTTGGCAAGCTCGATGCGCGGCTGGACGCCCGCGTGGACGCGTCCGGCGCGCGCGGGACATTCCGGCTCGATGATGCCGCGGCGCGCCCGGTGCTGCACTCCGACTGGACCTTCGGATTTGCAGCCGCGCGCCTGGAAGGGTCGCTGGAGGTGTTGCCGGGCCTGGCGTTCCCGGACGGCCAGGAGCGTCTCGCCGCCCTGCTCTCCCCCTGGCCGGAACAGGTCAGGCTGCTCAAGGGCACCCACGGGCTCGCGGGCAGCTACTGGTTCGAGCGG
>JBFKKR010000059.1:0-19129 GCA_041682035.1 Pseudomonadales bacterium | reverse complement strand
TTCGATGGTGCAGAACGGAAAGTTCTGTGCTTCCACGCCCGCCTGGGTCAGTGCATTGAAAAGCGTGGACTTGCCGACGTTCGGCAGCCCGACGATGCCGCAGTTGAATCCCATGGATTGACCTCGTCAGTGGGGGTAAGGCCTGCGCCTTGCCCAATTCATCTTCTTCTGTGGGTAAGGCTCAAGCCTTGCCCAATTCAACTTACTCTGTGGGTGGGGCTTAAGCCTTACCTGCAACAGAGTGCAGTTGCGTCGTGGCCTTGTCCCATTCGCCGTCGAGCAGCAGCGGCAGCGCCCGCAGCGCCTCGCGGATGGCGTCCTCGACGAGCATACGCTCGGCCTGCGGTGCACGTTTCAGAACGAAGCCCGCGACATCGCGTCCCGTGCCCGGGTGGCCGATGCCGATCCGCAGGCGCTGGAAGCCTTTCTCGCCCTGGAAGTGCGCGACGATGTCGCGCAGGCCGTTGTGCCCGCCATGGCCGCCGCCGTTCTTGAACCGTGCGCTGCCGGGCGGCAGGTCGAGCTCGTCGTGACAGACGAGCACCTCCGCCGGCTCGATGCCGTAGAACCGGCAGGCGCCGCTGACGGACTGGCCGCTGTGGTTCATGTAGGTGGTGGGGATGAGCAGGCGCAGGTCGTGCCGGCCGACCTGGATCCGGGTGGTCTCCGCAGGAAATTTCTTCTCGCATGAGAACTGGCCGCCATGGCTGGCGGCCAGTTCCCGCACGAAGTCGGCGCCCGCGTTATGGCGGGTCCCGTCATAGTCGGGGCCCGGGTTGCCGAGCCCCGCGACCAGTCGGATGGTCGCCATGCACCACGCTCCCCCGTGGCCCCGCGGCGATCAGCTTTCCTTCTTCTTCTCGCCCTCGGGAGCAGCCGCGGCGGCTTCGCCACCTTCGCCTTCCTCGTCATCGCTGCTGGCGCCCTTGGGCTTGTGCACGCTGACGACCGGTTGGTCGTGGTCGTGCACCTCGCCGTGGGACAGCGCGACCAGCGTCACGCCTTCCGGCAGCGGGATGTCGGACAGGTGGAGAATCTCGCCCAGCTTGAGCGTGGCCAGGTCCATCTCCAGGTATTCCGGCAGTTTGTCCGGCAGACAGCTGATTTCCACTTCGGAGATATGGTGGGACAGCACGCCACCCTGCACCTTGACACCTTCACAGGTGGTCTCGTTCAGGAAGTGGATCGGTACGTGCACCGAGACCTCCTGGCCGGCGACGATGCGCTGGAAGTCGGCGTGCAGGATGCGCTCCCGCGCCGGGTGCCGCTGCAGATCCTTGAGGATCACGGACTCGGCATTGCCGTCGACGACCAGGTTGATGATCTGCGAGTAGAACGCCTCGTTCTCGAGCGCCTTCGAAATGATGCGATGCTCCAGCGAAATGGGGGCAGGCGCCTTGTCACCACCGTAAACGATGGCGGGCACGAGGTCCGCATTCCGACGCAGGCGGCGGCTCGCACCTTTCCCCTTGTCTGCGCGTGATTGCGCGTTGATCTCAAATTGCACTGACATGGTCAGTTTCCTCCGTTGGTGCCCCTGGTTGCCCGTCCGCGACCAGAACCGGGCGGGGCCTTTTTCGCGGCTTGCGCCGCTGCTGCAAAATGCCCCTTGCGGAGCGCCTTTCCGGGCGAACCCGGTGTTCTGGTGGGTAAGGCTTCAGCCTTACGACTGTCAGGCCAAAGCCTGACCTACAGATTCAGTTGTCCGGTTTCGGGAGGTATCAATGCTCCCGGAACATCGCGCTGATGGATTCCTCGTTGCTGACCCGCCGCATTGCCTCGGCCAGCAGCGGGGCGAGGCTGAGCTGCCGGATCTTGTCACATTTCCTGGCATCCTCGTTCAACGGGATGGTGTCCAGCACGGTCAGCTTGTCGAGCTGGGAGTTGCGCAGGTTGTCCACCGCCCTGCCCGAGAGCACCGGGTGCGTGCTGTAGGCCAGCACCTTGCTGGCGCCGAAATCCTTCAGCGCATCGGCCGCCTTGGCCAGCGTGCCGGCCGTATCCACCATGTCGTCGACGATGATACAGGTGCGGCCTTCCACATCGCCGATCAGGTTCATCACCTGCGACATGCCCGGTTCCGGGCGCCGCTTGTCGACGATGGCGAGGTCGGCGTCGTTCAGCGCCTTGGCCACGGCCCGGGCCCGCACCACGCCACCGACGTCGGGCGAGACGACCACGATCTGTTCCGCCTGGCGGGACTGGATGTCCTCCACCAGGACCGGCGAACCGTAGACGTTGTCCACCGGGATGTGGAAGAAGCCCTGGATCTGGTCCGCGTGCAGGTCCACCGTGAGCACGCGGTCGACACCGACGCCGGAGATCATGTCGGCCACCACCTTGGCGGTGATGGGCACCCGTGCGGAGCGCACGCGGCGGTCCTGGCGGGCATAGCCGAAATAGGGCACCACCGCGGTGATGCGCGCGGCCGAGGCACGGCGCAGTGCGTCGGCCATGACCAGCAGTTCCATGAGGTTGTCGTTGGTGGGCGCGCAGGTGGACTGGATGATGAAAACGTCCTTGCCGCGCACGTTCTCGTTCAGCTCGACCATGATCTCGCCGTCCGAGAAGCGGCCGACGTGCGCCTTCCCCAGCGGGATGTGCAGGTAGTCGACCACCTTCCGCGCCAGCTCGGGGTTGGAGTTGCCGGAAAAGATCATCATGCGGGCCATGGCGGGCGACCTTTACTGCTCATCTTTGCTGTGGGGGGGCTTGCCCCCTCCAAGATGTCAGGCTGAAGCCTGACCCACATCCTCGGTTTTACCTGGGTTGTACCCGGGACGTAGGTAAGGCGTCAGCCTTACCCGGCAAAATGGCTGGGGCGGGAGGATTCGAACCTCCGAATGCTGATACCAAAAACCAGTGCCTTACCGCTTGGCGACGCCCCAACTTCTGCTTCGCTGCGCGCAAAGCGCGCTACCTACTCTTTCCCCAAGTTCCCCTCTTCCCCCAGCGCCTCCCGCAACGGGGAGGTGGACCGCCCTTTGGTCACAAATCCCTGCCATTCCGCAGGCATTTCTGAAAGTAAGCGCTCACCCTCTTCGGATGAGGACAGCTCCGCAAACACGCAGGAACCGGTCCCGGTCAGCTTGGCCGGGGCACGTTCACGAAGCCATGCCAGCGCCCGGGCCACCGCCGGATACTGATCACAAACGACTGATTCGCAGTCGTTTTTGAAGCCCGGACCGGGGAAGGCGGCTATTTTCGTGGCTGGGGTAGAGCGTGTCAATTGCGCAGCGCCGAAAATATGCCCAGTGGACACCGGTTCGCCGGGGTGGATGACGAGGTACCAGGGCTCGGGCAGGGCCAGCGCGGTCAGTTTTTCCCCGGTGCCCTCCGCCCAGGCCGCCCGGCCGAACAGGAAGACGGGCACGTCGGCGCCCAGCTGCCGGCCGAACGCCAGCAGGTCGGCGGGCGGCAGCTCCAGCCCCCAGAGGCGGTCGAGGCCGCGCAGGGTGGTGGCGGCATCGGAACTGCCGCCGCCCAGGCCGCCGCCCACCGGGATGCGTTTCTCCAGGTGGATGTGCACGCCGCCGACCGGCCCGCACCGTTCGGCCAGCAGGTGCGCCGCACGCAGCACCAGGTTGTCCGCCCCGTCGAGACCGGCCGGCGCGCCGGACAGCTCGATGCCGGGGCGTGCCGCCGGGATGAACGTCAGCGTGTCCTGCAGCTCGAGGAACTGGAACACGGTCTGCAGCTCGTGATAGCCGTCCGGGCGGCGGCCCAGCACGTGCAGGAACAGGTTGATCTTGGCGGGCGCCGGCAGGACCAGTGGCGCGGAACGGGTCATCCTGCATCCAGCCGGCAGTTGCCGGGCTGCCAGTCACGGATGCGCACGCGCACCCGCCGGTCCCCCTGGGTCATCTCCACCTTCACCGGCAGGGTGTAACCGTCGAACTCGCCGTGTTCCTGCAGCAGCACAAGCCAGCCGTCCTGGCGGATGGCGGACAGTCGGCCGCTGGCGTCGGTTTCGGTCTCGGCGCGGGCGCCCGGCGCCGGCAGTCCGCGCGCCCACCAGTTGAGCTCGTCGAAGGGGACCCGCCAGCCGAAGTGGGTGGCGACCAGTGCCTCGGCCGAACTGCCGACCATGATCTTGTCGTCCTTGAGCCGCATGACCACGCTGCGGCCGTCGCCATAGGCCACGGCGGTGCCCACCCCCAGCGGACCACTCACCTGCAGGAAGAACTCCTGACCGCGATGCTGCCAGAGAAAGTGCGCCGAGCCGGAGCCGGCCTCGTCGCGGACGGCAATCTTGCCTTCCTGGTGCCAGCAGTGCAGCCGCGCGGGATCACGCGGTTGTCCGTCCCGCGGTTCCGATACCGGATCCAGAAAGGCGCAGCCGGCAAGCAAAGCCGGCAGCAGGAGTGTCCCGAAGCGCATGTGCTTGGTGGACGGGATCAGTCGAAGTGGACCTGGAAACGCTGCATGACCCGCTGCAGCAGTTCACTGTCCGGCGTCCGCTGCAGCGCTTCCAGCCAGACGCGGCGGGCCTCCGGCTCGTTCCCGGTGACCCAGAGCACCTCGCCCAGGTGGGCCGCCACCTCGTGATCGGGAAACTGGTCGAAGGCCTGGCGCAGCAGGCGCAGCGCTTCTTCGTAATTGCCGAGCCGGTACTGCACCCAGCCGAGGCTGTCGGTGATGGCCGGGTCGTCGGGCTTGAGGGCGATCGCCTTGCTGATCAGTTCCAGTGCCTCCTGGTAACGGTCGGTGCGGTCCGCCAGCGTGTAGCCGAGCGCGTTGAGCGCGGCGGCGTTCTCCGGGTCCAGTTCCAGGATGCGGTTGAGGTCTTCCTCCAGTTTCTCCAGGTTGCCCTGCTTCTCTGCCACCATGGCCCGCGCGTAGAGCAGGTTGATGTCATCCGGGTCCCGCCGCAGGCCCGCGTTGACGGTGGTCATCGCCTCGTCGAGCGCCTTCAGTTCCATCAGGACCTCGATCTCGAGCAGGTCCAGCGGGGTCTCCAGTTCCGGCTCCTTGCCGCGCAGCGTGTCGAGGTAGGCCCGCATGGAGTCGATGCCCTCGTGTTCGGCCTTCAGGCGGGCGACCCGCGCCGGTGCACCCAGGTTGGCGCCCTCGGACGACACGCGCGCGTAGTACTCCAGCGCGCCGCTGAAATCGCCCCGGTCTTCCTGGATGGTGCCGAGATAGTAGTTGGCCTCGTCGGTGCGGTTGTCCAGTTGCAGCAGTTGCCGGAACTGCTGCTCGGCCTTGTCCTGCCGGTCGAGCTCCATGTAGACCAGGCCGAGCGAATAGATGAGGTCGGCGTTCTGCGGGTCGTTGCGCACCAGCAGTTCGAACTGCTCGGCGGCATCCTCGACCCGTTCCGCGTCGATCAGGATGCGCGCGTACTGCTGGCGGATCGCCGCTTCGTCGGGAAAGCGCTGCAGGCTGGCCGAAAGCGAAGCGATGGCCGCGTCGTGCTGGCCGTTCTCCTGCAGCAGGCGCCCGTAGAGGATGTGCCCCTGTACGTAATCCGGCGCCGCCTGCAGCAGTCGTTCCGACAGCACCAGCGCCTCCTCGAGTTCGCCGGCCTGGCGCAGCAGGATCGCCTTGCCGAACAGCAGCTGGGGGTTGTCCGGGTGCAGGGTGAGCAGGTGATCGAAGGCATCCAGCACGCTGCCGCGGTCGTCCTCCTCCAGGCTCTGCGCGTTCAGCGCCAGGAAGTCGAACCCGGCCTCGCCTTCCTGTTCCAGGATGAATTCCAGGTGGTGCATGGCCTCGGCGAGGTTCTGCTCGTCGATGAGCAGCTTGGCGGCCAGCTTGTGCGCGTCCAGCGCCTGCGGATCGCCTTCCAGCCAGATCTGCGCCGCCTCCAGCGCCGCCGCCCGGGCGCCGACGTACTGCGCGATGCGTGCCGCGCGTTCGGCGATGCCGGGGTCGCGGGTGCGCCGCGCCTGGCCCAGGTAATTGGCGAGCGCGACGTCGAACTGGTTGCGATAGCCGGCGATTTCCGCCACCAGCAGGCCGAACAGCGTGTCCGGTTCGAAATCGCGGTACTGGGTGTCCGTGTGCACGGCATCCGGGCCGGTCGCGGCAGCCGTGGCCGGCTGTTCCGCTGCCTGCGCGGCGACGGGTGTTGCGGGCGGCGTGCCGGTTTCCGCGAGCGGTGCGCAGCCGGCCAGCGCCAGCCACAGGGCCGGCAGCGCGGCGAATTTTGCAGTCTGGGTTTTCATCCCGTATATGATGACACATTTCGCGGGATTTCCTGCCAGGCTGTATCATTGGGAATGGAGTTTCCAACCTGCCTGCGGGGCCATGCCGCGGCCACCGTATCGCCATGAATTTCGTCATCCTGGGTGTCAACCACAAGACTGCCGAGCTTGCCGTCCGCGAGCAGGTGGCTTTTACGCCGGAGCGCCTGCAGGCGGCGCTGGCCTCCTGCGTGGATGAAACCGTGCTGACGGAGGCCTGCATCCTCTCGACCTGCAACCGGACCGAGTTGTATGGCGTCGGCGCGGAGCCGGAGCCGGAGGCGCTGATCGCCTGGTTGTCGCGCCATACCGGGATCGCCCTGGAGAGCCTGCGGCCGTCCCTCTACGTCCTGCAGGACGAGCGCGCCATCGAGCACACCGTCCGGGTGGCCGCCGGCCTGGATTCCATGGTGCTCGGCGAGCCGCAGATCCTGGGCCAGTTCAAGAGCGCCTTCGGCGCGGCGCGCGGCGCCGGGACCGTCGGCGTCGGGCTGGAGCGGCTCTACCAGCACAGCATCCGCACGGCGCGCCGCATCCGCACCGAGACCGCGATCGGCGAGAACCCGATTTCCGTGGCGTACGCGGCGGTCAGCATGGCGCGGCACATCTTCAGCGACCTGGCCCGCACCCGTGCCCTGCTGGTGGGCGCCGGCGCGGTGATCAACCTGGTGGCGGAGCACCTGAGCGAGGCCGGTGTGCAGCGCATCGTGGTGGCGAACCGCACCATCGAGAATGCCCGGGACCTGGCGGATCGCTTCGGCGCGCGGGCGATCCTGCTGTCGGATATCCCGGGCTTCCTGCGCGACTCCGACCTGGTCATCACCTCCACGGCGAGCCAGCTGCCCCTGCTGGGCAAGGGCGCGGTGGAGTCGGCGCTGGAACGGCGCCGGCACAAGCCGATGTTCATCGTCGATCTCGCCGTGCCGCGCGACGTCGAACCGGAGGTCGGCGACCTGCGTGACGTGTACCTGTATACGGTCGACGACCTGCGCGACATCGTCGAGGAGAGCCTCGCCTCGCGGCGTGCCGCGGCGCAGGGCGCCGAGGAACTGGTGGAGGCGGGCACCGAGGCATTCTTCCGCGAACTGCGCAGCATGGACGCCGTCACCACGCTGAAGGCCTATCGCAGCAAGATCGAACGGATCCGGCGCGAGGAACTCGCGCGCTCGCAGCGCCTGCTGGAGCAGGGCATGCCGCCCGCCGAGGCGATCGACGAGTTTTCCCGGCGCTTCATCAACAAGCTGATGCATGAACCGAGCCTGCAGCTGAAGAAGGCGGGGGCCGAGGGGCGCCGCGATTTCATTCACTGGGTCCGCGAACTGTTCAACCTGCCGGATGGCGACGTCACGGACGAATCGCGATGAAGGAGTCCCTGGTGTCCCGGCTCGAGGCCATCGAGGAGCGTTTCGAGGAGGTTTCCGCCCTGCTGGCCGAGAGCGAGGTCATTGCCGACAGCGCGCGTTTCCGCGATCTCTCCCGCGAGTACGCCGAGCTGGAACCTGTCGCCAGCAGTTTCAGGACCTGGCGCAGGATCTGCTGCGAGGTCGACGAGGCGGATGCCCTGCGCGGCGATGCCGACGCGGAGATGCGCGCGCTGGCGGAGGAGGAGCACGGCGACAAGCTGGCCTGCCGCGAGGCGCTCGAGCAGGAACTGCGGCTGCTGCTCGTGCCGCGGGATCCGAACGACGCCTGCAACGTCTTCCTCGAGGTGCGTGCCGGCACCGGCGGGGACGAGGCCGCCATCTTCGCCGGCGACCTGTTCCGCATGTACTCGCGCTACGCCGAGCAGCGCGGCTGGCGGGTGGAGGTGCTCAGCGCCAGCGAGGGCGAGCACGGCGGTTTCAAGGAGGTGATCTCGCGGGTCACCGGCGAGAACGTCTACGCCCGCCTGAAGTTTGAATCGGGCGCCCACCGCGTCCAGCGGGTGCCGGAGACCGAATCCCAGGGCCGCATCCACACCTCGGCCTGCACCGTGGCGGTCCTGCCCGAGGCGGACGAACTGGAGCAGATCGAGATCGACAAGGGCGACCTGCGCATCGACACCTACCGTGCCTCGGGCGCCGGCGGCCAGCACGTCAACAAGACCGACTCCGCGGTTCGCCTGACCCACCTGCCAACCGGCATCGTGGTGGAGTGCCAGGACGAGCGCTCGCAGCACAAGAACAAGGCCCGGGCGATGTCGCTGCTGGCGGCGCGGCTGAACGACCGCGCGCGCGAGCAGCGCGAGCGCGAACACTCCGCCCAGCGCAAGAGCCTGGTCGGCTCCGGCGACCGCTCCGAGCGCATCCGCACCTACAACTTCCCGCAGGGGCGGGTCACCGACCACCGCATCAACCTGACGCTGTACAAGCTCGACGAGGTGATCGGGGGCGGGCTGGACGCGGTGATCGAGCCGCTGCTGCAGGAATACCAGGCCGAGCTGCTCGCGGACCAGGGCGAGGGATGAGCGGCACGCTGGCCGGGCTGCTCGCGGATGCCGGGCGGTCCTTCGCACTGCCCCGCAGGGAGATGCAGCAACTGCTGGCGAGTGCGTGCGCATGCGCCGAGCAGCACCTGATCGCCCACCCCGACGCCGCGGTGACCGACCTGCAGGTGCAGCAGTTCCGGGTGCTTTGCCGGCGCCGGCTGGCCGGCGAGCCGATGGCCTACCTGCTCGGGCAGGTGGGCTTCTGGAACCTCGACCTGGCCGTCGATGCACGGGCCCTGATCCCGCGCCCGGACACCGAACTGCTGGTCGAGTTCGCGCTGGAACTGGACCTGCCGGGAGACGCGCGCGTGGCCGACCTCGGCGCCGGCACCGGCGCCATTGCGCTGGCCCTCGCGTGCGAGCGGCCCGGCTGGTCGGTCACGGCGGTCGAGCGTGATCCTGAAGCAGCCGCACTGTGCGCGGAGAACATCCGCGAGACCGGCGCGGAGAACGTCGAACTGCTCAACTTCGACTGGTGCAACCTGCAGCCCGGGCCGGCGCTGGAACTGGTCGTATCGAATCCCCCCTATGTCGAAGAGGACTTCGAGGATCTCGGCGGCTCGCTGCGCTTTGAGCCGCGGCAGGCGCTGGTGGCGGGTCCCGATGGACTGGATGCACTGCGCGAGGTGATTCCGCTGGCCGCCGGCCTGCTCCGGGACGGCGGCTGGTGCGCGGTGGAGCATGGCTTCGGGCAGGGGGCGGCGGTGCGGGAGATCTTCCAGTCCTGCGGCTATTCCCTCATTGCGACGCACCGCGACCTCGCCGGCAGGGACCGCATCAGTGTCGGACACTGGAAATCGCCGTCGTGAAGGACGATGCGCTGCTGCGTTACAACCGGCACATCCTGCTGGAGGGCGTGGACGTCGCGGGCCAGGAGGCCATCTCGCTGGCGCGCGTGCTGCTGGTCGGCGCGGGCGGTCTGGGTTGCCCCGCCGCCATGTACCTCGCCGCCGCGGGGACCGGCCGCCTGACCCTTGTCGACGACGATGTCGTGGAGGTCACCAACCTGCAGCGGCAGGTGGCCTATGCCGAGTCCGACCTCGGGCGGCCCAAGGTGAGCGCCCTGCAGCAGCGGGTGGCCGGGCTCAACCGGCAGGTGCGCTGCCACGCCGTAATGGAGCGCGCGGACGAGGAACTGCTGGGACACCTCGTGGCGGCGCACGACGTGGTGGTGGATGCGACCGACAACTTCGCCACCCGCCATGCGATCAACGCCCTTTGCGTGGCGCTCGGCCGACCGCTCGTCTCCGGCGCCGCGATCCGCTGGGAAGGGCAGGTGAGCGTGTTCGACGCCCGGATTGCCGGCGCGCCCTGCTATGCGTGCCTGTATCCACCGTGCGGGGAGGAAAATCTCTCCTGTGCCGAGGCCGGCGTGTTCGCGCCGCTGTGCGGACTCGTCGGCAGCATCATGGCCGGCGAGACCCTGAAGCTGCTGGTCGGCGACGCGGGTATTCTCAGCGGCCGCCTGCTGGTCATCGACCAGCGGGCGATGGAGGTGCGCACGCTGAAACTCGCGCCCGATCCTGCCTGCCCGGTGTGTGGTCGCGGGTGATGGTTTTGTGGGGGATGGTGTTGTGGGTGCGGCTTCAGCCGCACGATACGGTCAGCCTGAAGGCTGACCCACGAGTGTGCCGATTGTCAGCCTCAGGGTTGACCCATGAATGTGCTGGTTGACAGCCTGAAGGCTGATCCCTCCCCACTGCACTGATTGTCAGCCGGACAGCTTGCTGCGCAGCAGTTCGTTCACCTGTGCCGGGTTGGCCTTGCCGCGCGAGGCCTTCATCACCTGGCCGACGAAGAAGCCGAAGACCTTCTCCTTGCCGGCACGGTACTGCTCGACCTGCTCCGGGTTGGCGGCGATGACGGCATCGATCATCGCCTCGATGGCGCCACTGTCCGTGACCTGGCGCAGGCCTTCCTTCTCGATGATGGAGTCGGCGCCGCCTTCACCCAGCCACATTTTCTCGAACACGCTCTTGGCGATCTTGCCGGAGATCGTGTTGTCCTGGATGCGCCTGAGCAGGTCCGCCAGCATCGCGGCGGAAACCGGGCAACTGGTGATCTCGAGTTCCTCGCGGTTGAGGCGGGCGGCGAGATCGCCCATCACCCAGTTGGCCGCGAGCTTGGCGTCGTTCACGGCTTCCGCGACCTGCTCGAAATACTCCGCCATGTCGCGCTCGGCCGAGAGCACGCCGGCGTCGTATTCCGACAGCCCCAGTTCGGACACGAACCGCCGGCGCTTCTCGTGCGGCAGTTCGGGCAGTGCGTTGCGCAGTGCGCGGATGGTGTCCGCGTCCACCACGACGGGCAGCAGGTCCGGGTCGGGGAAATAACGGTAATCGTTTGCTTCCTCCTTGCCGCGCATGGAACGGGTCTCGTCGCGTTCGGCGTCGTACAGGCGCGTTTCCTGCATCACCGTGCCGCCGCTTTCGAGCACGTCGATCTGCCGCTCGATCTCGAACGTGATCGCCTTCTCGACAAAGCGGAAACTGTTGACGTTCTTGATCTCGGCGCGGGTGCCGAACTCCTTCTGTCCGCGCGGCCGCACCGATACGTTGGCGTCGCAGCGCATGGATCCCTCCGCCATGTTGCCGTCGGAGATGCCGAGGTAACGCACCAGCGAGTGGATGACCTTCAGGTAGGCGACCGCCTCCGCGGCGCTGCGCAGTTCCGGCTCGCTGACGATCTCGAGCAGCGGCGTGCCGGCGCGGTTCAGGTCGATGCCGGTCATGCCATGGAAGTCCTCGTGCAGGGACTTGCCGGCATCCTCCTCGAGGTGGGCGCGGGTAACGTTGATGGTTCTCGGTTCCTGCCCTTCCACCTGGATCTCGACCCGGCCGCGGCCGACGATCGGCAGTTCGTACTGGCTGATCTGGTAGCCCTTGGGCAGGTCGGGGTAGAAGTAGTTCTTGCGCGCGAACACGGAGCGGCCGGAGATCTCGGCGTCGATGCCGAGCCCGAACAGCACCGCCATGCGCACCGCCTCCTCGTTCAGCACGGGCAGCACGCCGGGCAGGCCGAGATCCACGAAGCAGGCCTGCGTGTTCGGCGCGGCGCCGAAACGGTTGGCGGCGCCGGAGAAGATCTTCGACTTCGTGGCCAGCTGCACGTGCACTTCCAGGCCGATGACCGGTTCCCAGCTCATCGGAACGCCTCCGGGATGCGCGCATGGAAATCGGTTTCCTGCTGCCAGGCGTGCGCCGCGGCCAGCAGCCGTCCCTCGTCGAAGTAGTTGCCGATCAACTGCACGCCGACCGGCAGGCCGTCGGCGAATCCGCCGGGCATGGACAGCGCCGGCAGGCCGGCCAGGTTGGCGGCGATGGTGTTGATGTCGGACAGGTACATCTTCACCGGGTCGCTGGTCTTCTCGCCGCGGCGGAAGGCGGTCTCCGGCGTGGTTGGCGCCAGCAGCACGTCCACCTCTGCAAACGCCTGCACGAAATCCTGCTGGATCAGCCGGCGCGCCTTCTGCGCCTGCAGGTAGTAGGCGTCGTAGTAGCCGGCCGACAGCGCGTAGGTGCCGATCATGATGCGCCGCTTCACCTCCGGCCCGAAGCCTTCGGCGCGGGTCCGCTTGTACAGGTCCTCCAGGTTCTCCGGGTCCGCGCAGCGGTGGCCGAAGCGCACGCCGTCGAAGCGGGACAGGTTGGAGGAGCACTCCGCCGGTGCGATGACATAGTAGGCGGGCACGGCCAGGTCGCTGTGCGGCAGCGAGACCTCGCGCACCGAGGCGCCGTGCTGTTCATAGAAGCGCACCGCCTCCATCACCGCGCCCCGTACGCTGGCGTCGAGGCCATCCGCCAGGTACTCCCTTGGCAGGCCGATGCGCAGGCCGTCCAGTGGCTGGTTCAGCGCGGCGAAGTAGTCTTCCGGCGCCCGCTCGACGCTGGTGGAGTCCTTCTCGTCGAAGCCGGCCATGACGCCGAGCAGCAGCGCGCAGTCCTCGGCGCCGGGCGCCAGCGGACCGGCCTGGTCGAGGCTGGAGGCGAACGCGATCATGCCCCAGCGGCTGACCAGTCCGTAGGTGGGCTTCAGGCCGGTCACGCCGCACAGTGCGGCCGGCTGGCGTATGGAACCGCCGGTGTCGGTGCCGGTTGCCAGCGGTGCCAGGCGCGCCGCCACGGCGCTGGCCGAGCCGCCGGAAGAGCCGCCCGGCACCCGGCCGGTGTCCCAGGGATTGGCCACGGGGCCGAAATAGCTGGTCTCGTTGGAGGAGCCCATTGCGAACTCGTCCATGTTGGTCTTGCCGAGGGTGACCATGCCGGCCGCCTGGCAGCGCTGCACCACGGTGGCATCGTAGGGGGAGACGAAGTCCTCCAGCATGCGCGAGCCGCAGGTGGTGCGCAGCGACCGGGTGCAGAAGATGTCCTTGTGAAGCAGGGGAATGCCGGCCAGCGCGTGGGCCGTGCCGGCGGCGCGCGCCGCGTCCGCGCGCCGCGCATCCTCGAGCACCTCCGCTTCGTCGGCCGGCGTGACCAGGGCGTTCAGCACCGGGTCGAGGCGGGCAATGCGCTCGATATAATGCCGTGCAAGCTCCTCCGCGGAGAATTCGCCGTCGGCGAGTCCGCGTACCAGCGCGGCAACCGGCTGATCGTGCACGGCTTTACTCCACCACCCGCGGCACGAGGTAGAGACCGTCCTGGGTCACCGGCGCACAGGCCTGCGCCGCCCCGCGCTGGTCCGCCTCGGTCACCGTGTCATTCCGCAGGCGCTGGACCGCGTCGAGCGGGTGCGCCATCGGCGGGATGCCGTCGGTGTCGGCCGCCTGCAACTGGTCGACGAGGTCGAGGATCTTCGACAGCTCGCCGGCGTAGGACGTGAGGTCCTCGGGGCTTACGCCCAGGCGCGCCAGGTGTGCGATTTTCGCGACATCCTCGCTGGTTAGGGACATGATCGGGCCTGCCAGGAAAGCGGTGGAGCGGGAAGGCGCAAACGGTATCACATGCACCGGCGGCCATGAATACCCGTGGGGTGCGCGAGAGCGCATGCGCGCCTTGCCGAAATCACGGGCCGTTGATACAGTTGCGCACCTTCCAAGCCGCCGCCCAGGGGCGAAAAACCGCATGTTGAAAAAACTCAGGGGTCTGTTCTCCAGCGATCTTTCTATCGACCTGGGTACGGCGAACACGCTGATTTATGTGCGGGACCGGGGCATCGTGCTGAACGAGCCGTCCGTGGTGGCGATTCGCACCCACATGAACCAGAAGAGCGTGGTCGCGGTCGGCGCGGACGCCAAGCGCATGCTGGGTCGCACGCCGGGCAACATCACCGCCATCCGGCCGCTGAAGGATGGCGTCATCGCCGACTTCCAGGTCACCGAGAAGATGCTCCAGCACTTCATCAACCGGGTGCACGAGCATTCCTTTATTACGCCCAGTCCGCGGGTGCTGGTCTGCGTGCCCTGCAAGTCCACCGAGGTGGAGCGGCGCGCCATCAAGGAATCGGCGCTCGGCGCCGGCGCGCGGAGCGTCTACCTGATCGACGAGCCCATGGCTGCGGCCATCGGCGCCGGCCTGCCGGTCGAGGAGGCCAACGGCTCCATGGTCGTGGATATCGGCGGCGGCACCACCGAGATCGCGCTGATCTCACTGAACGGCATCGTTTACTCGGATTCGGTGCGGGTCGGCGGCGACAAGTTCGATGAAGCCATCGTGCAGTATGTGCGCCGCAAGCACGGCAGCCTGATCGGTGAGGCAACGGCGGAACGGATCAAGCAGGAGATCGCCGTGGCGGTCCCCAGCAACCAGGTGCGCGAGATCGACGTGCGCGGCCGGAACGTGGCCGAGGGCGTGCCGCGCAGCTTTTCGCTGAACAGCAACGAGATTCTTGACGCATTACAGGACGCGCTGTCCGCCATCGTCGATGCCGTGAAGAGCGCGCTGGAACAGTCGCCACCGGAGCTGGCCTCCGACATCGCCGAGCGTGGCGTGGTGCTGACCGGCGGGGGCGCGCTGCTGCGTGACCTCGACAAGCTGCTCAGCGCCGAGACCGGGCTGCCGGTGATCGTCGCCGAGGACCCGATGACCTGCGTCGCGCGGGGCGGCGGCAAGGCGCTGGAGATGATGGATCTCCATACCTTCGATCTGCTGTCCACGGACTGATCGCGGGGCGTTCTTCCAATGACGCGCGCGGCCCCGTCTGCGCGGTCCACCGGCTTCTTTCGCCTGCCCGGGGCCCTGTGTGCCGGCCCCTTTCCGTTTGAATGCGATTAGAATGGCCGCTGACGGAAATCCGGAGACGGCCGATCAAGACGATCTTCACCGAAGAACGGGGTGACCTGCAGCGATTCGTGGTTCTGGCTGCGATCTCGGTGGCCCTGATGCTTGCCGATGCGCGACTGGCGCAGATGACCGTGGTCCGCTCCGGGCTGGTGCTCGCCCTCGCGCCGCTGCAGTGGGTGATCCAGTTGCCCGGCAGCACCATGCGCTGGATTTCCGACAGCCTCACCACGCGTGCCGAGCTCGAACAGGAGAATGCGCGGCTGAAGGCGCGCATTCTCGTGCTCGAGGGAAAATCACAGAAACTGGTTTCCATGGAGGCGGAGAACATCCGCCTGCGCATGCTGCTCAATGCCTCCGACTCGCTGGACGAGTCGGTGATGGTGGCCGAGGTGATCGCGGTGGACCCGGATCCCTTCACGCACAAGATCTTCATCGACAAGGGCTCGCGGCACGGCGTGTTCGAAGGCCAGCCGGTACTCGGCGCCACCGGCCTGATGGGCCAGGTCGTGCAGGTCGACCCGTATGCCAGCCGCGTGCTGCTCATCACCGACAGCAGCCATGCCATCCCGGTGCAGGTGGCGCGCAACGGCATCCGTGCCGTCGCCATCGGGACCAGTTCCACCATGAACCTGGAACTGGTGCACGTGCCGGACACTGCCGACATCCGCGTCGGCGACACGCTGATCAGTTCCGGCATGGGACTGCGCTTCCCTGCCGGTTACCCGGTCGCGGTGGTCTCCGAGATCAGGCACCATCCCGGCCGGCCGTTCGCCGAAGTGCGGGCGACGCCGACCGCCGAACTGGACCGCGGCCGCTACGTGCTGGTGGTGTTCTCCGAGCGGTCGCGCGCGCCGGCTGCCGAAGCGGCGCCCGCCGGGAACGACGATACCGCGGACACGGTGCCGGAAGGTCCCTGATGGAAGGACGTCCGGGCGACAGCCTGCTGATCGTCATCAGTTTCCTGGTGGCGGTCATGGTGTACAACATCCCGCTGCCGCACATGATCGAGTACGGGCGGCCGGAGTGGATCTCGCTGGTACTGCTGTACTGGGCGGTGGCGTTGCCGAACCGGATCGGACTGGCGGCCGCCTGGACCATCGGGCTGGTACTCGACGTGCTGAGCGGCGCGATCCTCGGTCGCAATGCGCTGGCCATGCTGCTGCTGGCCTTTCTCGCCAAGCGGCTCTACCAGCGCCTGCGCATGTTTCCGGCCCTGCAGCAGGCGCTGATCGTGTTTCTCGTAATCGGCCTGCAACTGTTGCTGCTGCACTGGATCGACAGTTTCCAGGCCGTGGTGTCGCCGCCCTACCTCTACCTGATCCCGTCCCTGACCAGCGCCCTGTTCTGGCCACTGGTGTACTTCGTGCTGCATGCCGCGCGCCTGCGGTTCCGCTGAGGCGTGCCGGTGTCCACGGCTGCGCAACTGGTCCTGGCTTCCCGTTCACCGCGGCGGGCTGAACTGCTGGCGCAACTCGGCGTCCGTTTCGTCGTCCGGCCCGCCGACATCGCCGAGGATCTGGACCCGTCGCTGGACCTGGGCGCGGCGGTGGAACAACTGGCGTGCCGCAAGGCGCGGGCCGCGGACGCTCCGGCGTCCGGCCTGCCCGTGCTGGGCGCGGACACGCTGGTGACCTGCGGCGGCGAGGTGCTGGGCAAGCCCGTGGACCCACGGCAGGCGGCGGAATTCCTGCGCCTGCTGTCGGGCCGTCAGCACGAGGTGCTGACTGGCGTCGCCGTCGCTTCAGGCGACCAGGTGCTATCTTGCCTGCAATGCACCAGGGTTCATTTTCGCGCGCTGCGGGAAGAAGAAATCGAACGCTACGTGGCGAGCGGGGAACCGATGGGGAAAGCCGGTGCCTACGGGATACAGGGGCTGGCCGGGGTGTTTGTCGAGCATATCGAGGGCAGCTACACCGGGGTCATGGGTCTGCCGGTGGCCCAGACCGCGACGCTGCTCGGCCATTTCGGCATTTGTATCCCGTGATCGCGGGGAGCAGGGATGAGTGAAGAGGTCCTGATCAATATTTCGCCGATGGAGACGCGGGTCGCCCTGATCGAGAACGGGGTGCTGCAGGAAACCTATATCGAGCGCGTCTCGCGCCGGGGCATCGTCGGCAACATCTACAAGGGCCGGGTGGCGCGGGTACTGCCCGGCATGCAGGCCGCCTTCGTGGAGATCGGGCTGGAACGCGCCGCGTTCATCCACGCTGCCGACATCCTGCGGGCGCGCCCGGCGACAGAAGGCCGCGAGGGGCAGGGCGAAAGCATCACCGATCTCCTGAAGGAAGGCGACCCGCTGGTGGTGCAGGTCACCAAGGACCCCATCGGCACCAAGGGCGCGCGGCTCACCGCGCAGATCTCGATCGCCAGCCGCTTCCTGGTGTACATGCCGTCATCCGATCACATCGGCGTTTCCCAGCGCATCGAGGACAGCGAGGAGCGCGAGCGGCTGAAGGCCGCCGTCGGCGCGGTGGCCGGCGAGGAGCCGGGCGGGGGGCTGATCCTGCGGACCGCCGCCGAGGGCGTCTCCGCGGAAGACCTGCAAAAGGACGTGCGTTACCTGCATCGACTGTGGTTGTCGCTGCAGGCGAAGATCGGGGAGACGGACGCGCCGGATATCATCTACACCGAGATGCCGCTGTACATGCGCGCCATGCGCGATATCGTCGATGGTGAGGTGGAACGCATCCGCATCGACTCCAAGGAAAAGTTCACCGAGATCGAGCGCTTCGTCAGCGAGTACGTGCCGGAGGTGGTCGGCCGCGCCGAGTACTACGCCGGCGAGCGGCCCATCTTCGACCTGTTCGCCGTCGAGGACGAGATCCAGAAGGCGCTCGAGCGCAAGGTGCAGCTGAAATCGGGCGGCTACATCATCATCGACCAGACCGAGGCGATGACCACCATTGATGTCAACACCGGCGCCTTCGTCGGCCGGCGCAATCTCGAGGAAACCATCTTCAAGACCAATCTCGAGGCGGCCACCACGCTGGCACGACAGCTCCGGCTGCGCAACCTCGGCGGCATCATCATCATCGACTTCATCGACATGGACGAGGAGGATCACCAGCGCCAGGTGCTGCGCACGCTGGAACGGGCGCTGGAGAAGGACCACGCCAAGACCAAGGTCACCGGCGTGTCGGACCTCGGCCTGGTGGAGATGACGCGCAAGCGCAGCCGCGAGAGTCTCGGCCAGCTGCTGTGCGAGCCCTGCGCAGTCTGCCAGGGGCGGGGCACGGTGAAGACGGCGGAAACGGTCTGCTACGAGATTTTCCGCGACATCCTGCGCGAGGCGCGCGCGTACGGCACCGACACCTACATGGTGCTGGCGGCGCAGAGCGTGGTCGACCGGCTGCTCGACGAGGAATCATCCAACCTCGCCGACCTCGAACACTTCATCGAGAAATCCATCCGGGTGCAGGTGGAAAGCCAGTACTCCCAGGAACAGTTCGATATAGTTCTTCTATAAGCGCCGACTGGTAGCCCGCCTTGGCCAGAAGCTTCATCCGTTCCACGATCTACCAGGCCTGGCTCGCCGTTGCGCTGCTCATCGTCCTGTTTGCGCTCTACATCGCGCTGGGCCGGCAGTTCATGCCGGCCATCGGACACTACCGCGAGGACATCCAGCGTTTCATCAGCGTGCAATGGGGCGTGCGCACCGAGCTGGGCAGCCTCTCCGGCAGCTGGGACGGCTACGAGCCCTCGCTGGAGCTGAGCGACCTGCAGGTGTTCGTCACGGCGGTCGACGAGGAACCTGCATTCCGCATCGGCCGCCTGCGCGTGACCTTCGACAGCCTGCGGTCGCTGCTGCAGCGTAACGCCGTGTTCCGCAACGTGGAGATCAGCGGCCTGCAGCTGCATTTCACCGAGACGTCCGCCGGCTGGAAGCTGCCCGGCATGTCGCCGATGGCCGGGCAGGGGCGTGGCCCGGAAGCGGCGGCCGGACCGGTGCGCTGGGTGCTGGCGCAGTCGAAGGCGGAGGTCTCCGACTCGCAGGTCCTGCTCAGTCCGCTCGGGCGTGAGCCGGTCAATTTTTCCGGTATCCGTCTCGCCATCTACAACCGGCTGGAGCAGCACCGGGTGGAGGGCAACCTGCAGTTGCTCGGCGACGCCGGGGGCGTGAACCTTCATCTGCGCGGCGAGGGCGCCGGAGACCCCTTCGACCCGGCGGATTTCTTCGCCGATTTTCACCTGCGCGTGGAGGACGCGAAGCTGGAGCGGGCGCTGTTCCGCGAAGAGCTGCCGATCCTGCACAT
>JBFKKR010000058.1:0-19137 GCA_041682035.1 Pseudomonadales bacterium | reverse complement strand
GGAGAGGATCATCAGGTCGGCCCAGGACAGGCTGCGGCCGTATTTCTGCTTGATCGGCCACAGCAGGCGCTTGGCCTTGTCGAGGTTGCCGTTGTCGGGCCAGCTGTTGAGCGGGTCGAAACGCATCTGGCCGCCGTCACCACCGCCACGGCCGTCCAGCGTGCGATAGGTGCCGGCGCTGTGCCAGGCGAGCCGGATGAACAGGGGGCCGTAGTTGCCGAAGTCCGCCGGCCACCAGTCCTGCGAGGTGGTCAGCAGGTCGTTCACGTCCTTCTTCACCGCCTGCAGGTCCAGCTTGCTGACCGCGGCGGCGTAGTCGAAGTCCGCGCCGTACGGGTTGGAACGGGCATCGTGGTCCCGCAGGGGGGCGAGGTCGAGTTGATCCGGCCACCAGAACTGGTTGGATCTCGCTTTCTGCTCCGCAACGGCCCCGGGCGCAACCAGCGTGGTCATGGTTGCGAGTGCCAGTGCGGAAAGGAACGGACTGCGCTGCGTCGGCATGGGTTTCTCCTTCTACTGCCGTGGTGATCCGGGCGCATGCACCCGGATCGCAAGGTTCTTTTTCAGGTTAGAGCGGGGACGCGGGCGCGTGAAATGACTTGTTTCGATCAGCCTGATAGGTAATGGCTGTCAGCCACTCCCCCGTGAGCCTGTCTATGCTCAGTCGTGACCATGCCGGGTTTTCCGGGCCCGGTCCCAGCAGGAGAGGTACCATGGCCAGCATTCTCGACCATCCGCTCAGCGCCGGGGAAGTCCGCAGCGCGTTGCGGGAACTCGCCAGCGGCGACGCGACACCCCAGACGAAGCACATCGCCTCCGGTCGTTTCGACATCTCGCCGGATGTCGCCACGCTCGCCCGGGAGGCCTACCTGCAGTTCATCGACGAGAACGCGCTCTGGTGGACCATCTACCCGTCGATCGCAGCGATGGAAAAAGACGTCGTGCAGGCCGGCATCGAGTTGCTGCGGGGCAATGCGGGCTGCCGTGGGAACTTCACCAGCGGCGGCACCGAGAGCATCATGCTGGCGGTGAAGGCCGCGCGTGACTACTGCCGCGCGAAGAAGCCGCAGATCACCCGCCCCAACATCGTGCTGCCGGTGACCGCGCACCCGGCGTTTCACAAGGCGGCGCACTACCTCGGCGTCGAGACCGTCATGACCGAAGTCGAGACGCAGGGCTTCCGCGCCGAACCCGAATCGTTTCGCAATGCCATCGATGATCAGACCATCCTCTGCGTCGGTTCGGCGCCGAACTTCTCCCACGGTACGGTCGATCCGATCGCGACGCTGTCCGAGATCGCCCGCGAGCGTGGCATCCTGTTTCACGTCGATGGCTGCGTCGGCGGCCTCTACCTTTCCCATCTGCGCATGCTGGGGCGATACGACCAGCCCTTCGATTTCTCGCTGCCCGGCGTAACGTCGATCTCGGCGGACCTGCACAAGTACGGGTACGCGCCCAAGAACGCCTCACTGGTGCTCTACCGCACGCCGGAACTGCGCCAGCATGCCTGGTACATCAACAGCGCAACGACCGACTACATCGTCTTCAACACGACGGTGCAGTCGACCCGCACGGCCGGTTCCCTGGCGGCGGCGTGGGCGACCCTGCGTTACCTGGGCAATGCCGGGTACATGGACATCGTGCAGCGGGTGCAGGACAAGACGGCGGAGATCGTCGGCGCGCTGCGCGACAACCCGCATCTCCACGTCATGGGGGATCCCGACATGGCCATGTTCACCATTGCGTCAGATACGCTGAACATCTTCGAACTCAGCGACGCGATGCATGCGCGGGACTGGATCCTGACGCCGCAGTTCGCCATGGGTGGCGGGCCGGAAAACCTGCACGTCAATGTCACCGAGGGCCTGCTCGACCGCATGGACCGCTTCGTGTCCGACATCACCGGGTGCGCGGAGCAACTCGCGCGCGACGGTTCGTCCATCGACATGGAAAAGATCCGGGCCGCGGTTTCGGCGGCTGCCGGCAAGCCGTTGCCGCAGATGCTGGCGGCGCTGCTGCCCCTCGCCGGGCTCGGCGGCACCGGTCTGCCGACGCAACAGGCGCCACTGAACAGCATCATGAACCTGCTGCCCCCGGCGGCGCGCGACCAGGCGTTCCTGTTCTACCTGAACACGACGCTCTGACGCGCGGGCTGGCGCGCGGGCGGCCGGAGGCGGGGTCATGATCGCGGTGTTGCAGGTAGCCTACCTGTTCCTGATGCCGGCCTTCGCGTTCTGGCTGGTGCGGCGCTCGCGGGTGGCGGCCGCGCTGGGCCCGGTGACGTTCGCCTACCTGTTCGGCATCCTGCTGGCGCAGGTGCTGCCCGGCGCCTCGCCCGCTGTCGCCGGTCACGTGCGGGACCTCTCCATCCCGCTTGCCATTCCGTTGCTGCTGTTCGGGCTCGACGTGCGGAGTTGGCTGTCCGATGCCAGGCCCGCGGTGCTCTCGTTCGCGCTCTGCCTGGCCGCGTTGCTGGTCATGGCGGTACTGGCGTTCGCGCTGTTCTCCGCCGCTGTGCCGCTGGCGGCGGAGATCGCCGGCATGCTGACCGGCATGTATTCCGGCGGCGCGCCGAACATGGCGGTGGTACACCGTGTACTGGAGGCGCCCCCGGAACTGTACCTGCAGGTGAACGCGATCGACATGGCCAGCGGTGCCGTGTACTTCCTGTTCCTGGTGACACTGGCCGGCCCGGTGTATGGCCTGTTTCTGAAACCGGCGGTCGTACACACCGGCATGGCGGGGGCGTCTTCGCCGCGTGCCACGGTCGCGGTGGACCTGCGCGGGCTGCTGCTTGCCCTGGGTGTCGCACTGGTGATCGTCGGCGCGAGTGTCGGCTTCACCTGGCTGGCCTGGCAGGAAATGGCCGTCGCCCCCATCATGCTGGGACTCACGGCGCTGGCGGTCGCGGCATCCTGCTGGCCGCGCCTGCGGGCGGTGCGCGAGAGTTACCCGGCCGGTTATTACCTCGTCAACGTGTTCTGCTGTGCGCTCGGCAGCCAGGTCGACATTGCGCAACTCGGCGAGGGACTGGGCGCGATGGTCGCGATGCACATGACGATCCTCTGCGGGACCATCGCACTGCACCTGTTGCTGGCGTGGCTGTTCCGGATCGACCGGGACACTGCCATCATCACGCAGACGGCCGCCCTCTACGGGCCGCCCTTCGTGCCGCCCGTGGCCGGGGCGCTCGGCAACCCGGCGCTCCTGCTCTCCGGCCTGACGACCGGCCTGGTCGGGTACGCGCTGGGCAACTATCTCGGGCTTGCCGTGGCGACGATGCTGGCGCGCTGAAGGACCCGCGGGGGACACCGGTCGATGCCCCCCGCGTCACGGCGTGCCGCGGATCATCCTTCGGACTCGACGTGCACGGAGCCGTCCTCGTGCTGCAGCTCGAACGCGAAGCTTTCCTTCTTCTGCTGCGGGCCGACGGCTGCATCGGGCGTGTCAGCCGGTTCTTCCTGCGCGAACAGCATGACCGTGCCCAGGATCAGCACGAAGATCGCCACGATCGCGACGATGGCGACGCCGTTGCCGGACGGCGCCTGTTTTTCCTGCGTGTTCATGATGGTTTCTCCCTTGAATCCGGATTACCCGGTTGGTTCGCGGAGGAGAATAGGCAGGCCAACCTATACGAAACCTGAATGGCTTTACGAAGTCGCGCCGGAGCGTCCCGGCGTCACTGCGCCTCTGCCAGCCCTGCGGCCACGCGGGCGCCCAGCGCACTGATGGCGGCAAAGATCAGCAGCATCACCGGCACACCGGTCACTGCACTGGCCGCCCCGAGCATCGCGGCCAGCAGCAGACAGACGCCCACCAGCGTGTTCGACAGCGCCGTGTAGGCGGCACGCCGATCGGCGCCGGCCATGTCCACCAGGTGTACCGCGCGGCCCATGCGCACGCCCTGGTAGCAGATCAGCACCAGGAACAGCAGTGCCGGCAGCACCGGTCCGACGGACAGGGCGCCGGGCAGCAGCAGCGCCAGCAGGCCGGTCGTGGCGAGCGCGACCGCGCCCAGCGAGGCCGCGTACATCAGCACGCGCCGGCTGGAGCGATCCGCGAGGCGGCCCCAGGCGTAGGAACTGAGCAGCGCGGCCAGCGCGCTGGCCAGCACCAGGGGGCCGAGCCGGCCGGGTTCGGCCGATTGCACGTCGCCGGACAGCGCCAGCAGAAAGGGCGGCGACAGCGCGACCGTGAGCAGCATGCAGCGGGCCAGTATGAAGCGGGACAGCTGCGCGTCCTCGCGCAAGAGGTGGAACTGTTCCATGGCCACGCCCAGCGCGTTGGCGCCGCCTTCGGTGGCGCCGGCTTCTTCGGGTATCGAAGCGAAAACCACGGCGGCAAGGATCCACGCGCCGGCCGCCAGGAACAACATGCCCGCCAGCGTGTGCAGTCCGGTGTCCAGCCAGCCCAAGGTCAGCAGGACGCCGAGCAGCAGGATGACGCCGGACGACAGCGTGGTCGCGGCGCCGGTGGTCCGGCCGCGCAGGGACTTGGAAACGGTTTTTCCCAGCACGTCCTTGTAGCCGACCGAACAGACACTGCGCGCCAGCGCGAACAGCAGCAACAGCAGCACGATGGTCCAGCCGGCTGCGTCGCCCTGCAGGAGGAGGGCGGCCACGCCCATGCCGGCGACGCAGATTCCCTGTACCAGCGAACCGCCGATCCAGAACCATTTGCGCACCGGCTGCGCGCGGATGGAACGGGCGATGAACAACTGCGGCAGCAGTGCGCCGGCCTCCCGCACCGGCACCAGCACGCCGAGCAGGTAGACGGGCGCGCCGACAGCGACCAGCAGCCAGGCCAGCACGATCTTCGGGTCGGCCAGGCCGTCGCCGGACTTGGTGGCCCCCAGGCTGAGCACGTGCCGCACCACGTTCGCCGGCTGGTGTCGACAGGCCGACGCCGGGATGTCCCGGCAGACCCGGCCCTCGTCATCGCCGGTCAGCAACTCGTAGATGGTGTTCCGCGTTTTGTTCGGCATGCGCGTGTTCTATCCGGTTCCTGACCGGGCCGTTCCGGTCATGCTAATTTGATTCCAGGGCTTGTGAGGAACATCGAACGACATGAAGAAACTCCTGCTGCTCGTCGTGACGCACGGCGTCTTCCTCGGCTTCGGCTTCCTGCTTGGCGTCTACATGCTGCCCATACTCACCGCACCCCAGGCGCCGGCCATGGACCAGATCGAGGCGGTCGAAAAATCGGCGCGCTTTCGCGCGGCCTTCCGCAGGGACCTGCAGGGCAGTGACGCATTCCACTGGGGTGAGGGTGAGCTGTCGATCACCGACGATCACATCGCCCTGCATGGCGAGGTTGCACCGGGGCCCGACTACAAGCTCTACCTGGCACCCCGCTTCGTCGAGGACGAGGCGGCGTTTCTCGCGATCAAGGACCAGTCGCTGCGGGTCGGTGAAGTGCGGACATTCAGGAATTTCCTCGTCACCTTGCCGGTCGGTGTCGACGTGAGCGATTTCAACACCGTCGTCATCTGGTGCGAGGCTTTCGGGGAGTTCATCTCGGCCGCGCAGTATCGCTGACCCGTGCCCCGGGCCGTCACGGCCGTGGATTAGTGCTTCCACTCCGGCAGTTCTCTGAGCAGGCGGATATCCTGGATCAGCGCCAGTGCGGTCCATGCTTCCAGGGGGAACAGCAGCACGCCATTTTCCGCGCCGTACTTCCGCACCAGCTGTTTCTCGAGGTCGGCGTTCATATCGAAGACGCCGATCCCCTTCATGCCCCAGCCATCGAAGAGGCGGGAGTCCACCGGCGAGAAATCGACGAGGTTGAGGTCGTCGTGGCGATCGTCGCGGCAGATGCGGCGGAACACGGTGTTGACGTCTTCGAAGCGCCCCTCGATGACCTGCAGGAAGTGCGTCTGGCTGGCCAGCAGGATGCCGGACACGTCGCACTGCGCATTGTTGGCCTCGCTGCTGTGGGAGATATCCATGACGAGGTCCCAGTTCATTGGCAGCGCGCAGCGGCTGCGGTAGATCAGGCGGTACATGACGCTCTTGCCTCTCTAATGGCCGGTGAAGGTTTCTCGGGACTGCTCCATGAAGGTCTTGCAGTGGCCGCTCCCCTGGGCGGACAAGGCGTCCGGAGCGATCGCGACGGCTGCCATCCCGCACAGCGAAACCCAAGCTTTGAAGAGGAATTCTCTCATCGTCCCGCCTCCGCGCGTTCTTTACCGAGTCCTGAAGTATTCCCTATGCCTGGAAGAATGTCAAGAAATGAATAGATTTAATGGGGAATAAATCGTTCATAAGTTGATTTGAATTTCCTTTTGAGCATATATTACCGGCTCGTAACCTACTCAAAAGGTAATTTGTCATGAGCCTGGATCTGAATGTCTTCATCGGCCTGCTGGCCGTCTCCGGGGTTTGCCTGCTCGGGGCGCGCGCCTCGTTCCTGGCCTGGAGCCTGTTCGCGGCCACCATCCCGGTCGGTTTGTTTGCGCTGGGGGTTCGGGAACCGGCGGCGCTGGCGAGTGTCCTGCTCGCACTCGCCGCAGCGCTGGTCCTGCTCGGCCCCACGCCGGTCCGCCGGGCGCTGCTCGGCCGGCCCATGCTGGCCTACTTCCGCAAGGTGATGCCGCGGATCAGCGAGACCGAGCAGCAGGCGCTGGAGGCCGGCTCCACCTGGTGGGACGCCGACCTGTTCAGCGGGCGCCCGGACTGGCGGAAGCTTCTCTGCGGGCCGGCCCCGCGCCTGTCTGCGCGCGAGCAGGCATTTCTCGACAACGAGACCGAGGCGCTTTGCGCCCTGCTGGACGACTGGAAGATCTCGCACGAGGACCGGGACCTGCCCGCAGAGGTATGGCGGTTCATTCGCGAGCAGGGGTTCCTGGGCATGCTGATTCCCGATAAAGAGGGCGGCCTCGGTTTCTCGGCCTACGCGCAATCCTGCGTGGTGACCAAGATCGCCAGCCGCTCGGTCGCGGCGGCCGTCACGGTGATGGTGCCCAACAGTCTCGGGCCGGGTGAACTGCTGGTTCATTACGGAACCGAAGAACAGAAAAAGCGCTGGCTGCCCCGCCTGGTCGCAGGCGAGGAGATCCCCTGTTTCGGCCTGACCAGCCCGGAAGCGGGCTCGGATGCGGGCGCGATCCCGGACGAGGGGATCGTGGCATGGGGCCGTCACGAGGGGCGCGACGTGCTCGGTATCCGGCTGCAGTTCGAGAAACGCTGGATCACGCTCGCGCCGGTGGCGACGCTGGTCGGCCTGGCCTTCAAGCTGCGTGACCCGCAGGGCCTGCTGGGCGACCCGGACCGGCAGGACTACGGCATCACCTGTGCCCTGATCCCCGCCGACCACCCCGGCGTGGAGATCGGCCGGCGTCACTTTCCCGGTGCATTCATGAACGGCCCGATCCGTGGCGAGGACGTGTTCATCCCCGTGGAGTGGATCATCGGCGGGCCGGAAATGGCCGGCAAGGGCTGGCGCATGCTGATGGAATGCCTGTCGGCGGGGCGGGGCATTTCCCTGCCGGCGCTGAGCGCGGCGGCGACCAAGGTGAGCTACCGCATGACCGGCGCGTTCTCGCGCATCCGCCGCCAGTTCGGTGTGTCCGTGGGAGAGTTCGAGGGCGTGCAGGAAGCCAATGCGCGCATCGCCGGCCTGACCTACATGACCGAGGCGAGCCGCCGGCTGACCTGTGCGGCGATCGACCAGACCTCGCCGTCCGTGATCAGCGCGATCGCGAAGCTGCACATGACGGAGATGATGCGCAGCGTGGTCAACGACGCCATGGACGTGCATGGCGGCCGCGCGGTGCAGATGGGTCCGCGCAACTACATGGCGGGGGTCTACCAGTCGATCCCGATCGCGATCACCGTGGAGGGCGCCAACATTCTCACCCGCAGCCTGATGGTATTCGGCCAGGGTGCGATCCGCTGCCATCCCTACGTGCTCGGCGAGATCGAGGCGGCGCAGCTTGCCGACGGGCGTGAAGCCCTGCGGCGCTTCGACCGGCTCTTCTTTGCGCACCTCGGTCACATCGTCGCGAATGGCCTGCGCAGCTTCTGGCACGCGCTCACCGGGGCCCGCTTCGCGCGCGGCGTGAAAGGGTCGCCCCTGGACCGGGAGATGAAGCAGCTGTCGCGCCGTGCGGCGGCGCTGGCGTTCTCCGCGGACGTCGCCATGGCCCTGCTCGGCGACCAGCTCAAGCGGCGCGAGCGCCTGTCCGCCCGCATGGGCGACGTGCTGAGCTACCTCTACATGGGCTCGGCGGTCGCCAAGATGTACCACGACGAGCGGCGTCTGCAACTGGATGCGTTGCACCACGCCCGCTGGAGCCTGCAGCACTGTATCGCCGAAATCGATCGCGCTTTCGACGAGCTGTTGCAGAACCTTCCGGGTCTCGCGGCCGGCATCGTGCGCCTGTTCTGCTTCCCGCTCGGCATCCGCGTGCGCCCACCGGCCGACCGTCTCGGCAGCGCGATCGCCACGGCGATGATGCAGCCCGGCGCGCTGCGGGATGCGCTGACGCAACCCGCCTATTTCCCGGCGGATGCGGGCGACATCACCGGCCGCATGGACGCGGCGCTGCAGGAAGTGGCTGCCATCGAGCCCGTGTACGTGCGCTTCATACGCAGCCTGCCCAAAGGCTATGCGCCACACCGGCTGGCTGCGGACCTGGAGACCGCGGTGGCGGGCGGCGAGCTGAGCCGCGCGGATGCGGCGGCGATCCGCCGCTACGATGCGCTGCGCAGGGACTGCCTGGCGACCGACGCTTTCGACGAGCTGCCGCGCTATGCAGACGCGGAAGGGGGGGTGCAGGAGGCGGCCTGACCTTCACCGGGGCGCGTCCATACGCGCACAGAAAGCGGGGCCTCGTGCCCCGCTTTTTCTTTTAGCCCCTTTCCTTTTAGCTGCGTTGTGCCACGCGCGCGCCGGGTACACGGCACTGCGCGGGCGAGGGGAAGCGTCGCCGCCAGGCCAGGAACAGGCGGTACCCGATGCGCAACAGGTGATGAAACCCGGGTCTGTCGGCCATGCGGCCGAGCAGGCGGAGGGCGGGCAGCCGCCGCCAGATGGCGATGAAGGCGTCCACGCCCTCGATCAGGTGGCCCGCCTCGTTGCGCACGTGCATGCGGGCAAGCGCCTGCTCGCGGGTCAGGCCGGGCCCCAGTTCCTCTTCCGCGGCGTGCGCCGCGTCGAGAAACTGAAGCCGGTCCGCGCCCCGGCGGCGCATATAGAAGCGGATCTCGCGGCTGCAGGTATTGCAGCTGCCGTCGTAGTAGATCGTGAAGCGCTGGTAGGGGAGCATGTCAGGCCTTCAGCACTTCCAGCACGTTACCGGCGGGGTCGTTGAGATAGCAGGACGCGGTGCCATCCCGGTGCGGCTGCAGCGTGCCGAACGCTTCCGCCCGTGGCGAGGTGATCGCGAGGTGGGGTGGGTGCTGGTCCGGAACGACCAGCGCCAGCTTCGTGTTGGCGAAGCGAAGCAGCGCCCATGTATCGTCCCGGTAGGCGACCTCGCAGCGGGCGTGGGCGCAGTACCAGTCCACCGCCGCGCCGATGTCGTCGACCTGGATGGCGACGTGGTCGATGTCATCCAGGCCGGAGTCGCTGGCTTCCCGGGACGAGGTTGCGCCGGTGTGTTCGATTTCGCTGCACATGTGCGCACCTAATGAGTAGAAAATATCTGCTCATTATGATTTCGGGTGCGGAAAATCTCAAGACCCGTCGCATTGCCCCACCCGGAGGACCGGGCCGTGTCAGGCCTGGGCGTCCGGGTGGGGCACCTTGACGATGGACAGCTGCATGCCGCCCACCACGCGCAAAACGTCGACCAGCTGGCGGTAGGAAATCGGCTTCTCGCAAACGCATTCCGCCCCGGCCTCCGTTGCCTGCCGGTGCAGCTCGAAGTCGCTGGAGCCGGTCATGGCGATGACCGGGATGTCCCGGAAGGCGGACTCCCCCTTCAGCCAGCGGATGGCGGCAATGCCGCTCTCGCCGGGCATGAGCAGGTCGGCCAGGATGAGGTCCGGCGGGGGATTGGCAGGCAGATCGGCATAGGGGCCACCGCCCTGCAGAAAATCGCGCAGTTCCTGCACGCTGCTGACGCGTTCGAACTCGTTGATCAGGACCCGGTCCTGCAGCAGTTCGACCGCCATGTTGGCATCGTCGATATCGTCTTCCAGCATCAGCAGCCGGACCGGCTTCATGCCCATCACGTTCATCTCGCGTCTGAAGCTGGAAAGCACCTCGGAGCGCAGGTCGCGCACCGGCTCCCAGAGGATCTCGAGGGCGCGGAGAAAAAATTTCAGTTCCTTGCTGATCTTGGATTTCACGATATAGGCGTTGGCGCCCATGGCGTAGGCGCGGTTCACGGATTTCTCCGTGCGGTCGTCGGTGAACATGATCACCGGGATGTGCTTGTAGTGCGGATGGAATTTGATCTCGCGCAGAACCTGGAAGCCGTCCTTGATCGGCATGCGCACGTCCAGCATGAGCAGGTCGATGTTCAGGGTGGTGCCATCGACTGCATCGAGGTCGTGGAGTGCGTCCATGAATTCGCTGCTACTGCCGAACTCGTGCAACTGGCAGTCCGGCATCGCCGCCTCCACCGCCTCCCGGACGATCAGCCGATCGTCCGGGTCATCGTCGACATAAAAAATTTGCACGGCCAGGGCTCCGTACTGCAGCAGTGGGGGTACTGACGGGGTTCCCGCAGTCAGTCCCCACAGTCTAGCGCAGCCCCCGGACGGGGTGGCCTGTCCGCGCGCCGGTGTCCTCAGGCACTACGGGCGCCGCCGGCGCGTCGGGTCCGCCGTGCCGGTGCGGCGTCTACACCGGCAGTCCCTCCGCCTCCAGGGTCTGCTCCAGCAGTTGCTCCAGCACGTCGCGGCACAGGGCCGAGCCGCGATGGAGTCGGGCATGGAGTTGCGCGTCATCCTCGGACCGGCTCTCGCATTCCGCGCTGTACTGCTCGAATGCCTGCAGGGCGGCAATCAGGTCTGCGAGGTGGCGGGGGCACTCGCACTTGACCACGGTTTCCAGGGTGGCGAAGCGGTGGAGTTGTTCCGCCGTGAAGCGGGGCGTGCTGTGGGGCAGGGCGAGCAGGTCGTCGAGGGTGTCGCTGGTGCGTGCCGCGGTGATCTCGCCGATGCCCCGCAGGCGCATCAGCAGGTCGTCGGCCCGCACGGGCGCCTGCATGAGGCTGATCTCGGGCGCGTCCAGCGCGCGAAGCACCTGGCTGGATGCGAAACGGTAGATCACGATGACCGCGCCGGCGCCGATTTCCCGCCGCAGCGCATGCAGTCGCGCGGCGTCATCGCGGTGGAGATTGGGCGTGTTGATTACGACCACGTCCGGCTTTCCCGCGTCCGTTTTCGCCTCGCCGGCGCTGCCGAAATGGGTGACCTCCTTCAGCGACGTCTCGCCACGGACCGCCGCCAGCACCTCCTGCGTGAAGGAGCCGATCAGCATCACCCGGGCGGCGGCTGCGCCGCCCGGGCGGCGTGACCGGAATTCCGTCCGGCGCCGCGCGAGGGCGTCGTCGCTGAGTGCCGCGATCTCACTGATCGCGTCCCCCGCCTCGGTCAGTTCGCGGATGAGTTTCAGGCGCTCGATGTCGGCCCGTGAGTAGTACCGCGTGCCGGATGCCGAGCGTTCCGGGTTCACCACCGCATGGCGGCGCTCCCAGATCCGGATGCTGCTGGCAGGGATGCCGGTCAGTTTCTCGACCGCGCCGATCTTGTAACGGGTGTTCTCGCTGGCCACAGGCCTACTCCATTTTGAGCAGATTTTTACGAACTTTACCTGTTCATTGCTTGTTTGGCGAGCCTGTTCATTTCGACCAGGTTCGCGACCTGTGAAGACACTTGGTGACAGCAATGAATAGGAAATATGTAATATAAAACTGTTCAAAGCTTGATTTTATCTTGGTCATGGTCCATCATGTGGTGACTTTGGAAATTTATGGTTCGATTTGGAGAGGATATGAACAACAAATCTTCAACGGAAGCTTCATCGTCCTTCTACACGGTCGGGGCGGCGGCCCGATTGAGCGGGCTGACGCCTGGTACGATCCGGAACTGGGAACGCCGCCACGCGGCGATACGTCCGGCGCGGGCGCCGAATGGCCAGCGCCGCTTCTCCTCGGAAGACGTGCTGCGGCTGAAAACGCTGGCTGAACTCACCCGGGCGGGGCATGCGATCAGTGCGCTGGCGCCACTCCCGCAGGGGGAACTGCAGATTCTGGGCAGGGACCTCGGGGGCGGGAAGCCGGTGGCGGTGGCGAACGACACGCCTCGTCTTCGGGTAGTCACCGTGGGCGCCCGGGCCGGCGCCCACATCCAGGCGCTGACCGACAGCCATGCAGCGCTGGACCTGGTGCGCCAGTTCCCTTTCGCGGAGGACCTCCTGCGGGAAGATGCCGAAGTCGCCTGCGACATCCTCGTGGTTCACACCCCGCACATCCTGCCCGGGACCGGGGCGTGGCTGCACGGGTTGCGCCGGCGTGCGAATCCGAAGCACGTCGTGGTCGTGTACGAGTTCGCCCGCCTGGCACTGGCGCGCAGCCTGCGCAACGCCAACACCAGCGTGTTGCAGGGGTTCCGTCACCTGGAACCGTTTCTCCGGATCTGGTTGCCGGAGCGGGCCGCGACCCGCGTGCTGCACGCCGGCGTCGCCGCGGTACGCGAACCGTCCCCGGAAGCCCCGCTGCGCAACTATTCGATGGGCGTGCTCACCGCGCTGCAGCAGCAGGACTCGGCCGGTCTTCTTTGTGACTGCCAGCGGCACCTGGCGCGCATGGTGGAGCAGATCTACGACTTCGAGGATTACACCGACCAGTGTGCCGACCTGACCGACGAAGACCGTCATACCCACCAGGATATCCGGCGCATGATGTTGAGCGCGCGCGTGCAGGTGGAGGCCGCACTGCGGGCCGCCTGCGAGCACGCCGAACGGGCGCATGCCCCCCGATCCAACCGCAACGAGGAGCAGAACGATGTTGAAAGCGCAAGTCTATGAGCCGCCGATGATCTCACGCGTGTCAGAATCAGTCCCGGACTGCCCGCACTGTACGCCCCGCGCGTCGCTTGGATTCAGGTTCTCGATGGCGTTCCAGCCCATCATCGACCTGCGCAACAGCGAGGTGTTCGCCCACGAGGCGCTGGTACGCGGCATGGGGGGCGAGTCGGCTGCCAGCGTCCTCTCGAACGTCAACGAGGACAACCGCTACCGCTTCGACCAGGAGTGTCGTCGCAAGGCGATCCGCCTGGCCTCGGAGCGTGGCATGCAGTCGTCCCTGAGTATCAACTTCCTGCCCAACGCCGTGTACGAGCCGGCCAACTGCCTGCGCGCCACCCTGTTGGCGGCGCAGAAGTTCGACTTCCCGCGTGAACGGATCATCTTCGAGATCACGGAGAACGAGCGCATCGTCGACCCCGCGCACCTGATCCAGATCATCCAGGAATACCGCTCCCAGGGACTGCGGACGGCGATCGACGACTTCGGCGCCGGCTACTCGGGGCTGAACCTGCTCGCATCATTCCAGCCCGACCTGGTCAAGCTCGATATGGGCCTGGTCCAGGGCATCCACGGCGATCGCAAGCGGATCGCGATCCTGCGCTACACCGTGGACATGTGTCGTGACCTCGGCATCGAGGTGATCGCCGAAGGTATCGAGGAGGAAGCGGATTTGCACGTCCTCGAGGAATGTGGCGTGTACCTGGTCCAGGGCTACCTGTTCGCGAAGCCCGCGTTCGAGGCGCTGCCGGACTGGCAGCTGCCCTTGGACGGCCGGTTGATGGCTTCCTGAGCGCGTCGGGCGAGCTGCGATCATGGCGACCCTGCGACTGGTGCTCGGTGATCAGCTGAGCCGCGGCCTGGCCACCCTGGCGGACCTGACGGCCGACGACGTCGTGCTGATGGTCGAGGCGCGGGAGGAAACGACCTATGTCCCGCATCATCCGCAGAAGATCATCCTGGTCCTGGCGGCGATGCGGCACTTCGCGCAGGCACTGCGCGACGATGGCGTGGCGGTGCGGTACGTCACGCTGGATGATCCGGCCAATACCGGTTCCTTCTCCGGCGAGGTGCGCCGCGCACTGCGGGAGGGCGGCTACCGGCGCGTCGTGGTGACGGAACCGGGCGAGTGGCGGCTGCGCGAGGAAATGTCGCGCTGGAGCGATGCCCTGGACGTGGCGGTGGAACTACGTACCGACGACCGCTTCCTGTGCCCGGCAGAGGAGTTCCGGCAGTGGGCCGCGGGCAGGAAGCAACTGCGCATGGAACATTTCTACCGCGAGATGCGTCGCTGCACCGGTTACCTGATGGAGGGGGACCAGCCCGTGGGCGGCTCGTGGAACTACGACAGCCGCAACCGGAAACGCCTCCCGCGTGGAACGACTCCGCCGCAGCGATTGCGTTTTACCCCCGATGCCACCACGCGCGAGGTCACGGGGCTGGTGACAGAGCGGTATGCAGCGCATTTCGGGGACGCGGAAGGTTTTTCCTGGGGCGTCACCCGGGCGCAGGCGCTGGAGGCGCTCGATCACTTCGTCGCGGAAGCATTGCCGTGCTTCGGCGATTACCAGGATTTCATGAGCGACGCGGAAGATTTTCTCTACCACGCGGTCATTTCCCCGTATCTGAACGTCGGCCTGCTCGATCCGCGCGAGGTCTGCGCGGCAGCGATCGCAGCCTACGATAGCGGCGCAGCGCCCATCCACTGCGTCGAGGGCTTCGTGCGCCAGATCATCGGCTGGCGCGAGTTCATCCGCGGCGTGTACTGGTTGCGCATGCCGTCCTATGCCGGGTCCGTATACCTGGACGCGGAGCGCCCGCTCCCGGCGTTCTACTGGGGTGCCGACACGGACATGCGCTGTGTCGAGCGGGCGGTTTCGGCCACCCGGCGCAATGCCTACGCCCACCATATCCAGCGCCTGATGGTGACCGGGAATTTCGCCCTGCTGGCCGGGATCCGGCCGGCCGAGGTCGAGGCCTGGTATCTCGCCGTGTACGCCGACGCATTCGAATGGGTGGAACTGCCCAACACGCATGGCATGGCGCTGTTCGCCGACGGCGGCGTGTTCGCTTCCAAGCCCTATGCGGCCTCGGGCGCCTACATCAACCGGATGTCCGATCACTGCGGAAACTGCCGCTATGACCCGAAGCAGAAGACCGGGCCGGACGCCTGTCCGTTCAATTTCCTGTACTGGGATTTCCTGGCGCGCAACCGTTCCAGGCTGGAGAGGAATCCCCGCATGAGGCTGGCCTACCGGAACCTCGACAACCAGGAGGCCGGGTTGCTGCAGGAGATGCGTCAGCAGGCATCGTCATTTCTCGGGACACTGGAGTAGGCCGGCATGCGTGGACTGGTCTGGTTCCGGAATGATCTGCGGGTACGCGACAACGCGGCCCTGCACGCCGCCCTGGCGGAGGCAGACGAACTGGTCTGCCTGTTCTGCATGGATGACCGCTGGCAGCGTCCGAACCGCTTTGGCGCGCGCTCCCTGGGCATCTATCGCATGCGCTTCCTGCGCGAGAGTCTCGCTGCGCTGGACCATGAACTCGCCGGGCTCGGCCTGCGACTGCACGTGGTCAGCGGAAAACCGGCGGAGCAGGTGGCTGCCGCGGTGGATCTGCACGGCATCGACACGGTGTACCACGCCCGTTCCTGTGGCGCCTTTGAGCGCGAGGACGCCCGGCGCGTGCGGGACGCCCGGCCGCAGGTCAGGTTCCTGGCGTTCGACAGCGAGACCCTGTTCACGCGCGAGCAGGTTGCCGCACTGCCGGACCGGTTTCCCGGCACGTTTTCTGCATTCCGTCGCCAGGTCGGGGACTGGCCCGTGCCCGCGGTCACCGGGCCGGTACGGGCCGCGGCGACGGCCCCGGAACACGGTTCCGACAAGCTGCTTCGTGCGCATGATCTTCCACCCGTCGAGATCGAGTTCGGCGGTGGCGAGTGGCGGGGTCTGCGGCATCTCCAAGCATACTTCGCCGGAGAGGGCGCCCTGCATTACAGGGAAACACGTAACGCGCTCGACGACGAGGCCGCCTCGACGCGTTTCTCGCCCTGGCTGGCGAACGGCTGCCTGTCGCCACGGCAGGTGCTGACCGCGCTGCGGCGTTTCGAGGCGGTGCATGGGGCCAACGATTCCACCTGCTGGATCTGGTTCGAACTGTTGTGGCGGGAGTTTTTCCACTGGCACGCGCATGCGCACGGTGACCGGCTGTATGCCTTCGCCGGCACGGCGCGGGTCCGGCCGCAAACGACCTTTTATCCGCACCGGTTTCGAGCCTGGCGGGACGGCCGGACCCCGTGGCCCCTCGTCAATGCCTGCATGCGCCGGCTGAACAGCACCGGTTACCTGTCCAACCGGGGCCGGCAGATCGCCGCCAGTTGCCTCGTGAACGAGTTGCAGCTGGACTGGCGCTGCGGCGCTGCCTGGTTCGAGCAGCAGCTGATCGATTACGACGTGGCCAGCAACTGGGGCAACTGGCAATACATCGCCGGCGTGGGTGCCGACCCCCGGGGTGGCCGCCACTTCGACATCGGGAAGCAGACCCGTGATTTCGATCCGGAGGGCGCATTCATCGCTCGCTGGACCGCGGACACGGATCCGGATGTGCCCATGGACGTGGTCGATGCGGCAGACTGGCCGCTGACCGCCCCTGCACACTCCGGCACGAATACGTCCGGGGGTTTCCGGTGAACCGTCGCAAGGGTGACCTGCCCGCGAAGACCTGTCCGGTGTGCGGGCGGCCGTTCCGGTGGCGCCGCCGCTGGCGGAACGACTGGCCGGCGGTGCGTTACTGCTCGGAACGCTGCCGGCGCGGGCGCGGGCACGCGAATCGCCTTCTCGCGGCCTTTTTCGTCGCCTGTTGCTGGTCCTGGGCGCCATCGGCTGCCGCGCAGCCGGTCGTGGAAACGGGCGCCTACCTGGGCCGCTGGTTCGAACTGGCCCGTACCCCGAACGACTTCCAGGACAACCGGCCCCGTCACGTGGGGCGTGTCTTCTCGGTCTGCACCGGCTCCACCGCCCACTACGCGCGCGAGAGCGCAGACAGCATCCGCATCGTCAACCGCTGCGAGCGCATCGCCGGGGACGGGACCCGCTGGCGTGACGAGGCGAGGGGATACGCGCTCGTCGAGCCCGGCACCGACGGCGCAGTGCTGCGCATCGCGTTCGGACCGTGGTGGGCGCGGTGGCTGCAGCGTGCCGTTTCCCTGGGCGGGTTCGAGTACCGCATCTTCGCGCTGGGCCCCAAGAACGGGCGCGGTGAGTACAGCTGGTCCGTCGTGGGCAATGCCGGGCGCGGGTTCCTGTTCCTGCTGGCCCGCTCGCCGGAGGTGGACGAAGCGACGTGGCAGGCAATCCTGCAGGCGGCGCGGGACGCAGGGCTGCCGGTCTCCCGCCTGGTCCGGCGTCCGAAGCAGTGACGCAGCGCCGGAACAGTGTGGAAGGCATTTGGTTTCTGACAACGCAATGGAGGATGAGATGAAAGGTGTGACGATCAACGAGTTGAAGCGGGCAGCAGCCCCGGTACAGATCGCGGTCCAGTCGCTGGAGGGTGATATGTACATCTCCCACGCAGTGGAAGGCGGAAAGCTGACCGCCATTGTGACGGATGGCGGTGACCGCGTGCTGGCACGCAGCATTGCCCAGATGCACGCCATGCTGCGCGATGTCCCGGTCGCCGACGCGCGGCTCATGGTCGACAGTCCCTACGACGAGATGATCGGCATCGCCTCGTCGCGGGGTGTGACCGGAATCCCTCTCGCCTGGTGACGGTTCCTACCCGTAGGGCACCCCCTGCCCGTGCTTGGGCCGGCTTCATTGCCGGCTCTTTTTTTTCGGGTTCGCGTTTGCCCCGACCGCCGGCGCGTGACGCGAAAAGCAGTCAGTACGGCTCGCCAGTTCCGGGCCCGTGCCGCCGACGGGCCTTCAGTCCGCCCGGGCCGGCAGCACCCGGTGCAGCAGCAGGAAGCCGGTGATGCCGGACAGCAGCGAGCCGAGGATGATACCCAGTCGCTCGTCGAACATCCGGTTGACGCCGGTTTCCTCGAACGCCAGCGATCCGATGAAAAGGCTCATGGTGAAGCCGATGCCGCATAAGGCGGCGGTTCCCAGCAGTGCGGTCCAGTCCATGCCGCTCGGCAGCCGGGTCCAGCGCAGCACGATACCCAGCCAGCAGAACCCGAACACGCCGACGATCTTGCCGAGAAACAGGCCCAGCGCGATCCCCAGTGGCACGCCGTGCATGACCTGGGCGAGCCCCATGCCGCTGAAACTGATGCCGGCATTGGCGAATGCGAAGACCGGCAGAATGAAAAATGCCACCACCGAATGCAGGTCGTGTTCCAGGGTCTTCAGTGGTGATGAGATCGAGGGGTCGGGCGTGCGCAGGGGTATGAACATCGCCATCACCACGCCCGCCAGAGTGGCATGGACACCGGACTTGAGCGTGGCCACCCACATGATGATCCCGATCAGCAGGTAGGGACTGCGCGACATCACGCCCCTGCGGTTCAGGACCGCGAGCACGGGGATGCAGCAGGCAACGACCACCAGGGCCTCGACCGATATGTTCGCCGTATAGAACAACGCGATGATCAGGATGGCGCCGACGTCATCGAAAATGGCCAGCGACGTCAGGAAGATCTTCATCGAAACCGGCACCCGGGATCCCAGCAGGGAGAGCACGCCCAAAGCGAAGGCGATGTCCGTCGCTGCCGGGATGGCCCATCCGTTCACTGCGACCGGGTCGTCGTGGTTGAAGGCGAGGTAGACGAGCGCCGGAAAAAGCATGCCGCCGATCGCCCCGAGCCCCGGCAGGATGATGTTGCGCCGGTCCGCCAGTTCGCCCTCGACCAGTTCCCGTTTCAGTTCCAGCCCGACCAGGAAAAAGAACACGGCCATCAGGCCGTCGTTGATCCACAGCAGCAATGGCTTGCCGATATGCAGTGCGCCGACCCGTACCTCGACAGGCGTTGACAGCAGCAGTTCGTAGTAAGCCGACAGGAACGGGATGTTGGCGAAGACGATGGCAAGCAGCGCGGCGAAGAAGAGCAGGATGCCGCCTGCGGACTCCATGCGCAGGAATTCGCGGATGGCGGAGGGGTTGATCGGGGCCATGGTTTACCTCGGTTCAAGACTCGAAACGTCACGGGTGCCGGTC
>JBFKKR010000057.1:0-20738 GCA_041682035.1 Pseudomonadales bacterium | reverse complement strand
CACGTGGCGGCTGCTGAGTTCCGGCACCACGGTCGGCACGCACAGGTGCGGTTCATCCTGCAGCAGCGCTGCCGCGCGCTGCAGGTTCGCCGCCTCGCGTTCGTAGTCGAGTTCCTCCAGCAGGCGCTCGTTGAGCTCCTCCCACAGCGGACCGGTGTCCATCTCGGTGAGCAGCGAGAAGACGAACTTCAGGGTGCCGCGCAGGTTCCGCATGTCGGCCTCGATCACGCGGTCGATGCCGGGATACTGGATCTTGAAGACCACCTCGCGGCCATCCTGCAGCCGGGCGCGATGAATCTGCCCGATGGAGGCCGCCGCCCAGGGCTGCGGATCCAGCTGCGCCACCTGCGCGAACCGCTCGCCGGTCTCGGCGCGCACGATGGCCTCCATGCGTGCGAACGACACCGACGGCGCATTCTGCTGCAGGCTGCTCAGCACCCGCGCCACCTCCGGCGGCAGAAGGTTCTCGTGCAGGCTGAGCATCTGGCCGATCTTCATCGGCACACCCTTCATGTGGCCCAGGGTTTCCGCCACGCGCAGGGCGTTCCGGACCTGGCTGCGGGTCTTCCGGGCATCGCGCAGGTCGACCGATCGGAAGGTGTTGCCGATCGCGGTGCCGGCCACGGACAGCCCGACCCGGCTCGCGAGCGAACCCAGCTTCATCATGCGGGAGAAGGATCCGGTGTCGAGGTCGTCGCTCATGTGCTCGGTTCATCCCGGCCAGGCCGGGCGCGGTTCAGTGGCCCATGGTCGCCGTACGGGTGGCGTATCCGACCAGCTCGTCGACGAACTGCTGCATCTTGTGGACGTTTTCCTGCTCCAGGCGCAGTGCCTGCTGGGCATCGTTCAGCAGGTGGCGGCGCTCCAGCGCCATCATGATGCAGCGCACCAGTTCGCCGGCCGGCCGGCCGGTGTTGACCACGTCCTGGATGCCCCGGTGCACCCATTCCAGTTCGCGGTCCAGCCCCACGTTGTCGGCGACGACGATTGTCGCCGGACCACCGGTCTGGCGTGCGTAACGATTGAGCAGATCCGGGTCGTTGTCGAACCCGGCACCGAGGTAGAGCAGCACGCAGTCGGCCGGATTCTGCTTCAGCGATTCCGCCAGGCTCTCGGCCGTCTCGTGGCCGTGCGACTGGATCTCCACGCCCTCCGGGGCCACGCTCACGAGGTCTGCGCCAAGCTTCACGGCCTCGCCCGGATTGGGGTTGAGGATCATGACGGTGATGTTCTTTTGCATGTCGGCTCCGACAACAGACGCAGAAGGTGTTCATGATAACACCCGCGGCCCGCCGGCAGGTGTCCGGACCGCTCAGCCGGTGAAATTCAGCAGGATACCGGCCGCCACCGCCGATCCGATCACACCGGCGACGTTCGGACCCATGGCGTGCATGAGCAGGAAATTGTGCGGATTGCTTTCCAGCCCCACCTTGTTGGCAACCCGCGCCGCCATCGGTACCGCGGACACGCCCGCGGCCCCGATCAGCGGGTTGATCGGTTCGCGCGACAGCCAGTTCAGCAGGCGTCCCATGAGCACGCCCGCCGCCGTGCCGATCATGAAGGCGCCCATGCCGATCGCGAGGATACCCAGCGTCTTCGCCTGCAGGAACTGGTCCGCACCCAGCTTCGAGCCGACCGCCAGGCCCAGGGCGATGGTGACGATATTGATGAGCGCATTCTGGGTGGTGTCGCTGAGCCGCTGCACCACGCCACACTCCCGCATCAGGTTGCCGAAGCAGAACATGCCGAGCAGTGGCGCGGCGTCCGGGAGCAGCAACGCGACGAGGATCAGCAGCAGCAGCGGGAAGACGATCTTCTCCACCTGCCGAACCTGGCGCAGCTGGGTCATGACGATCGCGCGCTCGGCGCTGGTGGTGAGCGCCCGCATGATCGGCGGCTGGATCAGCGGCACCAGCGCCATGTAGGAATAGGCAGCCACGGCGATGGCGCCAAGCAAATCGGGCGCCAGGCGGCTGGTGACGTAGATGGCAGTGGGTCCGTCGGCGCCGCCGATGATGGCGACCGCGGCGGCTTCCCGCAGGCTGAACTCGAAGCCTTCGATGCCGAACAGGTTGAGCGTCAGGGCGCCAAGCAGCGAGGCGAAGATGCCGAACTGCGCCGCCGCGCCCAGGAACAGCGTGCGCGGGTTGGCCAGCAGCGGTCCGAAATCGGTCATGGCGCCGACGCCCATGAATATGAGCAGCGGGAAGGCGCCGCTCTCGATCCCGACATGGTAGAAAAGGTAGAGGATGCCATCGGCGTCGGCGACCCGGGCGCAGGCGCCGTCGAGGTAGGCGGCGCAGCTGCCCTTTGCCGCCGCCAGGCCGGCGCCGGGAATATTGCTGAGGATACCGCCGAAGCCGATCGGCACCAGCAGCAGCGGCTCGAAACCACGCCGGATGGCCAGGTAGAGCAGCAACAGGCCGACACCGATCATGACGGCAGACGGCAGATCCAGGTAATACAGGCCGGTGCCTTGCCAGAGCTTCAGCAGGTTGTCCATGTGCGGGCCTGCGGTCAGCCGATGTCCAGCAGCGGATCGCCCGCGGCGACGGTGTCGCCCGCTTTCACGAGGATGGCCTGCACGGTGCCGGCCCGGGGCGCGCGCACCTCGGTCTCCATCTTCATCGCCTCCAGCACCAGCAGGGCCTGTCCCTCCTGCACCTGCGCGCCCGGCTGAACCAGCAGCCGCAGGATGGTGCCGCCCAGCGGCGCCGCGAGCGGCACACCGCCACCCGGTGCGGGGGCCGCCCCGCCGGCCGGAGGCGCGGACTGCAGCGGCCGGATGGCGCCGCCCTCCGCCACCTCGACGACATAGCTGCGGCCGTCCACCGTCACGGTATAGACCCCGGGCGCCTCGTGGTTCGCGGGCGCGGCCGGTGCGGCGACGGGCGCCGGTTCCGCGCCATCGGGCGGGGTCTCGAAAGCACCCGGGTTGTCGCGGTTCTCCAGGAACCGCAGCGCGGTCTGTGCGAACAGCGCATAGGTCAGCACGTCATCGATGGCGTCCTCCGCCAGCCGGAGGTTCTTCTCGCGCGCCAGTGACTGCAGTTCGGCGGCCAGCGTCTCCATCTCCGGCCCGATCCGGTCCGCCGGCCGGCAGGTGATGGGCTCGCCGCCTTCCAGCACGCGCGCCTGCAATGCCGCGTCGACGGGCGCCGGGGTGGCGCCGTATTCCCCTTTCAGCACGCCGGCGGTCTCCCGCGAGATGGACTGGTAGCGTTCGCCGGCCAGCACGTTCAGCACCGCCTGCGTCCCGACGATCTGCGAGGTCGGCGTGACCAGCGGGATGTACCCGAGGTCCCTGCGCACGCGCGGGATTTCCGCCAGCACCTCGTCCATGCGGTCCACCGCGCCCTGTTCGCGCAGCTGGTTCTCCATGTTCGTGAGCATGCCCCCCGGCACCTGCGCCACGAGGATGCGCGAGTCGGTGCCGCGCAGGCTGCCCTCGAAGCGCGCGTACTTGCTGCGCACTGCGCGGAAATAAGCGGCGATCTCCTCCAGCAGGGGCAGGTCCAGGCCGGTGTCGCGGCCGGTGCCCTCGAAGATCGCGACCACTGCCTCGGTGGAGGAGTGGCCGTAGGTCATGCTCATGGAGGAGATCGAGGTGTCGACGTTGTCGATGCCGGCCTCCACGCACTTGACGATGGTCGCGGTGGACAGGCCGGTGGTGGCGTGCGACTGCATATGGATGGGGATGTCCAGCGCCTCCTTGAGGCGCGTGACCAGTTCCTCGCCCACGTAGGGCCGCAGCAGGCCCGCCATGTCCTTGATGCAGAGCGAATGCGCGCCCATGTCCTCGATCTGCCGGGCCAGGTCCACCCAGAGGTCGAGGTGGTGGACCGGGCTGACGGTGTAGGAGATGGTGCCCTGGGCATGGCGGTCCTGGCGCAGGACGGCCTCGATCGCGCGGCGCAGGTTGCGCGGATCGTTCATGGCGTCGAAGACCCGGAACACGTCGACTCCATTGACGGCGGCACGCTCCACGAAGCGGTCCACGACGTCATCCGCGTAATGCCGGTAGCCCAGCAGGTTCTGACCGCGCAGCAGCATCTGCTGCGGGGTCCTGGGCATGGCCGCCTTGAGCCGCCGGATCCGCTCCCAGGGATCCTCGCCAAGATAGCGGATACAGGCATCGAAGGTGGCGCCGCCCCAGGATTCCAGCGACCAGAATCCGACCTCGTCGAGCTTCGCGGCGATCGGCAGCATGTCGTCGGTGCGCAGGCGCGTGGCCAGCAGTGACTGGTGACCATCGCGCAACACCACGTCGGTGATGCCGAGCGGCCGTTTGCCGGAGGCAGCTTCGCTCATGGGTGACTCCCGGTTCTGAGCATGGGAATGCGGCTGGATTCAGGCCGGCGGTTTCGCACGGCCCGTCGCCTTTGCCCGCCGGTGGCGGTGGACCGCCGCACCGATGACCACGGCCAGGCGCGCATCGACGGCCCCCGCGACGGGTGCCGGCACGCGGGCCGCCGTCTGCACGGTCGCCACGGAGTCCGGGTAATGCGCCAGCACGCGCGACATGGCGTGCATCGCCAGCACGAGCGCGGTCAGGAACACGAACACGGTGCCCATGCCCACCAGCATCAGCACCAGGCCCTCCGCAACCAGTTGCTCAGCAGCCATGTCCACCGCCCCGTCGGTTTGTCCGGCCGGCCCGGCCGCCACAGCGCGGGGCCGGATTACACGTCGCGATACTAGCACGCCGGATCCCGATAACGGCCCGGCCGCGCCGCCGTGCCGGCCGTGCGCGGGCGGGGGCAATCGCGCCGTCGTGTGCTTAACTGTAGCGGGAATGTTGCCCAGGAGAAGGCCCCCCATGAAGAAACTGAACCCGACGGACCTCGGATTCCTCCTGTTCGAATCCCGGCAGACTCCCCAGCACGTCGCCAACCTCAGTATCTATACCGTACCGCCGGGCCGGAAGGCGACCGAGTTCGTCGAGGAACTCATCCACGACTACCGCCACGTCAAGAAGGTCTACCCCCCCTTCAACCAGGTGCTGCGCTATCCGCCGCTGAAGGCCGGCACGCCCGGCTGGGTGGAGGATGACGAGTTCGATCTCGATTTCCACCTGCGTCACTCGTCGCTGCCGCAGCCGGGCAACATGAAGCAACTGGAAATCCTGGTCTCGCGCCTCCACGCCACCCTGCTCGACCGCGAGCGCCCGATGTGGGAGATGCACGTCATCGAGGGCCTGGAGAAGAACCGTTTCGCCGTGTACTGCAAGATGCATCACGCGATGATCGACGGCGTCGGCGGCATGCGCCTGATGGAGTCGGTGATGAGCACCGACCCGGAGAAGGGCAAGCTGCCCTTCTTCGCCGTGGCGCCCCGCTCCAAGAAGAAGCTCGCCTCCGGCACGGTGCCGCAGATCTCCAGCCTGATCCGCACCACCATCGAGCAGGCCACCTCGCAGGCCAAGACCATGGCGCAGGTGACCCAGGCCTTCGCGCGGCTGGTCAGGGAGGCGCGCAAGACGGAAAAGAAACTCGGCGTGCCCTATGCCGCGCCGCCGACCATGCTCAATACCCGGATCACCGGGCAGCGCCGTTTCACCGTCGCCAAGTTCAATATCGAGCGCATCAAGGACCTCGGCAAGTCGCTTGGCGGCACGCTCAACGACGTGATCATGGCGATGTGCGCCGGCGCCCTGCGTGAGTACCTGGAAGAGCACGGCGGCCTGCCCGACAAGCCGCTGATCGGGCAGGTGCCGGTATCGGTGCGGCCCGCCGACGGCGAATCCACCGGCAATGCGATCAGTTTCCTGCTGTGCGTGATGGCGACCGACATGGCCGATCCGCTGGAGCGGTTCGAGCGCATCCACCAGTCGATGGCGGAGGGCAAGAATTTCCTGCAGAGCATGAGCCGCGAGGCCATCACCAATTACACCTCGCTCGGCTTCCTGCCCTACAGCATCGGCCAGATCGCCCGGCGTCCGAGCCTGCGCCGGCCCATGTTCAACGTCGTCATCTCCAATGTGCCGGGCCCCCGCCGGGACCTCTACATGCATGGCGCCCATCTCGACGAACTGTACGCGGTCTCGCTGCTGTTCCACGGCCAGGCGCTGAACATCACGATCACCAGCTACGTCGACAGTCTCGACATCGCGCTGATCGGGTGCCGCGACGCCCTGCCGGGGATCGCCAGGCTGGCCGAGTACCTCGAGCACGCACTGGTGGAACTGGAAAAGGCCGCGCGGCGCAAGAACAAGAAGCGGTAGTGAGCGGGGCCGTGCCGGAAGCGAAGCGCAGCCAGCAGAAGCGGGACGAAGCCCCGGCCGCCGAGGTGCTGCAGCACTTCGTCGCCAATCTCTACCTGTCCGCGCCGCGCCTGGACGCCAACGAGTACCGCGAGTGGGCACTGGGTGAGGCGCGCCACCTGCTGCACTTCGATGCGGCGCTGTGGGGCACCGGCAGCGCGCAGTCCGGCGCGTTCCACTCCCTGACCCTGCTCGGCCTGCCGCCCTCCTTCACGGTGGACCTGCTGAAGACGCGCGAGGACAACCCCCTCTACGCGGCGCTGCAGGAGGGGAACGGGCAGCCCATCAACATGCTCGACGTGATCGACGCGGACGCGTTCCACAAGTCGAAGGTCTACAAGCGCTGCTTCCGCAAACACCGCATCGAGCACATCCTCGCCACGCGCAACGTCAACACGCGCAGTGGGCTCTCCTCGCTCATCACGCTGTACCGCACCAGCCGGGACGACCCGTTCACCGAGGAGGAGCGCGCGGTGCAGGGTGTCATCGCCTACCACCTCGGCAAGGCTGCCTCCCACGCGTTCTTCCTGCACCTGACGCGTCCGGACCAGCAGCACGCAGACCAGCGCGGCGCCGCTGTCGTGGACCGGCACGGCGTCTTCCACGAGGTGGACAATACCTTCCTCGATCTCATCGACAAGCATTTCCCGGAGCACGAGTACGGCGTGCTGCCGTTCCCGTTGCCGGACGAGGAATGCAACATGGAGTTCCAGGATCTCCACGTGCAGGCTTCCCGCTTCGCCGACCTGATCCTGGTCCGGATCCGCGAGTCCGGTCCGCTGGACCAGTTGACGCGGCGCGAGCGGCAGGTGGTCGACGGCGTCTGCCAGGGTCTCTCGCACAAGGAGATCGGCCGCGAACTGGGCCTCGCGCCGACCACCGTCTCCAGCCACCTCTACCGCGCCTACGAGAAGCTCGGCGTGGCCAGCAAGACGGCGCTGTCCCGGCTGATCCGGGGCACCAACCTGCTGCAGGGACGGGACGGGCAGGACTGACCCGCCACGTGGCGCCGACCAACTACAATGGATGCAGTGGCGGCAGAGGCAGGAAACCCCGCGGAGCATTCAGGGCATGCAGACTTCCGTGATGATCGGCGTTGCCATCGCCGGCATGTTCGTGCTGCTCGGCATCGCCGTGCTGATGCAACGCATGGAAGAAAACCGCAAGCTGCGACTGCGGCGTATCCGCGACGCCACGCTGCGGCTGCGCAAGTACTGGGCCGCACTCACCGAGATGCCCGCCGGCAGCCTGCCGCCCGCCCTGCAGATGATCCTGGTGCAGGGCATCACTGCAGAACTGAAATCGTTGCGGCAACTGCATCCCGCCGCACCGGAAATCAGCCATTACCACGAACAGCTCAAGACGCTGGTGCCGAAGATCAAGGCCGCCCCGGCGCAACCGCAGCCACCGGACCTTTCGGACGAGCAGAAGGTGCGCGCACTGCGTGCCCGCATGCGCGCGCTGCACCAGCTGATCAGCGGGCTCAGTGAGGCGCGCATGATCGATGCCAACGCCACCGGACAGTTCTTGAGCCACATCAATCATCTCAACGGGGAAACCCTCATCGCGCTCTACCTGATGCAGGCACGCGCGTCGGTGCGCGAACACAAGCCGGCTGTCGCCGTGCACCAGCTGGACCTGTGCATCGCGGAACTGGAGAAGATCAACCAGCGCGGCAACTGGAACGTGCGGCTGCTGGAATTGCGTGGAATGCAGCAGAACCTGGCGCAGTTCGGCGCGTTCAGCGAGGAAGAGGCGACGGAACTCGCCCGCGAGCGTGCGGAGCGGCAGGCCGCAGCAGAATCCGACGGCAACCTCGGCCGGGCGCTCGACGAGATGCTCGAGGACGAGAACGCCTGGAAGAAAAAAGCGCAGTACGACTGACCGGAAAAGCACCCCGCCCGCCCACCGCGTGACCGGCACGGAACCGGAATTCATGCTCGTTTCCCGGCTGCTTCCGACACGTTCCCGCACATTGCGCGGCCGCGCCAAGCGCCCCTGCTTGGACTAAACTGCAAAAAGGCGTGCGCATGCGTCAGGGAGGTGTGCGGCCTCGGGCCAGGGCAGGGAACGCTGTCGGCCGAACCATGGCGCCAGGAGACCGGACGGAAGATGCGGGACATTCGGATCAGCAACAGGATCGCGTTCAAGCAGGGGGTCAACACCCTGGTTGCCGCGCTGAGCCTGGGCATGCTCCTGAGCTGCTTCCAGATTTTTTTCGGTTACATAGAGGAGAAACGCCTGCTGATCTCCAGCACCGAGGCCATTCTGAACTACGCGCGCAGCCCGGCATCGCAGATCGCCTACAACCTCGACAACGAACTGGCGCGTGAGCTGGTGGACGGATTGCTGGCCTACCCGTCGATCAGCGAGGTGGAGATCCTCGACAGCCGCAACGTTCCGCTGGCGCGGGTCTCCCAGGAGCAGGTCGAGCCCATCAGCCGCTGGATGGTGGACGCGCTCTTCGGCGACTTCGAGAGCTTCTCCACCGAGTTGCGCGTGGACCAGGCGCCGGACGAACTGCTGGGCGTCCTGCGCATCAACGTCGACATCGCCGCGGTCGGCAACGGGTTCATTCGCGATACCCTGGTCGAACTCGGTTACGCCTTCGTCACCAGCCTGCTGCTCGCCGGCCTGCTGCTGCTGATCTTCTTCCGCTCGGTCACGCAGCCGCTGTCCACCATCGCCACGGCGATCGGCGAGGTCGACCTCAGCGACCCCGCCAAGCTCACGCTGAAAGCGCCACCCGGGCACGAGCACGACGAGTTCGGGGTACTGGTCGAATCCACCAACCGGCAGCTGGAGGCCATTCACGGCCTGCTCGACAAGCGCAAGCGCGACGAGGACCGGCTGACCGTCTACCTGGAGGAACTGGAGAACATCGTCGAGAACCGCACGGCGGCGCTGACCGCCTCCAACGACCAGTTGCTGCGCACCAATGACGAGCTGCGCCAGGCCAAGGAGCATGCCCAGAAGATCGCCCAGGCGCGGTCGGAATTCCTGACCAACATGAGCCACGAGATTCGCACGCCGCTGAATGGCGTGCTGGGGATGATCGGGCTCACGATCGACACACAGCTGACCGAGGAACAACGGCACAACCTGGAGATCGCCCACAACTCGGGCATCGCGCTGCTGGAGATTCTGAACGACATCCTCGACCTGTCGAAGTTCGAGTCCGGCAAGTACACGCTGGAGGAAATCTCCTTCGACCTGCGCCAGACCGCCGAGGAAGTGGCCGGCCTGCTGTCGCAGAACGCCCACTCGAACCTGTTCGAGATGACCTCGTCCATCGAACCGGATTTCCCCGAGGAGGTGATCGGCGACCCCACGCGCGTGCGCCAGATCATCAGCAACCTGGCCGGCAATGCCGTCAAGTTCACGCGCAAGGGCGAGGTCACCATCCGCATCGGCATGGTGTCCGAGGACGACACGCAACACCAGATCCGTATCGATGTCGAGGACACCGGCATCGGCATTCCCGAGGAGGCGCTGCAGAAGATCTTCGAACCGTTCTCACAGGCCAGTTCCAGCACCACCCGCGAATTCGGCGGCACCGGTATCGGGCTGACCCTCTGCCGCCAGCTCGCGGAAGCCATGGACGGACGCCTCACCGTGGAATCCGAACTCGGCAAGGGCAGCACCTTCTCCGTGGTCATGCCAGTTGGCAAGGCCGAAAACGTGCGCCGCTTCAGGCCGCACCAGGAGATCGCCGAGATGCGCTGCCTGGTCCTGACCGCCGCGCCGCTGAACAAGCACCGTGTCATGGAGGCGCACCTGAAGCACTGGGGCGCCAGTTGTCGCATCATCCAGTGTGAGCCGTCGAAATGCGCGGAAGTGCTGGAGAACGAGCTCGCGAAGGACGACAGCACCGTGGTATTCACCGACAACCCGGCTTTCCGGCGCCAGGCCGGCAAGGCCAACCTGGAACGCTCGCGATGGGTGCTGCTGGGCTCACCGGCCCAGCTCAGCAGCTACACCGCGCAGGAACTGGACGCCTTCGACCAGCGGCTCAATGTCCCGGTGCGCCGCGGGACGCTGCACAGCACCCTGCTGCGCCTGCTGGGCATCCGCCGGAAGGAAGCGCCCGTGAAAAGCCGGGATGCCGGGACCGGCAATGCCGGGAAGTACCGCATCCTGCTGGTTGAGGACAACAACGTGAACCAGATCGTCGCGACCGGCATGCTGAAGAAGATCGGCTACCAGGTTTCCATCGCCAACAACGGGCGCGAGGCCGTCCATGCCATAGAGCACGAGAAATACGACCTGGTGCTCATGGATTGCCAGATGCCGGTCATGGACGGGTTCGAGGCGACGCAGGCCATCCGCAAGCTGGAGCGCAACAACTCGGTGCCCATCATCGCGCTGACGGCGAACGCCCTGCGCGAAGACCGCGAGCGCTGCGAGGAGGCCGGGATGAACGACTACCTGACCAAGCCCTACAAGCAGACCGAGCTGCAGGAAGTCATCAACAAGTGGCTGGCGCAGGCCGCCCAGCCGGCGGCGTAGTCGCCCCCCCCCTACAGCAGCGCCTCGATCTCGCCGGCAATGTCCGCCGGCTCGGTATTGGTCGATATGCGGCGCACCACCTTGCCTTCCCGGTCCACCAGGAACTTGGTGAAATTCCACTTCACGGCGCGCGTACCGAGCAGGCCGGGCGCCTCGCTCTTGAGGTGTGCATAGAGCGGATGGGTGTCGTCGCCGTTGACGTCGATCTTGGCGAACAGCGGGAAGGTAACGCCGAAGTTCAGCTCGCAGAACTCGCTGATCTGGTTCTCGTCACCCGGCTCCTGGCCGAGGAACTGGTTGCAGGGGAAGCCCAGGATCTCCAGGCCACGGTCCCTGTATTTCTCGTAGAGTTCCTCCAGGCCCTTGTACTGCGGGGTGAAGCCGCACTTGCTGGCGACATTCACGATCAGCAGCACCTTGCCCCGGAACTCGGACAGGTCCGCCTCGGTGCCGTCGATACGCCGGCAGGGAATCTCGTATAACGCACTGCTCATGGGCAATTCCTTCAACACCTGGGTGGGCCAGGCTACGGCCTGGCAAGCGGTGAAAGCTACCAGCATTCAGGCACCGGCACCAGTTCGGCTGACGACGATCTGCCTGGAGGCTGTAAGGCCAAAGCCTTCCCTACAACAATCTCGCCGCCTGACACCCGTCACCACCCCGAAGCAAATGGGCCGATCAGTTTCCGCGCTCCTTCGGCGGGTAATGCCCGTCCCGGAATTCACCGAAATAGGTGGTCACCAGCGGGTGCCGGACCGGGTCCGAGGCGTCCGGGTCGGGTTCCAGGTTGCGTTCCGCGACGTAGGTCTCGTGGGTGGCGTTGTGCACCAGCACCCGGTACCAGGGCTCGTCCCGCGGCGGGCGCGACTTCGCCATCTGCTGGTACCACTCGTCGCTGAGCATGAAGACCGGGTCGACGTCGTAGACCACGCCCCGATAATTGAAAAGCTTGTGCAGCACCACCTGCCCGACGGCGAACTTCGCCGAGCGCGGATCGCTCACGCGCCCTCGTCCCCTGGCTCCGATCCCTCTCCGGGCCTGAAATCCAGGCTCAGCGAGTTGATGCAGTAGCGCAGGCCGGTCGGCTTCGGGCCGTCCTCGAAGACATGCCCCAGGTGGGCGTCACAGCGCGCACAGAGCACCTCGGTCCGGCGCATGAACAGGCTGTTGTCGGCCTCGGTCGCCACCTGTCCCGCGCCCGCCGGCTGCCAGAAGCTGGGCCAGCCGGTGCCGCTGTCGAACTTGTGGCCGGCGTCGAACAGCAGTTCCCCGCAGCAGGCACAGTGATAACGGCCCGGGCGTTTTTCGTCCCAGTAGGCGCCGGAGAAGGCGCGCTCGGTGCCTTTCCGGCGCGTGACCTGGTAGACGTCCTCGTCCAGTTCCCGGCGCCATTCCTGGTCCGGCTTGGTGATTTTCTCGGTCAAGGCGTGAACTATTCCGGATTGGAGCGCGTTGCCGATAAACTAGTGCACCCCCATCGACCGCGCAAGGAACCGTCGTGACCCATCCCGTGCAGAAGTCGCTGAAACTCGCCGGCGTCTGTTACGACATTCGCGGGCCCGTGCTGCGCGAGGCGCGCCGCATGGAGGAGGAAGGCCACCGCATCACCAAGCTGAATATCGGCAACCCGGCGCCATTCGGCCTGGAGGCGCCCGAGCGCATCCTGCAGGATGTCATTCACAATCTGCCGGACTCCACCGGCTACTGCGACTCCAAGGGCCTGTTCTCGGCCCGCAACGCGGTGGTGCAGTACTACGAGGCCAAGGGCATCGCCGGCCTCACGGTGGAGGACGTCTACCTCGGCAACGGGGTCAGCGAGCTCATCGTGATGGCCATGCAGGCGCTGCTGAACAACGGCGACGAGATGCTTATCCCGGCACCGGACTACCCGCTCTGGACAGCGGCGGTGAGCCTGTCCGGCGGCACCCCGGTGCACTACCGCTGCGACGAATCCGCCGGCTGGTCGCCCGATCCGGACCACATCCGCGCCCGCATCTCCGAGCGCACACGCGGCATCGTTCTCATCAACCCCAACAACCCGACCGGCGCGGTCTACCCGCGCGAACTGATCGAGGAAATCATTGGGATCGCGCGGGAGCATCACCTCATCATCTTCGCCGACGAGATCTACGAGAAGATCGTCTTCGACGAGACCGCCCATTATTGCGTCGCGGAACTCTGCGACGACGTGCTGGTGGCCACTTTCAACGGGCTGTCCAAGACCTACCGGATCGCCGGATTCCGGACCGGCTGGATGCTGCTCTCCGGCAACCGGGAACGCGCCCGCGACTATATCGAGGGGCTGGAGATCCTCTCCTCGATGCGCCTGTGCGCCAACGTGCCGGCCCAGCATGCGATCCAGAGCGCACTGGGCGGGTACCAGAGCATCGAGGACCTGATCCGGCCCGGTGGCCGCCTGCACCGGCAGCGGGAACTGGCCTGGCAGCAGCTCACCGCCATCCCCGGGGTCAGCTGCGTGAAACCCGGCGGCGCCCTGTACATGTTTCCGAAACTGGATCCCGCAGTCTACCCGGTGGCGGACGACGAGGAATTCGCGCTGCAGCTGTTGCGTCAGGAGAAGGTCCTCATCGTGCAGGGCAGCGGCTTCAACCTGGCCGACCCGCAACACTTCCGGCTCGTGTTCCTGCCGCACGAGGAGGACCTCGCCGCCGCCATTGAAAAAATCGCTCACTTCCTGCACGGTTATGGTCGGGACTGAGAGGAACGGCGATCCGGACGCGCGCAATGCTCGACCTGCACATCGACGACTTCTACAAGGACGCCGGGCTGATCCTGCTGGCGCTGTTCTTGACCTTTCCGCGCAAATCCACCGTCTATGTCGAGGACATCTGCGGACCCGACGAGGTCGACGAGTACGGGCTGCACAGCGCGCGCTTCCTGTCCTGCTTCGGCACCATGATCTGGATGGGCGAGGAAGGTTACCTGCGCTACGAGGACACCATCCGCCAGGAAGCGATCGACCAGGCGGTGCTCTCGCACAAGGCTTTCATGCTGCTGTCGGCGCGGCACGAGTTCGTCACTGACGAGAACGGCGGGGAGGACGAACTGCCCCCTTCCGTGCTGGCGCAACGGCAGACCAACGTCTTCTGCCTGAACGAGGCCATCCGGCAGGGCTCCTCCGAGAAGATCCGCCGCATCATGCACTACCTGCTGGCGCGCCACAGCTGAAAATCGGCGCCCGCCGCGCCGGGCGGGTCATTGAATTCGCCCGCCGCGACCCCATAATGCGTAGCAACCTGTCCTTATCGAGGCAACCTGTAAATGCGCACCCTGTTTCTCTACTTCATGACCAACATGGCCGTGCTGGTGGTCGCGGGGGTGGTCCTGAACCTGGTCGGCTACAGCCTGGGGGATGCCTATTACGCGCGCAACATGAACGCGCTGCTGGTGTTCTGCGCCCTGTTCGGTTTCGGCGGGTCGCTGATCTCGGCCATGATGTCGAAGTGGATGGCCAAGAACGCGATGCGCGTGAAGGTCATCGAGAACCCCACCTCGCGCACCGAGACCTGGCTGCTGGAGAACGTGCGCAGCCTGGCGCGTGACGCCAACATCGGCATGCCCGAGGTGGGCATCTTCCCGTCGCAGGCGCCGAACGCCTTCGCCACCGGGTTCAACCGGAACAAGGCGCTGGTCGCCGTCAGCACGGGCCTGCTCGAGAACATGAACGAGCACGAGGTGCGCGCGGTGCTGGCACACGAGGTCGGCCACGTCGCCAACGGCGACATGGTCACGCTGGCCCTGATCCAGGGCGTGGTGAATACCTTCGTGATGTTCTTCGCCCGCATCGTCGGGCGGATGATCGACAGCGCCATGAGCCAGGGCCGCAACAACCAGCCCGGCTTCGGCTACTTCATCATCGTCATGGTGCTGGAGGTGCTCTTCGGCGTGCTGGCGTCCATCATCGTCTGCTGGTTCTCCCGCAAGCGCGAGTACCGCGCCGACGCCTGGGGCGCGAAACTGGCCGGCCGCGACGCCATGGTCTCGGCGCTCGACACGCTGCGCCGCGGCCGCGGCCCGGTGGCGGACATGCCGGAGCACATGCAGGCGTTCGGCATCCGCGGCCCGCTCAAGGGCAAGCTGGGTGAATTGCTGGCGACCCACCCGCCCCTGGAGGACCGCATCCGGGCGCTGCAGGAAAATCGCATCCAGGCCTGACCTTCCCCCTTCTGTAAGGCCGAAGCCTTACCTACGTCCTAAGTCCGGCGTCCCTGCGGCTAGGGGCCGGGTGCGGCGGGCGCCGGCTGCTGCACGGCGAGGCGGAGCACTTCCATGTAATCGCGGGCACGGGATGCTGCGGGAATGGCGTCACGTTCCTCGAGGATCCGCCGCACCAGTGGCAACCGGTAGCACGGCGCCGAGGCGACCAGGTGATGCTCGAGGTGGTAGTGCTCGTAATGCGGCGAGATCAGCAGACGTTCCCACCAGCGGGCGTCGGTCGTGCGGGTGTGCCGCGCCGGGTCCGGGTCGAGGTAGTCGGGCACCACGGCGTGGTCGCCGATCTGCCGGATGCGCAGGAACAACTGGAAGAAGGTCAGGTGCGCCACCAGCCACACCGCGTACAGCCACGCCGCGTCCAGCGCCCACAGCAATCCGACGAACACGGCGGTGAACAGCAACGTGCCGTGCAGGTTCACCAGCAGCGCCCGCAGGTGGTGTGACAGCGGCCGGTCACGGTGCGGGTGCTTCTCCAGCAGCGTGTTGAGCTGGTAGTCGTAGTACTCCGCGTAGGACAGCAGGATGAACGCATACGCCTTCAGACCGGTGATGCCGGACAGGTCGCGCAGCACCTTGCGCCACATGCTCGCCGGCGTCACCGGGTAATTCACCGTCAGTTTCTCGTCCGGGTCATCCGCGGTTCCGGCCAGACGGTGGTGACGCAGGTGATAGCGGCGATAACCCGCCAGGCTGGTGAGCACCGGGTCCGCACAGAGGTATCGGCCGACCTTCTCGTTCAGCCATGGCGTGCGGAACAGGGAACGGTGCGCGGCGTCGTGCATCAGCACGGCCAGGCCGATCTGCCCGCCCGCCACCAGCACCACCGCGAGCAGCACGGCTGGCGGAGCAGGCCACAGCGCGGCCAGCGACAGGCCGGCCGCGATGACCAGCCAGCTCTGCAACACGTGCCAGAGACCCAGCCGGTCGGACCGGGACAGGATGCGGGCTCTCTGCTCCGGTGTCAGCGTGTCGATGAATCGCGGTGCGGCTGCAGTCATGGCAAGGGCCTCTCTTGACGGGCGCCGGCAAAATTCTAACAAGCGTTAGGTTGAGCATAGCGCAAGCCCGGATGACCGGCAACGCGCCCCTGCCCGCCCCGCAACCAGCTCCAATTCAGGCCGCAAATCAGTACCTTGCAACCACGCATCGGACCGTTTCAAATTCACAGCACTGTCATCATTCGCTAATATGGTTGGGTGCATGCACTCGAGCATGCAATCCGTACAGCGCAATGCAGGACGATTTTCCATGAGTGGCGGCGACGACAGGAACAAACCCGCCGATGACGAAGGCGCGTCGAAGGAGGATTCGATCGACTTCCACGGCGCCGCCATCATCGACGAGGAAGGCCACGAGATCCCGATCACGGAAGAGATGATCAAGGACGCCTGCAAGAAACTCGATCCCACCGCGACAGCACCGGAAGACACCGATTCCGACGCGGACTGAGGCGGCGCCGGGCCCTCAGGTGCCGCGAAAACCCACCGCCCGCAGCATCGCCTGCACCCCCTGTACCGAGTGCCGCACGCGCACCCGCACGTTGCTGAAGTCACGCCGCAGCGGATAGTTGCGCCGCAACGCATCGAAGCCCGCCGCCACGTCGCCCTCCGGCGGCCTGCGCATCATGGCGCGCATGGCGGAGTCGTCCCGCAGGATCGAGTAGCTGGCGGCGATGGCCGCGCGCAGCGCGTGCTCGGGCGCTACCGCGTCGGAGAAGACCAGGCTGCGCACCGGCGCCTCGGGCAGGAACTGCTCAGGCTGCACGGCCGGTTCCCGCTGCAGGAATTCGTGCAGCGCCCGGAACACCATGGCGCTGCCGGCCAGCTTGCCGTCGAGGCTGTAGCCGGCGATGTGGGGGGTGGCCAGCGTGGTGCGGCGCACCAGCCGGGGGTCGGGTCGCGGCTCGTTCTCCCACACGTCCATCACCACCGCGAGGTCGCGCCGTTCCGGCAGCAGCTTGCGCAGGGCCCGGTTGTCCACCACCGGGCCGCGGCTGGTGTTGATCAGCACAGATCCGAATTTGAGCTGCGCCAGTTCCTGCTCACCCAGCAGGTGCAGGGTGGCGTCCGGGCCCGACCGGATCAGCGGCACATGCAGCGAGACCACGTCTGCCGCCAGCGCCTCCTGCAGCGAGACGAAGTCCGCTTCCCCCTCGGCGCGCGCACGCGGCGGATCACACACCAGGCAGCGCATGCCGCAACGCGCCAGGCGCTCGCGCAGGCGCCCCCCGACCTCGCCACAGCCGATGATGCCGACGCTGCGGCCGTGCAGTTTCCGCAGGTCATAGTCGACCACGTACAGCAGGGCGGCCAGCACGTAGTCCACCACCGAGGGCGCGTTGCACCCCGGCGCCCAGGCCGCGTGGATGCCGCGACCGCTCAGCCAGTCCCGGTCGAGGTGATCGTGACCGGCGGTGGCCGAGCCGACGAAACGCACCCGCGCGTTCTCGAGCAGGCCGGGGCCGACCCGGGTGACCGAACGCACCAGCAGGACGTCGGCATCGGCCACATCCGCCGGCGCGATGTGACGCCCCGGCAGCGGCACCAGTTCCCCGAGAACGGAGAACAGTTCTTCCAGCAGGGGGATGTTCTCGTCGGCAACAATACGCATCAGCGTGGCTCCGCCAGCTTGTCGATCAGCCTGCCCGCCTGCGCCACGTAGCCGCCGCCGAACAGGTTGACGTGATTGAGTACATGATAGAGCTGGTACAGCGTACGCCGCCGCTCGCAACCGGGCCGCCGCGGGTGGACGGCATGATAGGCCGACCAGAACGCGGCCGGAAAGCCACCGAACAGGTCCATCATGGCCAGATCCGTCTCCGGGTCGCCGCAATACACCGCGGGATCGAACACCACCGGCCGGCCCGCCGCGTCCTGCGCCGCGTTGCCACCCCACAGGTCGCCGTGCAGCAGCGCCGGCGGCGCCGGACCGTCCGGGAAGAACCGCTCGATGCCGCGCAGGACGGTTTCCGCCGTCCTGCCGGTGGACGCGCTCAGCAGTCCGGCCGACAACGCCCACTGCAGTTGCGGCGCGAGCCGCCGTTCGCGGAAGAACGCCGGCCAGTCTGCCGCGGGCCGGTTTTGCTGCACGCTGGCGCCGATGAAATTGTCCCGGTGCCAGCCGCACGGGTCGCGGACCTCGGCGTGCTGTGCCGCCAGCGCCTCCCCGAGCTGCACCGCGGCGCCGGCGCCGAGCGGCGCCAGTTCAAGCCATTCCAGCAGCAGCCACGCGGTGCCGCCGTGCACGCCCTGGCCCAGCGTCGCCGGAACGCGCACGTGGCCGGCGTCCGCCAGGGCCTGCAGGCCGTCGGCTTCGGCCGCGAACAGGTCCTGCCGGGCCGCATCGTTGCACTTCAGGAAATACGCATCGCCACCCACCTGCAGGCGAAAGGACCGGTGAATACAGCCACCGCCCACCGCTGCCAGCCGCAACGGCGCGGCCGGGCGCCCCAGCAGCTTCTGCAAATGTTCCCGAAATGCGCGATCCTCTGCCAGGTGATGCATGCGCGATTCCGCTCGTCCGGTCCAGGCGGCACATGGTACACCGCCCTGCTGCCGGTCATCCTTTGCCTGTCCGGCTGCCACGACGCCGATCACGCGGGGGACGTGCTCTCGCGGTACGCCGACCGCGTCACCAACGTGCTCGGGACGGAGTTCGTACCACCTTCGCCGGACTGGGAACAACTCGCGCCGCCGCGACGGCGGGAACGACTGCAGCCGGTCGCGGACATCCGGGTGGGCATGCTCGACGTGCTCGACCTGGTGCACTGCGACCTGCTGCACGAGGTGGGCCAGCGCAACAGCAGCCTCGGGCGCGTGCAGCGGCCGTCGGTGCGGCTCCACCACGAGGTGCGCATGCTGAACGGCCTGCGCCGCTGCCTGGCGGCGCCCGCCGGCGCCGACCCCGCTTTCCGGGACTGGCTGCGGGACCTCGTCCGGCAGAAGGAGCGTGCGCAGGCCGCGGTCTACCGCAATGCCGTCTACGGGGACACCGAGTTCGAGACGATGTTCAGCCGCGCCGGCGGGGTGCTGCGGATCAGCCGCCTGGAGGCGGCCGCCGCTTCCACGCAGGCGCTCCACGAACTGCGCGGCCTGCTGGCCGGTGCGCTGACCGGAGGGGCTCTGGACCACGCGGCGCTGGAGGCGCAACTGGACCGGATGCAGGGCGGCGCGGCGGGCGGGGTGGTGCTGGCGCAGATGCATGCCGCGACGCTTTGGCTGGAACGGCTCACCGCCAGCATGGAGAGCGGTGAGCCACAACGCATGTGCCCGCGGGGACACGCGACCCGGCGGGCGCGGATTCTCGAGAACGTCTTCCGCACGTTCTACGTCGGCGAGGTGCAGCCCTGGCTGGCCAGGCTCGACCGCGAGGGCCAGCAGTGGCTGGCGGCGTTCCGTGACCTGGAAGCCGTGCTGCCGGGCTCACCGCCGCCGCCGCTGCGCGACTTCCTGTCCCGCACCACCCACCCCGAACATCCCGGGGGCGTCCGGGCGCGGTTCCGCCACGTGGTCCCGGCGCATGCCCGCGCCTGGCAGCGCTGGCTCTCGGCCTGCGGACTCATGCCTTCAAGATAACCTTTTTATATACAACCACTTAGACGATCATCAAAGGGGTATCGCGGGCCCGCGAAGTTTTTCTATACTGAAACCTAAGGGCATCCCCGCGATGCCCCAGAGGCCCTTCCATTCAGCCCGGGTCCACGCACGGGCAGGATCGCCCGGCGCAGCCAGAAGGAGACTGCAGATGTCCCCACGCCGAGCACCTGTCATCGATATCCGCTCCCGCCGGCCCTGGCAGCCCGAGGAACGGCGCCGCATCATCCGCCTGGCGCCGGAACTGGACGGGCTGGACATGCTGTACAGCAACGACAACGACCCGGAACGCCTGTTCAGCATCAAGATCCTGTTCTGGGCCCTGCGCGCGAACGGCGAGGTGGTCGGCCTCGTACCCTGGCTCGGGCGCATGGTGGCCTGTCCCGATATCCGCGACCCGCTCAACGGCCAGTTCGAGGGCTACTACGACGCCGGCATCGAGGATGTCTTCGACGAACCGCCCGCGCACAAGCGGGCCGAACTGGAGGCGGCGGCGGAGTATTACCACGTCGAGGACAGCGACGCCGACACCATCCTGCAGGAACTGCCGGACGACCACGGCACGCACGCGGTCCTGACCGGCGACGGATTCCGCTCCCTGACGCTGATCGAGGTCCACAGCTGGCGCCTGTACGGCGACGGCCGCATCCACGGCATGCTGATCGACGACGACCGTGTCTCGGAGACCCCCGTGCTGCCGGGCGACGACTGCCTGTACGCCGCCGAGGAGCACCCGGACTTCCGTTACTTCTTCCAGCACCGGATCGCCAACAAGATCAAGGAAGAGGACCCGGACGCCCTCGCCGCGCTGGCCCTGCTGCGGGAACCCTGAGCGGCTCAGCCCGCCGGCTTCTTGCGGATCCGGTAGACCAGCACGCCGTCATCCCGTTCGTCCTGGACGAGCAGTTCATGGCCGAGGAACTGGCAGAACTTCGGGATGTCGCGCGCCGTGGAGGGGTCGGTCGCATGCACCTCCAGCACGGCGCCCGGCGCCAGCCCGCGCATGCGGCCGTGGAGCATCATGACCGGCTCGGGACAGCGCAGGCCGCAGGTGTCGAGGTGAGCGGTTTCCTCGTCGGTCTCCATCGGGTCACACCGGTCGTCAGGGGCCGCACATTCTAACTGCAGACCGGACAATT
>JBFKKR010000056.1:0-20812 GCA_041682035.1 Pseudomonadales bacterium | reverse complement strand
GCATGGAGCGGGCGGCGCGGGCCGACTGAATCGAATTGTCCGGCTGAAGCCGGACCCACAGTGATGGGGTTCACAGTGATGGGCCCACACGCGGCCGCGCTTCGGGGCGGCATCCCGAACACGCAGACCTTTGTAGGTCACTCTTCAGGGTGACTGGCCCAGGCTTCGTGGGTCACTTCAGGGTGACTGCACCGGCTGCTGCCACTACACCGACAACTGCAGCTTCACCCCCACCAGTCCCGGCTTCTGCGGGTCGCGGTCGATCGAGACCTGGTCGACGCGCACCTCGTACTGCTCACGCAGGCCGTCCAGCCACACGATCAGCTTGTTGAAGTCGGCGCCCTCCAGCCAGAGGTTGACGGCGTTCTCGCCCTTCGGCTCGAAGCGCTTCAGCTGGATGCCCTGCTTCTTGGCGCTGTCGGTGACGATGGACAACAGCGAGCGGCCGCCGAGTGCCTGCTGGGCGCTTTCGCCGCGCTGGCCGAGCAGTTCGCGGATCTCCAACTCGTTGCGCTTCACCCACTGGTACTGCTCGTGCCGGTTGTCGTAGTAACTCTGGGCCTGTGCCAGCGCGGAGCGGCTGGGCTGCCAGATGAGGAAGTACATGCCCACGGCAAGGAAGAACACCACCAGCACGTTGATGGCGCGCTGGTCGCCCGGTGGCTTGTGCTTGTACCAGCTGCGCACCGCGCGCACCGGGCCGAGCCGGTTGAGCCGGACGATCTGCCGGGTGAAGCGCCCGTTGACGGGCTCACTCACAGGTTGACCCTCCCGATCCGCAGCCGCGCCTTGACGATGTTGTCCTCGGTCACCGCCGAGGCGATGTCCACGCGCAGCCCGTCCTGCGCCAGAGCCTGCTTGTAGCGGTCGAGCATCTGCAGCGAACCGGTGTGCAGATCAAGCAGCAGTTGCTGGTTCTGTTCGCTGAAATTCACGCGCTGCAGCACGAACTCGTTGGTGCGGAAAGAGCGCGAATACTTGCCGGCGGTGCCGAGCAGCGCCAGGAAGTCGTTGGCGGAGCCGCTCTCACGCAGGCGGGCCAGGTGCCCTTCCATCTGCGCGCGCAGGTTGACCAGCCGCCGGTCCTTGGGGAAGAGTTCGCGATAGATGTCACGCGCCTCCTGGTCCCAGGCGTCGGCCTGGGTGCGCAGGTAAACGGTGCGCCCGACATCGAAGGCGACCTGCGTGAAGAACGCCAGCAGCACCAGCCCGGCGACCTTGGTGAGCAGGCTGCGGGTGGCATTGCGGCGCCGGTCGGACTCGAACTCGTCCTGCAGCAGGTTGAGTTCCAGCGCCGGCCCGGCGAGCCTGGCATAGGATTCGGCAACCAGGTGCAGGTGACCCTGCTGCAGCGGCACCTGGCGGATCTGGGTGGGCGCGATGGCCTGTCCCAGCTCCATGATGAGCGATCCGTCCTCGCCGTCGCCGCGGGTCCACAGCGCCAGCCGCTTGCGGTCCTTGTGGCGGTCGGTGGCGGCCGGCATGCAGATGCGCAGGCTCTCGCGCAGGGTGTCGCGCTCGAGCGCCATCGCGGCGTATTCGGCGGTGCGCAGGAAACAGCGGCCCTCGTCCACCACGAGCGATCCGACGGTAGCGGGGTCGAGCGGAATCAGCAGGTGCTCCGGCAGCACCTTCTCCGGGTAGATATCCTCCTTGGCCAGCGCCTCCAGCCAGAAGCGCAGGAGATCGCGGCGCACGATGGCCACCGCGTGGGTGCCATCGTCCTGCAGTGGTCCGAGCACGACGTGGATGTCCTCGGGATCGTCGGCGACAAACTCCTCCACCAGGAAGGGCAGCGCCTGGCGCAACTGCCGTTGCTTCTGTCCCGGCAGCGCGACGCTGTTGAGGAGCACGTCCTCGCCCGCCAGCAGCACGACGCACTCGCGTTCGCCCGGTTCCGCCTGGTCGTACTGGCGGCCGGTCTCGGCCAGCGTCTTCTGCTCGACCGCGCCGTTGAGATGTCCGTTCTCGTCGAGCAGGGCGACGTGCACGACAAGGTTCTGCGTGTTGCCCGGCCGCGTCTGCGCGCCGAGGGGCGGCAGCAGGATCAGCAGCGTGTCGCTCACGATCGTTCTCCCGGGCCGTCACCCATCGGTTCCAGGCGGGAGAAGTTCCGCGCCAGCACATGACAGCGGCCGTCGGCGCCGCGTTGTACAGTGCTCTCAAGCACGGCACGGCGCTCACCGAAGCGCGACTCGATGCGCACGCGGAAAAACTGGCTGGTCACGGTCAGTCCGCTGGTATTCACTGATGCCGGTACAAACTGTTGTGAAACAAAATCCTGGTCGACGCCCGTGAACGGGCTCACCTGCCGCGCCTGCACGATCTGCTCCGCCTCCACGGCGCCGAGTTCCTGCGACAGGGACTGCAGCACGAATGGCTCCGCCGCATTCACGTTCAGCGTGGTGCCTGCCGGCAACGCGGCGACGTGATGGCGCAACTGCTCATAAGTCGGGCCGTCCACGCCCCGTACCAAGAGTAGTTCAGAAACGTCGCGGATGGCAGCGTTGGCCGCCCGGTAGGGCGGCTGCAGCAACAGGTACTCGTTGTCCTCGGCGCCGGCATAGCCGGTCTGCTGTTCGTCCGGATCGATCCAGTCGCGGATCGCGTCGGCCAGTTCCGGGTTCAGCTCCAGGCGCGTCAGCAGCAGGCGCAGGCGCTGCAGGTGGACCTGGTCGGGGTCGTTGGCGAGGTTGTTGAGGTTAAAGCGCCCGTTGAGATCCTCGACGGTGAAGATCACCTCGCCGTGGTCGACCTCGAAGCGGGTGCCGCGTTGCGCCCACCGCTCCAGCAGGTGGTCGATTTCCGGATTGGCGCGGTAATCCTCCACCAGCAGCTGAAGCGCGAATGTCTCGACGCTGCGGGCATTGTTGGTGGCCTGCAGCGAATCGGACAGGTTGGCGGTGCGGCGGATGTCCAGGTGCTGGCGCGAGACCATGGTGACCGCGATCGTGGATGCGAAGAAGAACACCATCAGCACGGTGATCAGCGCCACGCCCCGCTGGCGGCGCATCAGCCGGCGACCTCGAACAGCCAGCGCAGGTCGCCGAGGGTCTCGACGCCGATCTCCAGTTCGATCGCGACCGGCAGCAGCCGCTCATCGGCCGAATCGTCCTGACCCAGGCTGCTGCGCCGGGGTGGCCAGGTGTCGTGCCATCTGCCGGCGGCGTCGAGCAGCCGGAGCCGGAAATGGGCGACGTCCTCGAGCACCACCTGGCTCACCGGCTCGCTGTCCTGGGCGCGGTCGAGTACCGGCCAGTAGTGCCGCAGCAGCGTGCTGCCCTCGAGCTCGAAAGCGACGCGCTGCAGTTCGGAACGCGGCCGGCCGAGCGGGTTGCGCCAGCCGGTGCGGGTGAACTCCAGGTCGTAGCCGCGTTCGGGCATGAACAGCGGCGGCAGGACGTCGCCGTAGTTGTCGCGTACCGGGCGGTCGATGACCTGGCGGAAATCCTGCGACAGGCGCAGGTAGGTGCGCTGCATGCGGGTCAGCGCCTCGCTGGTTGCGCCGGTCGCCTCCTGGGCGCGCAGCACCGAGGCGAGCACCTGGTAGGATCCGAGCCCGATCATGGCGAAGATGCTGATCGCGATCAGCAACTCGAGCAGGGTGAAGCCTCGCTGTCCGCTCATGGCGCTGGCTCCGGAGGTGCGCCGAGGAATGCCGAGAGGGTCGCGAGGCGGCCCTCGCTGGCCCGGAAATCCGCGCGCGGGATGGCAACGCCGACCTCCACCAGGCGCAGGTCCGGGTAGGCGGTGGTCTTCGTCTCCACGATCACCTCCCACTCGCGGCCTGACATGCGCACGCGGTCCTCGTTGCGGCCCACCGGTGGCCACTCCCGGAGTACCTGCAGTTCGGTCAGGCGGTTCTGCGCCACCCACAGCGCGACGGTACGTTCCTCCAGCGCGCCGCTCTGGCGCACGTTCTGCGATACCGCGGTGATCAGGCCGGCGGCGGACACGGCCAGCACCGCCAGCGCGATCATGACTTCCAGCAGCGTGAAAGCCCGCTGCCGCCTCACAGGGACGTTTCCTCCCCGACGTAGAAGCCGATGTCGGAGAAGCCGTCGCTCCCGATGCGGAACACCGGCGCGTCGGGCTCGTCAGCTAGTCTCATCTCCAGCATGAACGGCGTGATCTCGCCGCTGGAGAGCAGCAGCACGGCGGGTTCCTCGCGGGCCTTGCCCTGCACCAGGCTGGGCACATCGCCCTCCACCTCCAGCTGCATCTCGAACGATTCCGGTACCGTGTGCTCGGCATAGCCGCGCGTCTGCAACGGCAGCCAGCGCCCGGTCGCCGGGTCCAGCTGCAGCACCCGGTAGCTGTTTTCTTGCAGTTGCAGTCCGAGTTCCTGCGCCTGGAACACGGCGTCGTCTGCCGCCATGCGCAGGATCGCGTGCAGCCGGCGTGCCTCGTTCTCCAGCTGCCGGGTCTGGTCCGCGCCACCGAGGTTGAGCACCGCCAGGCTGGCCAGGCTGCCGATGATGACGGTCACGATCAACAGCTCGATCAGCGTGAAACCGCGCACGCGCGCAGCCGACGCGGGTCGTGCCGTCATGGCGGTTCCGGACGGCCCATTGTTACAAATCCCAGTTGCCGATGTCGGCGGCAAACCCTTCGCCACCCTCCTGGCCGTCGGCGCCGAGGGAGTAGAGATCATAGGGACGGCCTTCCTGACCCGGGCTGACGTACTGGTAAGGCTTGCCCCACGGGTCCATGGGCAGTTTTTTCAGGTAGCCCTCGGGGTTGTAGTTCTTCGGCTCGGGGAAGCCGCTGGGCTTCTTCACCAGCGCCTCCAGGCCCTGGTCCGTGCTCGGATAGGCGTGATTGTCCAGCTTGTAGATGTCGAGCGCGTTGCCGATGGCGCGGACATCGGTCCTGGCCAGCTGCGCCCGCGCCTCGTCCGGCCGGCTGAGAAAGTTGGGAACGATCAGCGCCCCGAGTATCCCGAGGATGACCACGACGACCATGACCTCGATCAGGGTGAAGCCCCGACCCCTGGTGAACTGCAGTGGATGATGATGCACGGGTTTGTCCTCCGGGTTTGGGCCTGCGTGTCAGACCAGTTGGTTCAGGTTGAGGATGGGCAGCAGGATGGCCATGACAATCAGCATGACGATGCCTCCCATCCCCAGCAGCATGAAGGGTTCGAACAGGCCGACGACCGTCTCGACCATGCTTTCCAGGTCGCGCTCCTGGTTGCGCGCGGTGCGCTCCAGCATGTCGTCCAGTTCGCCGCTCTGTTCACCGCTGGCGATCATGTGCAGCATCATCGGCGGGAAGTAACCACTGCTCTCGAGCGCCAGGTGCAGGCTGGCGCCCTCGCTGACCTTCTTGCCGGCATCGACCACCGCCTCGCGGATGGCCTCGTTGGCGACCACCTGCCCGCTGATGCGGATCGCTTCGACCAGCGGCACGCCGCTGGCGCCCAGGATCGCCAGGGTGCTGGCGAAGCGCGCGGTGTTGGCCTCGCGCGAGACGCGCCCGACCAGCGGGATGTGCAGGATGAAGCGGTGCCACCAGCCACGAAAGGCGTCGCCGCGCAGGGCGTAACGGAAGCCGACGAACGCGACGATCAGCCCGAACAGCACCAGCAGGCCGTGATTCTGGATGAAATCGCTGGCGGAGATCATGGCGACCGTCAGCGGCGGCAGCTCCTGCCCGGTGTCCGCGAACACCTTGACCACGTCGGGCACGACGAAACCGAGCAGGAACACGACGATGGCGATGGCGGTGACCAGCAGGATGACCGGGTAGAGCATCTTCATCTGGATCTTCTGGCGCGACTGCTGGCGCGACTCGGTGTAGTCGGCGAGGCGATCGAGGATGGGCCCGAGGTGGCCGGCGTGTTCGCCGGCTGCGACGGTGGCGCGGAAGATTTCCGGGAACACGTGCGGGTACTCGCCCAGGGCGTGCGCCAGCGTGTAGCCCTCCAGCACGCGCGAACGGATCGACAGCATCATGCTCCGGATGCGCGGCCTGTCGTTCTGCTGTGAAACCGCCTTGAGATTCTGCTCCAGCGGCATGCCGGCCGATTCCAGTGTCGCCATCTGGCGCGTGACCAGTGCCAGGTCCCGCGCCGAGATACCGCGCGCGAACAACGCACTGCCCTTGCCACGCTTGCGTTCCCGGGAACTGGCCTCGTTGACGTTCAGCGGGACCAGGCCCTGCTCGCGCAACTGCTGGCGGACCTGCCGTGCGCTGTCGCCCTCGAGCAGGCCCTGCTTCTCGCGGCCCTCGGCATCCAGCGCGACGTAGTTGAATGCGGACATGGGTCAGTCCTCGCGCGTGACGCGCAGCACCTCTTCCACCGTGGTCAGGCCCTGCAGGACCTTGTCCCGGCCGTCCGAGCGGATGGAGGGCGTGCCGATCTTGCGCGCGTAGAGTTCGATTTCCTGCTCGCTGGCATTGTTGTGGATGAGGGTGCGCATCTCGTCGTCGATGGCGACCAGTTCGTAGATGCCCATGCGCCCGCGGTAGCCGAGGCCCTTGCAGGCGTCGCAGCCGACCGCGTGATAGATGGTGGGCGGACGGCGGCTGTTCTTGAGCAGGAAGGCGGCCTCGGCCTTGTCGGCCTGGTAGGGCGCCTTGCACTCCGGGCACAGCACGCGTACCAGGCGCTGCGCCAGCACGCCGATCAGGCTGGAGGCAAGCAGGAACGGCTCCACGCCCATGTCACGCATGCGGGTGACCGTGCCGATCGCCGAGTTGGTATGCAGGGTCGAGATGACGAGGTGCCCGGTGAGGCTCGCCTGCACGGCGATCTCCGCCGTTTCCAGGTCGCGGATCTCCCCCACCATGACGACGTCCGGGTCCTGCCGCAGCATGGCGCGCAGGCCACGCGCGAAGGTCATCTCGACCTTGGTATTGACCTGGGTCTGGCCGATGCCCTCGAGGTTGTACTCGATCGGGTCCTCGACCGTCAGGATGTTGCGCGCCTTGTAGTCGATTTCCTGCAGCGCCGAGTACAGCGTGGTGGTCTTCCCGGAGCCGGTCGGGCCGGTGACCAGGATGATGCCGTGGTGCGTGTTGATGAGCTCGCACATCAGCTTCAGGTCGCGGTCGCTCATGCCGAGGCGGGTCAGTTCCAGCCGCCCGGCCTGCTTGTCCAGCAGGCGCATCACGACACGTTCGCCGTAGTTCGAGGGCAGCGTGGAAACGCGGATGTCCACCTCGCGCCCGGCCAGGCGCAAGGAGATGCGGCCGTCCTGCGGTACGCGCTTCTCGGCGATGTCCATCTTGGCCATCACCTTGATACGCGAGACCAGCAGCGGGGCGAGCGCGCGCTTGGGCCGCACCACCTCGCGCAGCACGCCGTCGACGCGGTAGCGCACGACGAGCGACTTCTCGAAGGTCTCGATGTGGATGTCGGACGCGTCGTCCTTAACCGCCTCGGACAGGATGGCGTTGATCAGCCGGATGATCGGCGCGTCGTCCTCCTGCTCAAGCAGGTCTTCCGTTTCCGGAACGTTCTCGGCCAGGCTGGACAGGTCCATGTCATCGCCGATGCCCTCCACCATCTGCATGGTTTCACTCGATCCGCTCTGGTAGGCCATCGCGAGGGCGTGATTGAAGGATTCCTCCGCGACCTGCTCGAGGTGGAACGGACGGCCGCAGAAACGGCGCACCTCGGCCAGCACTTCCGGCTGCAGTCCGGGGCGGTAGCAGGCCAGCAGGCCGCGCTCCGTGTCCTCGCGCAGCAGCACACCGTGCCGCTTTGCAAAAGAAAAGGGTAGTTTTCGGAAGCTAGAACCCTCTCCCGGATCCGCATCCGCAAGCGCGGCGGCGTCATCACCATTCACCGGGAGTGCAGCGGGTTCACTCATGGATTCACGTCGGTCCGGGTTGGCCGGAGTCGCTCCGGGCAGGTCAAATTTAGTATCTATACTGTAGTCCAATTGATGCGCCGTGCACTGGGAGATCGCGGGTTTTGGCCGCACAGGGATTAGGGGAACTGGCTCAGACCTTCGGTCCGCGCGCCACCCGCTGGGTGGTGATCGTCGTGGTGCTGGGGGTGTGCGTCAGCATCGGACTGCAGTTGCACTTCTTTCTCGGTTCACTGGCATCGGACCGCGCCGGCGCGAAGCAGAGCACGGTGGAGGTGACGCGGCGGCCGCCGCCGCCGCGCACCGTTGGCAGCGAAATCGCGGCCTGGAACCTGTTCGGCGCGGCCGAGGTGCAGCCTGCCGAGGGCGGCAACATGGACAACCTGCCGATCACCAACCTGCGGCTGGTGCTGCGCGGGACCTTCGCGGCGGAGAACGACCAGAACTCCAGCGCCATCGTCGAAGGCCCGGATGATCGTGTCGAGTTCTATGCTGTAGGGGATCGCATGCCGGCGGGCGTGACACTGCACGCGGTCTACCGGGACCGTGTCGTGCTGTCACGCGGCGGCCGGCTGGAAACGTTGTTTTTTCCCGATGCCAACCGCGAGCTGAACATGGGCACCACGCAGGCCGGCACCAGCAGCGCGGCGCGCGTGGAACAGCGCAAGCGGGAAATCATGCAGCAACAGCTCGAACAGATTCGTGAAAAGCTCAAGCTCAGGCAGCAGGAACAGGCGAAGGAAACCGGGCAGGCGCAGCCGGAATAACCAGGGGCACTACAAGATGCGGACAGGCAGATCGCTTCAGGAACAAACGACCGGCCGGCGGCCGGGGCGGCTGGCGGCCTCGCTGGCACTGCTTGCCTGCCTGGCGGCTGGCAATCCGGCGCAGGCGGCGCCGGAGCCGGCCGCGGGCAGCGGCGCGGAGAAGATCACCATCAACGTGCAGGATGCCGACATCCGCGTGCTGATCCAGTGGATGGCGCGTCACCTGAACAAGAGCGTCATCATCGATCCGCGCGTGAAGGGCACTGTCACGGTGCACGCCGGCGATCCGATGCCGATCCGGGACGCCTACCAGGTGTTCCTGTCCGTGCTGCAGGTGCACGGCTTCGCGGCCGTCGAGTCCGGCGACACCATCAAGATCATTCCCGACGTCAATGCCAAGCAGCAGGAGATCCCCGTCACGCGCGGTCACGGTGACGAGATGGTCGTGCGCGTGGTGCGGGTGAAGAACGTCTCCGCCGTGCAGCTGGTCGCGCTGCTGCGGCCGCTGATCCCGCAGGTCGGTCACCTCGCAGCGTACCCGTCGACGAACGTGCTGGTGATCAGCGACCGCGCCGCCAACATCGAGCGCATCATCGAGATCGTCGCGCAGATCGACAAGGCCGGCGAGGTCGACATCGAGATGGTGCCGGTGCGCAATGCCGACGCGCAGCAGGTGGTGGACACCCTGAGCGGGATGCTCCCGAGAACGCCGGGGACCGAGGGCGGCACCGCGGTCAGCTTCGCTGCCGACAATCGTTCCAACAGCATTCTCATGAGCGGTGATCCGCTCACGCGCGAGCAGATCAAGAACCTCATCAGGCAGCTCGATGCGCCGCTGTCGGTGGACGGCAACACCCAGGTCCACTACCTGCACTACGCACGTGCCGAGGAAATCGTGCCGGTGCTGCAGAGCGTCAGTGGCAGCATCGTCAAGGACGAGAAGGGCACGGCGTCGAAAGGGGAGGTCAGCATCGAGGCCAGCGAGGCGACCAACGCGGTGGTGATCAACGCGCCGCCCAGCATGCAGAAGACGCTGGGGCGCGTCATCAAGCAGCTCGACATCCGGCGCGCGCAGGTGCTGGTGGAGGCGGTGATCGTCGAGGTCGGGCAGGACGACACCGACGCCTTCGGGGTGGAGTGGGCAACCAGTGACTCGGTGATCTCGAGCGGGGGCGTGATTGCCGGCAGCAGTGGAGGCGACACCTTCCCCAGTGGCAGCGGCATCGCCGCAGGACCGCCGCCGTCGTTCACCTTCGGCGGCGGGTTCAGCATCGGCTACATCAAGAACGGCAGCCTGCGCAGCATGATCCGCGCGATCGAGACCGACAGCGACATCAACCTGCTGTCCACGCCGTCGATCGTCACGCTCGACAACGAGGAGGCGGAGATCCTGGTGGGCCAGAACGTGCCGGTGCTCACCGGTCAGACCGCGGCCGGTGACGGCAGCAACCTGGTCAACCCGTTCCAGACCATCGAGCGGCAGGACGTCGGCATCATCCTGCGCATCCGTCCGCACATCAACCGCGGCGACGCGATCACGCTGGACATCGAGCAGGAGGTCTCCTCGGTCGACCGCACCGCGACGGGCACGGACAACCAGGGCATCACCACGCGCAAGCGTTCGATCAGTACGCGGGTGCTGATCGAGGACAACCAGATCCTCGTGCTCGGCGGCCTGATCCAGGACAACGTGACGGAAAACCAGACCAAGGTGCCGTTCCTCGGCGATCTGCCGCTCATCGGCGGGCTGTTCCGCAGCACCAGCATCGACACCGACCGCACCAACCTCATGGTCTTCATCCACCCGGTGATCCTCAAGGACCAGTTGCAGAGCAACGAGATCACGTCGGAACGTTACCTGTCCGTGCGCGAAAAGCAGGAGCAGTTCAACAACTCGCTCGATTCCTTCTTCGACATCGACGGTCCCGGCCCGAAACTGGAACCGCTCGATCCGGAGGTCCGTGGTCACCTGCGCGGACCCGGCGCGGCGACGCATCTGCCGCCGGCGCCGCGCGCAAGCGGCGAGGTCGTGGTGGAGGAACGCAGCGAGGCCGACGCCGACTGAATCCCGGTCGCCGGGCGCCCCGGGGTCGGTGACCTAGGGGAGCATGCGCGCCTGGATCTCGCGCCAGAGGTTCTGGTAGGCGCCGACGATGGCGGTATTGGCGTAGCTCACCAGGGGCGCCCGGTGTTCGCCCATCTGTTCGACCTCGCTCGCGTACGGGATGGACGCTTTCAGGAATCCCTTCCGGCCGCCCAGCATCTCGGCGATGATCTGGTTGTGCATGCGCTTGCGGCGGTCCGCCATCGAGAAGAAGGGCATGATCGGCAGGTCGTCGAGGTCATGCTTGCGGCAGAAGCGCAGCAGTTGCTTCAGCGTGCGCAGGGACAGCGTGGTCGGGATCAGCGGCACCACCAGCACATCGGATGCGTTGAAGATGTTCTCGGAAACCAGCGAGATACTCGGCGGGCAGTCAAGGAAAACGTAGTCGTACTCGTCGCGCAGCAGCTTCAGCGCCTTGCGCAGTTGTTTCACCGGCTTGCGGGCGTGATCCAGTTCGACGTCCATGTTGCGGTAGGAGAAATCGGCCGGGACGATGTCCAGGTTCGGAAAATCCGACGCCTTGATGGCGTCGGCGAGTTCGCTGTCGTCGCCGAGCAGCCCCTGCAGGCCACCGGCGACCTTGGGCTTGACGCGGTAGTAGAACGTCGCGGCGCCCTGTGGATCGAGGTCCCACAACAGCACGCGCGCATTGCGCGCGGCGAGCCAGGCCAGGTTGACCGCGGTCGCGGTCTTCCCGACACCGCCCTTGATGTTGTAGATGGCGATGACTTTCATGGGCGCTGTCCGCACATATGGTGGAAGCGGTCCCGCGTCGCCGGGGTGTCGAAGCCGGCGAAGCGTGACGAGAACTCGGCGCGGGCCTGCTGCGTGCGATCATGCAGGCGTTGTATGAGCACGCCGAGCGCCAGGTAGGTTTCCGGGGGCGCGGCGGCGGCCTCCGCCATCTGTACGCTCATCCGCGCCAGGGTTTCCGCCTGCACCTCGTAGTCCTGGAAATTGCCGAGGTTTTCCTGCAGCCCCTTGAGCGCCTTGATGAATGCGCCGATGTCGTCACCCGGATAGAGCGGCTGGAAGAATTCCAGCAGGTAGCGCAGCCGCTTGCACAGCTTGCGCAGGTCGTGCAGCGACTCGGCGGGCGAGTCGTCATCGATGGCGCGGCCATCGCGCAGCACGCGCTTGTAGGCGCGCCGGAGCAGGCGCGCCGACAGCTTTCCGATCGGTGTGTCGAAGTCCTCGCCGGCGCATTCGCCGGGCGCCATGCCGGCGATGAAGCCGCCGAAGCCGGCGCAGAAACGACGATAACGCTCCGACCGCACGGCGCGCGTCAGTTGCAGGTGGGCGCGTTGCCGCTCGCGCAGCAGGAACGCCTCGAACGCGTCCATGCTGCCACGGACTTCCTCCGGCAGTTCGCTGCAGTACGCGGGCAGGCTGTTGAGGTAGACGTCGAGGTCGCGGCTTTCACCGGTAAGCTGTTGCAGCCAGCGCAGTTCCTCGCGCCACGGCTGCAGCGCGTCCGGCGCCAGGATGCCGCGGATGTCAGTCAGCGCGGCGCGGCAGCGGCGCACGTAGATCCGGAAATCGTGCAGGAACTCGATGTCGATGGCATCGCACATGCCCTCCTCGTTCTGTCGGAACCCCTGCAACGTCGCCTGGAGCATCTGCTGCAGCGCCTGCCAGCTTGGTTGATCGGGCAGTAGGTCGAGGTTCAGCCTGGAACTGTAGTCCAGCGGCCGGATGCCGCAGACACGCGCGGCGGCGGTCAGCAGGTCCTCCTCCTGCACGCGGATTCCTGCCAGCCCGGAGATCCGGTGCGCGTTGCGGCGGGCGATCTTGCCGTAGCCGCGCAGTGGCAGCAGGCGGACCCAGGTGCCGAGCGGACTCTGCCGGCCACCGGCGCCATCGTGCGCGGTATGTTCGGCGATCTCCACGCGCAGCACGGTCTTGCCGTGCTTGTTCTCTGCCTCCAGCACCGACTGGACGCTGTGCACGTGCGCGGCGTGCATCAGCACGCGTTCCTCCAGCAGTTTTTCGAGCAGGTCCCGCAGCGGCCCCGGTTCCAGTTCGCCCGGCGCCCGGGGCAGTTGCCGTGCCTGGACGACCAGGCGCCGGTCCTGGCCGGACCGGTCCGCCCAGATCAGCTGGTAGCCGGCGTCCAGTTCGCGCGCCTCCAGCGCGTGCCCGGCGCGGCCCAGCCGCCAGTCGAAGCTGTCGAGGAAGAGGATGTCAGTCTGGAAGGGCGGCAGTTCGACGACCCGGCCACGCGCCTTCAGCCGGGCGCGAACGGCTGTTGCCGTCTCGGCGCGGCCGGCTTTGGAAACGAATACGAGCGGGGGGTCGGTCGACAAGACACTTCAGAATGTAAACGGGGACGCCGGATTATAGCGGTTAATCCCGGATGGTATGTTAAAGCCGGACCGGCCGGAAAACGGTTGCCTGATGCCCAGAACTCACCTCCTTTTGCTCGGCGTGTCCGCCTGCCTGGCGCTGTCCGCCTGCGCCGGTCCGCCTGCCTGCCCGGTGGACGGGGTTTGGCTGGCGGAGCCGGTGGCGAATGCCGGTTGCATGGTGCGCCGCGACGACCGCCTGCTGGTGGTGCGCGACCGGCTGTCCGGCAAGCTCGGCTTCCCCGCTGGCGCCTCCATGCCGCCGGAACAGGCGCACTGCACCGCGTTGCGCGAGACCTGGGAGGAAACCGGTTATCCGGTGCGGGTGGAAGAACTGCTGGAAACCTTTCCCGGCGGCTTCCGTCTTTATCACTGCACGGTGCCGGCCGACGTGCCCGCGCAGCGGGACGTGCCGCGCCCGCCGCAGGCGCTGCTGGAGATCGAGGCAATCCACTGGCTGCTCCCGGACGAGATCCAGGCCGGCGCGTGGCGGTTTCCGTCCCAGTGGCCGCGCGCGCGGGAACTGTTCCGGACCCTGCCCGCGGGGGACTAGCTGTTGGCGGCCCGTTGCAGCGGGTGGTAGTCCAGGTCCGGCACGGTGTGGTGTCCCGTCTCGCGCAGGAACGCGATGGCGTCAGCGCGGCCGAGGCGGTAATCCGCTTCCAGGGTGAGGCGGTCACGGGTGGTGCGCCCGGTGCGCAGGGGCCTGCTCGGCGCAATCTGGACGGTTGCCAGGCCTTCCGGCGGATGCTCGATGAATTCCACGCAGCGGTTGTAGTGGTCCGGCAATCCGGCCAGCGTTTCGCGCAGGCCCTCGTGGCGGCGCAGCGCCCTGATGGCGAGGTTGTCGCCGATGCTCACGCGCTTGCGGTAACCGGCGTGCCGGGTGCGGATCACGAAGATGCGCGAGGCGCCGTCGTGGTGGGCGCGCAGCACGGGTAGCGGGTCGCTCACCGCGCCGTCGAGCCACTGCTCACCCGCGAAATGCACCGGCCGGCGGTAGAACAGCGGCAGTGCGCAGGTGGCGCGTGCCAATACCGGCCAGGTCTGTGCGTCGGGCCGGAAGTAAACCGTCTGACCGTCCCGCACCCGCGTGCTGCAGATGACCAGCCGCTCGTGCACCGTTTCAGGCAGCACGCTGTCGGTGTCGAGCGGTTCGTGCTTCATCATGGCGTCCCAGAGCCAGTCGATGTCCATGATGCTGGCGTCGCGGCGGATGGCGCGGCGCATGCTGATGAACTCCGGCTGCACCGCCAGCCCGGTGAGGATGCGGTAATTGCGGCCGTGCTTGCGGGCGAGAAAGGAGGTCAGGTTGAGCGCGCCTGCCGACACGCCGTAGCAGCGGTGGAACGGGTCGAACCCGGCCTCCTGGAACACGTCCAGCACGCCGGCCGGGTAGATGGACCGCATCGCGCCGCCTTCGACGACCAGTGCAGTGCGGGTCACGGGATCACCTGTTCTCAGAAGCGGATCTCTCCCTGCATGATGCGAGCATGCAGGGAGAGATCCAGCGGCTGGTAGGCATCCGTGCCCGGCAGCAGGACGTACAGCGGATCGGCCACCTGCTCGGGATGGAACGCTTCCTTTTTCAGTTCCACCTTGCGGTACTTGAAGGTGCCGGTGATCTCCTGCTCGGCGCGGCAGCGCAGGAACAGCGGCACCGCGTAGGCGGGCAGCGCCGCCTTCAGGTGCCGGGCCAGGGCCGCGAAATCGAACGCCCCGGTGTCGCCGGCGATCGTGATGCAGGCCATGCCGGCGCGGCCGTCGGTGCCGGGAATCTCGACGCCGTAGGCGACGCTGTGCTCGACCCCGGGATAGCCGTTGATCGCGGCTTCCACCTCGGTGGTGGCGACGTTCTCGCCCTTCCAGCGGAACGTGTCACCGAGACGGTCGACGAACTGGATGTGCATGAAGCCCTGGTCGCGCACGAGATCGCCGCTGTTGAACCAGCAGTCCCCGGCGGCGAACACGTCGCGGAACAGTTTCTTCTCCGACGCGGACTTGTCGGTGTAACCGTCGAAGGTCGCGCGCTCGGTGACCTCGCAGATCAGCAACCCGCAGCCGCCCGGTTGCACGCGCTTCATGTGGCCGTCGGCGCCGCGCACCGGGGCATCGGCGTCGACGTCGTATTCCACCACCGCGAAGGACAGCGGACAGAAGCCGGCCGTGCGATCCATGTTGAAGCCGTTCACGAACGCCAGGTTGCCCTCGCTGGCGCCGTAGAACTCGCAGATATGGTCGATGCCGAAACGTTCCTTGAACTCGTTCCAGATGTCCGGGCGCAGGCCGTTGCCGAGGCAGGCCCGCACGCGGTGGTAACGGTCACCGGCCCCGGCCGGCTGGTTCAGCAGGTAGCGGCACAGCTCGCCGATATAACAGAACACGGTGGCGTCGCAGGCGCGAATCTCGTCCCAGAAGCGCGAAGCGCTGAACCTGCGCGCCAGCGCCAGGCAGGCGCCTCCACCCACGGCGGTGCCCCAGGCCAGCGTCAGCGCGTTGTTGTGGTACAGCGGCAGCGGGCAGTAAAAGACGTCGTCCGGGCGGATCCGCACGGCGGCGCGGCCGACCCCGAACATGCCTTTCATCCAGCGCAGGTGGGACATCACCGAGGCCTTGGGCAGGCCGGTGGTGCCGGAAGTGAAGATGTAGAAGCACGGGGTGCCGAGCGTGATGGTCGCGGTGACCGGCGGATCGGTGATGGACTGCCGCGCCAGTTCGCCGGGCAGGTCGGTCCAGCCCGCCGGGGCGGAGGCGTCGCTGTCATCAGGCAGGAAGGCGCAGGGCAGGTCGTCGCCGCCGGCGACCTCGGCGTGCACCTCCTGCAGCGCGTCGGTCAGTTCCTCGCCGACAATGACCAGCTTCGGCCGCACCAGGGTCAGGCTGTGCACCAGCACGTGGCCGCGCTGGGAGGTGTTGATCATGCTGGCGATGGCGCCGATCTTGACGATGCCGGCGACCGCGAACAGCGCCTCCGGCCGGTTCTCCAGCATCACCGCGACCGTGTCGCCGCGACCGATGCCCTGGCCGGCGAGCCAGTGCGCGAAGCGGTTCGCCTCGGCATTGAACTGCGAGTAGCTGTAGGTGCGGTCGCCGGCCCGCAGGGCGGGTGCCGCCGGCCGCTGCCGTGCCTGCTTCTCGAGCAACAGGCCGATCGAGTTGACCTTTTCCGGCTTGCTCAGCGCCAGGCCGACCATGCCGGCCAGCGTGTGGCCCATCTGCGGCATGAACCGCAGGATGTTGCGCAGCAGCGGCCAGAGGTGGATGCGCTGGTCAGTGGCAACACTCATCTCAGGCTCCGATCAGGCTCTGGCCGCAGACCCGGATGGTCTGGCCGGTCACGCCGCAGGCGCCCGGCGTGCCAAGGAAGGTGATGAGTTCGGCCACGTCCTGCGGCTGACCGCCCTGCGACAGCGAGCACATGCGGCGGCCGCCCTCGCGGATCATGAACGGCATTTCCGCGGTCATACGGGTCTCGATGAAGCCGGGCGCCACGGCGTTGATGCAGATGCCGCGCTCCGCCAGGGCCGGCGCCTGCGCCGCGACGTAGCCGATCAGCGCCGCCTTGGTGGCGCCGTAATTGGTCTGGCCCATGTTGCCGGCGATCCCGCCGATGGAGGACAGGCAGACCACGCGCCCGTTGTCGCGCACGACCTTGCTGCCGAGCAGTTCCTCGTCGATGGCGAGGATCGCGCCCAGGTTGATGGACAGGACCAGGTCCCAGAACTGCTCTTTCATGTTCGCCAGCGTCTTGTCCCGGGTGACGCCGGCGTTGTGGACCACGATATCGACGCCGCCGTGGCTGTCGGCAAGGTGCCTGGCGATGGCCGTCGGCGCCTTGGCATCGGTGACGTCCATGGGCAGCGCCGAACCGCCGACCTCGGCCGCGGTCGCGTTCAGGGTCTCCTCGTCCTGCGGGATGTCGAGGCAGACCACGTGGGCGCCCTCGGCGGCCATGCGTTTCGCCGTGGCGGCGCCGATGCCGCGGGCGGCGCCGGTCACCAGCGCCACCTTGCCCTTGAGCGTGTTGGTCAGGTCGATGCGTTCCGGTGCGCTCACCGCGGCGGTCACGCGCACCGCCTGGCCGTCGACGAAGGCAGAGTGCGGGCTGAGGAAGAAGCGCGCGGGTCCGGCGATGCGGTCCGCCGCAGCGGCGCCGACGTACAGCAGGTTGGCGGTGACTCCCTTCTTGCCGACCTCCTTGGCGATGGAGCGGGTGAAGCCCTCGACGCCGCGCATGGCCGCCGCCGCCGCTGCGGTGTCCTGCGCCTCCGGCAGGCCCGTGAGAATGAGGATGCGGCCGCAGGCGTTGATGCTGCGCATCACCGGATGGAAGAAATCGTACAGCGCGCGCAGGTCCTGCGCGTTGCGCACACCGGTGGCGTCGAACGCCAGCACGTCGAAACGATCCGCCTCGCCGGCCTGCCGCTTCACCGTGGCGCCACAGGCGCCGAGCAGCTTCTCCAGCTCGCTGCTCGCGAAACCGCCCTTCGCCGCACCGAACAGCGCGGTCTTGCCGGACAGCGGCTTGGCTTCGTAGCCGCCCGTTGCCCGCACCAGGATCTGCGGGGTGGGCAGGCCGACCGACTTCACCAGGTTGCGCGAAGCGGGCTGTTCCATGAGGCGCAGCAGAAAGTCACTCATTCCGTATTTCCTTCGATTTCAATTCAGCGCTCCATTATGCGTGGCCTGCGTGCCGATTCAAGCGAATTCGGTGCCGGAATCCGGGGCCTGGGGCGCCCCGGCGGGTCCCTGTGCAGCGTGCCGGCCGGCACGTTATAGTCATCAAATCCGACGATTTCCGAACCAGCCGTCATGCCCGCGATCATCTACTGGTCCATTCCCATCTTCCTGGCGTTCATCGCCGGGGAACTGCTGCTCATGCACCTCGCCCGCAGGCGCGGCGAGGCGGTTTTCCAGGGCTACGAGCGGACCGACACGGCCGCCAGCCTGGCGATGGGCGTCGGCAACCTGGTCGTCGCGGCTGCCTGGAAAACGGTGGCGGTGGCGGTCCTCTTCTGGGCCTACCAGTTCCACCTTTTCGAGGTGCCGGTGGATGCCTGGTGGGCCTGGGCGGCACTCATCCTCGCGGAGGACTTCTGCTACTACTGGTTTCACCGCTTCGGACACCGCGTGCGCATGGGCTGGGCGGCGCACGTCAACCATCATTCCAGCACCTACTTCAATTATTCGACCGCGCTGCGGCAGTCCTGGACCGGCCCCTTCTTCAAGGTCTGGTTCTTCCTGCCGCTGGTGCTGGTCGGTTTCCACCCGCTGATGGTGGTGACCGCCAACGCACTCAACCTGCTCTACCAGTTCTGGGTCCATACCGAGATGGTCGGGCGCATGCCGCGCTGGTTCGAGGCGGTGATGAACACGCCCTCGCATCACCGCGTGCACCATGGCGCCAACATCCAGTACGTGGACCGCAACTACGGCGGCATCTTCATCATCTGGGACCGCCTGTTCGGCACCTTCGAGCCGGAAGGCGAGAAGGTGGTGTATGGGCTGCGCAAGGAATTCACCAGCCGCAACCCGGTCTGGATCGCCTTCCACGAGTGGGTGTCGCTGTTCCGGCACGCGCGCGCGGCGAAACACTGGAAGAACAAGGTGCTGTACTTCCTGATGCCGCCGGCCTGGGATCCGGCCGACCGGGACGAGCCGCAGCTGCACCTGCAGTCCTGATCCGACCCATCCTGGCGGGAGAAAAAGAACGTGACCGAGCCTTTCCGCTACCTGCTGCGCGTTCGTTACGGCGAGTGTGACGCGCAGATGGTGGTGTTCAACGCCCGCTATGCCGAGTACGTCGACATCGCCGTCAACGAACTGATGCGCGCGATGTGGGGCGACTACACCGACCTCGTGAAGCGCGACATCGACCTGCACGTTGTGCGCTACGAGATCGACTGGCGCGCGCCGGCGCGCTTCGACGAGGTGCTGTCCGTCGCGGTACAGTGCGAGCACGTCGGCCGGACCTCCTTCCGCTTCGCCTGCACGTTCAGCCGCCACGGCGAGGACGAGATCCTGGCCACGGCGAAGATCGTCTACGTGGTGTTCCGTCCCAGCACCGGCGAGAAGCAGGCGGTGCCGCCGGAACTGCGCGCGCAGCTGGAGGCGGGGGCGCCCGGCCAGCTGGTGGACCATGCCGGCGTGCTGCTGGCCGCGAAGGACCGCGCATGACCTGGTTCACGCTGTTCGTGGTGCTCAACGGTCTGCTGGTGACGCTGCTGGCGATGAATGTCTCGCGCCTGCGCATGACGCTGAAGATCGCCAACGGGGATGGCGACAACCGGGCGATGCGGCGCGCCATCCGCGCCCACGCCAACGGCGTGGAGCACACGCTGCTGTTCGGCCTGATCGCCGCCGCCGCCGCGCTGGAACAGGTCGCGGGCGGCCTGCAGGGCGGGCTGGTGATCGGCTTCACCGTCTCGCGGGTGATGCACGCCTACGGCATGCTGGCGCCGGTGTTCCGCTTCCGGCAGGTCGGTGCGGGCGTCTGCTACCTGTTCGAGCTGGCCGGCATCCTGGTGCTGGCGGCGGCCCTGCTCTGACCCGGCGGGAGACGCGCACATGCAGGAGGAATCCGTCGGGTTCGGCTGTCGCGATGGCTTGACAGCCGCCGGCATGCTGTTCGTACCGTCCGGCATGATGGTGCAGTGGGCGCGCCGGGCGCGGAGCGCCGGCTCACTGGACGCATGAACGCCGGGATGTTCTTTCGCAGCGTTTTCGTCCTTACTGCCGTCACCATGGTCGCGAACGGGCTGTGGATGCTCGGCGATGCGTTTCACTGGTTCCGGGTACTGCCGGTTGCGCTGGAAGACACCGGCAGCCCCAACGGCCATTTCATCCGTGACGTCGGCGTGGTCTACCTGCTGATGGGCGGCGCACTGGCGTGGGTGATGCAACGCCCTGCCGAGCGCCGTGCCGTGTTCGTGCTGGTGGCGCTGTTCATGGTGCTGCACGCGCTCGAACACGTGGCAGAGATCCTGCTCGGCGCGATGCCGCCGACCCGCCTGCTGCTGGACCTGCCTCTCGTGCTCGCCCCCGGCCTGCTGTTCGGTGCCTTCATGCATCCGGCGGCCTGGCGCCGTCTGCTGGCGCCGTGACCGGCCGGGCGCGCAGGTACTCGGCGCAGGGGATCCCGACCAGGAACATCATCAGGCCGTACCCGAGCAGCCCGAACAGCACCTCGTCCTGCCCGGCGAAGACGGTGGAAACCAGCACCAGCGACAGGGCGAGATTGCGTACGCCGGTGGTGAGCATGTAGGCCCGGCGCGCGCCCTCGGCGCGGTAGCGCCAGCACATCGGCAGGCCGTAGGCGAACAGCGAGATCACGGTGGCGGTGAACAGCACGTGCAGGCCCTCGCCCAGCACCGCGCCGCGCAGCCAGATGTAGGCGGCCGTGATGCCGATCAGCAGTGCGAAGGCGATCTTTGCGATCACCGGCTTCCAGCGTTGCGCGCGTTCAGGCTGCCGATGTCGCACCAGCATGCCGGCGAACAGCGGCAGCAACTGGAAACAGAGGAACACAAGGAACAACTGCAGGTAGAGGTTGCCGCTGACGTCGACGGCGAGCTGGCCGGCGCTCCAGCCGATCAGCAGCGGTGTCATCAGGATGGAGAGCAGCGCGCAGAGGATCATCAGCGTCACCGAGATGCTGACGTCCCCGCCGGCGCGGTCGGTGAGCAGCGTCCCGACGCCGCCGCCCGGCGTCAGTGCACAGAGCATGATGCCGAGCGTCAGCGCCGGCTCGATCTGCATCACGGTGCAGGCGAGCAG
>JBFKKR010000055.1:0-21397 GCA_041682035.1 Pseudomonadales bacterium | reverse complement strand
TTCCATGGAACTCGACCAGATGCTTTCGCAGCGCGACCAGATCAACGCCAGCCTGCTGCATACAGTGGACAATGCAACGAATCCCTGGGGTGTGAAAGTCACGCGTATCGAAATCAAGGATATTTCGCCGCCGACTGACCTAGTTGAAGCGATGGCCAGCCAGATGAAGGCGGAGCGCCTGAAGCGCGCGCAGATTCTGGAGGCAGAAGGCCGCAAGCAGAGCGAGATTCTGACCGCCGATGGGGAGAAGCAGGCGGCCATCCTCACCGCGGAAGGCGAGCGGCAGGCGGCATTCCTCGAAGCGGAAGCCCGGGAGCGTGCCGCCGAGGCAGAAGCCAAGGCCACCCGCATGGTTTCAGAGGCCATCGCCGCGGGGGATATGCAGGCTGTGAACTACTTTGTCGCGCAGAAGTACGTTGAAGCGATGCAGGCGATCGGGACCGCGCAGAACGCCAAGATCGTGCTGATGCCGATGGAAACCGCGGGCGTGATCGGCTCGATCGCCGGCATCGGCGAGATTGCCAACAACCTGTTTGCAGACCGCAAGTCTGCCTGACCCGGGGGGGTGGCCGCGATGTTCTCCCAACTGGTTTTCTGGCACTGGTTTGCCCTTGGCCTGCTGTTGCTGATCGGCGAGGTGATCGGCTTCGGCGGCTACCTGTTGTGGCCCGGCATCGCGGCGATCGTCACCGGCAGCCTGCTGGTGTTCTTCCCCGGCATGCCCTGGCAATTGCAGGCCCTGGTTTTCGCCATCGGGTCGGTGGTGTCGCTGGTGCTCTGGCGCCGCCACATCCGCCTGCATCCGAAGCAGGTCGACCAGCCGTTCCTGAACCAGCGGGCGGCTTCCTACACCGGGCGCGTGCTGGTGCTGAGCGAGGCGCTGGTGAACGGCCGCGGGAAGTTGCGCGTGGACGACAGCAACTGGGACGTGGAGGGTCCGGACCTGCCGGCCGGGACCCGCGTGCGGGTGGTGGGCAGCACGGAGATGATCCTGCGGGTTGAGCCCGCCGAGTGATTGTCTAACCTTGATCGCAGTAGGGCGGAGATTGAAGCTGCACTGATGCGTGCCCCCATACTTGACCTGCAACATGTCCGTGAGACCGGCTTCCTGCGCTGGCTGTGGGTGCTTGTCGCCACCGTTCTCTCCACGCTGAAGGTCTCATTCCAGTGCCTGTTCATGCTGGCGCTGGGAAAACTGACGCGGGAATACGCCGACGGCCGGGCTGACGACTGGTCGGGGCGCCTGCTGCAACTGGTCGACCTCCGGCTGAAAGTGTTCGAGAACGGTTTCGTGCAGCAACCGGGCGAGCGCTACGTGGTGATGTGCAACCACTCCTCCCATTACGACATCCCGATTTCGTTCCAGGCGCTGCTGCCGCGCACCGTGCGCATGGTGGCGAAGAAGGAGCTTTCGACGTTCCCGGTCTGGGGGCGGGCCATGCGGGCGACCGATTTCATCTTCATCGACCGGCACAACCGGCACCAGGCGGTGAAGGACCTGGCGCTGGCGCGCGAGAAAATGGAAGAGGGCATCATGGTATGGATCGCGCCGGAGGGTACGCGGTCCCGCGACGGCAAGCTCGCGCCGCTGAAGAAGGGCGGTTTCATGCTGGCGCTGGACACCAATGCGCACATCCTGCCGCTGGGCATACGCGGCGCCAAGGAGATCCTGCCGGCCGACACCCTCTCGATCAGCCTCGGGCGCTCCGTCGAAGTGCATTTCGGCACGCCGGTGCGGGCAGCGGACTACGGCCCGGAACGGCGCGACGAACTGGTCGCCGAGGTGGAGCGCCAGCTGCTCGAACTGGCGCAGATCGAGCAGCGCGGAACAACCCCCGGTTGAGGACGCAGGCAGGGCTTCAGCCTGACGGAGCACGTGGGTAAGGCTTCAGCCTTACAATGTCAGACTGGAGTCTGACCTACAAATTGACCTGCAGCCGACCTACGGGGCCGCCTGTTCCTCCGGCAGCGCCAGGTAACCCTGCAGGCGACCTTCGCGCTGGCGCGACGCCTCGATGCTGCGGTTCATGCGCTCCTCGTATTCCTCCAGCCAGGTGCGGGAGCCGGGCACCATTCTCGACAGGTCCCGCATGCCGGCCCGCAGGCTCAGCATCACGGTGCGGTAGTCGTTCTCCTGCTCACGCAGGATCTTCGCCATGCCGCGCACCTGGTCGATGTTCTCGATGGTCCCCTGGGAGGCGAGCGCCGTCTCGATTTCGGCCAGCCGTTCCGCCAGTGCCTCCTGTTCCTTTTTCAGCGCCAGCTGGTCCTTGCCGAGCTGGCCGGGGGTGGCCGGCGCGCCCGCGGTGTCATCCGCCGCCGGGACCTCGATCTTGCTGATCTGCGCGTTGAGCACGATGACGCCGGTGATCACGCTGGAGAGCAGGATGAGGGTCAGCGCGCCGAGGATGACCACCAGCAGGCGGTGAAAGCCGACCCTCTTCTCGAGCAGGGCGATGCGCTCGCTGTCGGAGAGTTCCGGCGCCTCAGCGGCTTCTTCCTTGGCCATGGTGGTGTCCAATCCTTGTACACCCATTCAACATAGTACATTCCGGGTTCGGGACAAACCGTTGATTTGAAAGTGCTTCGCGGCAGGTTCGGGGCAGTTGCTATGCTGTAGCGCAGGATGGGTCCGGCCCATCCCCGAGCGGCCCGGGAAAACGTCATGGCGATTCTGATTACCGGCAGCATCGTGCTGCTCTTCGGCATAGTTCTCTACATGGTGGCGTCGCCGCTGGGCGGCATCATCCTGATCGTGGTGGGTGTCACGGTCGGCCTGGTGGGCATCAGCCGTTACACTGCCAAGCACGTCAGCCGTGCCATCGTGCATACGCAGGCTTTCTCCGACGGTCACGTGGTGGAACGCAAGTGCCCGTACTGCGCCGAGTTCGTGAAGGCCGAGGCCATCCTGTGCCGCTACTGCCGCAGCGAACTGCCAATGCTGATCGTCAACTCCGAGATCACCAAGGAACTCGAGCACATGGAGTACAAGCTGCTGGTGGCGGCCGGCTCCGGTGACGTGAAGCTGGTGGCCAGGCTGATCGAGGAGGGCGCGGCGGTGAACTGCCAGGACGAACGTGGCGAGTCACCCTTGATCAAGGCGGCGCTGGGCAACCACATCGAGGTCGCGAAGACCCTGATGAAATTCAAGGCCGATCCGCGCATTCCCAACGAACAGGGGTATACCGCCGAGGACTACGCAAGGGCGCGTGATTACCGCGATCTGCTGAACGTGCTGCGGGGTCTGTGAGCAGCCTGCGGCTGGACTTGCCGGCCTGGCTGCAGGCACGGTTCAAGTCATCGGCAAGCGCCGCCTTGCCCGATCCCGATGCGCGGATGGCCTGGGTGTTGACGACCTGCCGCCAGCAGGTCGCCGAGGGCACCGGCGGCCCCTTCGCGGCGGCGGTTTTCGATCGGGGCTCCGGCGAGTTGCTCGCGGCAGGCGTCAATCTCGTCGAGCCCGAACAGTGCTCCCTGCTCCATGCGGAGATGGTCGCGCTGCTGCTGGCACAGCAGGCGCTCGACCACTGGAACCTCGGCGACGCCGGCCGTGATTGCGAACTGGTCAGCAGCGCCGCCCCGTGCGCCATGTGCCTGGGCGCCATCCCCTGGTCGGGGGTCCGGTCACTGGTGTGCGCGGCCCGCGACGAGGATGTGCGCGCAATCGGATTCGACGAAGGCTGCAAGCCACAGCCTTGGCAACAGGGCCTCATTGACGCAGGGATCGATGTGCAGGAAGACGTGCAACGCGACGCGGCAGTCGTTATCCTCCGCGACTATCAGGTACGTGGCGGGCTGATCTACAACGGTTAGCTGCCTGCGATCATCGCAGGGGTCGCCCGCGCCGGTGACGCGTTTGCCTAAATCTCCGCCGCCATCCATGGCGGCTCCGAATGTGGCTGTCGCTCGCTAATGTACATCCATGTACCGCTCGCGACAGACACACGGCAAACGCGTCACCGGCGCGGACTCCCTGAAAGCTATGCGCGAGAATTCGGCAATCATGGCAGACAAGCATTCAAATCTTTCGATCAGCATCCGGGACCGCCTCATCCTCGCCCTCGACGTCGACAGCGCCGCAGAGGCGCGCGCGTGGGTGGAGCGGCTCGGCGACACCGTTTCGTTCTACAAGCTCGGCCTGCAGCTGTGCATGGCGCCGGGTTATTTCGAACTGCTGCAGTGGCTGAACGATCGCGGCTGCAAGGTGTTCGTCGACCTGAAATTCTTCGACGTGCCGCGCACGGTGGCGGCGGCGGTGCGGCAACTGCGGGGCTGCGGCGCGACGTTCGTCACGGTGCACGGCAACGACGCCATGCTGCGTGCGGCGGTGGAGGCCGGCGGCGACGAACTGGGCATCCTCGCAGTGACGGTGCTGACCAGCCTGGACCAGGGCGATCTCGATGATCTTGGTTTCCGCTGCGATCCGGAAACGCTGGTGCTCTCGCGCGCCCGCCGGGCGCTGGAGATCGGCTGCCGCGGCGTGGTCTGTTCCGGGCAGGAGGCCGCGCGGCTGCGTGAGCGGCTGCCGGGCCAGCTCACCATCGTCACCCCGGGCATCCGGCCGGTGGCCAACACCGATGACCAGAAACGTGTCGTGACAATCGCCGAGGCGTTCGCAAACGGCGCTGATTACATCGTGGTGGGCCGGCCGATCCTGCAGGCCGAAGACCCGGTGCAGGCAGCGCGCGATGCCCAGGCGGAGATCGCGCGCGTCTGCGGCTAGCGCTCAGTCCAGTGCCCGCACCACCTCGGCGGGCGCCGGAATGCGTTCCTCGCGCACGATCACGATCAGCGCGACCCCGTTCACCGTTTCGGCGGCGTGGGGCTGGCAGATGACCTGCAACTGGTCGTTGATGTAGGCCATCGGGGTGCCGAGATCGGCTTCCGTAAGCCGGCGCACGATCTCGGCCCAGGTCCGGCCCCGCGTGTAGACCTCGTAGCGGCGCGCATGGTCGCCACCATAGGTGAACAGGTTTTCCAGTACCACCTCCGTGCCCGGCGCAGTGATCGCGCGCACGATGATCTCCGGGTAGGAGCGGATCGGCCGCAGGATGGACCGGATGCCCAGCGTCTGCAGCCGCGCGCGGTTCTCGTCGAGCACGCACTCCGCCATGGTCCGGCCGGCCAGTCCGCGGCCGTTCAGCCGGTGGGCGATGGCGAAGGTGAGACTGTCGGACTGTTCGTCGTACTCGTCGCGCGCCAGGATGACGATGTGCTGGGCGCTGTTCACGCTGACCGAGTCCAGCCCCTGCGGTGAGTCGGGCGAGGCCGAGCTGTGCACCATGCCGAGGTCCGTCAGGCTCGGTGGCAGGCCGTTCTCGAAAACGTCAGAGAGCAGCACCACCGGTTTCTCCCGGTATTCCGGATTGATGCGCAACTGCGTCACCACGCGGTGGAAATACTGCTCGCCGTTGAGGCGCGGGGCATTGATGAAAACGATGTGATCCTGCATTTGCCAGCTCCAGTGTCCGCGTTGCATGCGTTCGCGCCGGGTGATCCGGTAGTCGATATAGTCGCTGGCAACCGTCGCCAGCAGGGTGATCCCCACCATGTAGATCAGACCGACGGTGGCAACGCGGCCGGCCGCGGTGGTGGCGCTGATGTCGCCGTATCCGACCGTGGTGATGGTGGTGAAGGTCAGCCACAGCGCCTCGCCGAAACTGAAGCTCTCGAACGCCATCATGGCCACCGCGTGCAGCAGCAGCAGGCAGGCAAGCAGCCCGGCCGAGCGCCGGATGCGGGGCAGCAGCAGGTATTCGTCGATCGAATGATGGCGATGGCGCAGGGACCGCTTGCGCACGAAGCTCAGCACATTCATCTTTGCAGGGTGCCGTGGGGAATGTCCGGGGATTATCCGGAGATTGCGGCCGGGCTGCCAGCAGGGGAAAACAGGGCGTGAACATACCGGAGCCGGACACCAGTCACCTGCCCGAGGAACTCGCCGGGATCGTGCGCCACGGCTGGGTGCGCCTGCAGGAAGCCGGCCTGCCGGATATCGATGCCGGCCTGCCGGACGGGTTCGCGCGGGAACTGGCGACCGTCTGGTCGGGCAGCGACTTCCTGATCGAGACCTGCCTGCAAAACCCGGACACCTGGGTGGAACTGCTGGACGGCGGCGACCTGTTCCTGGACTACCCGGACGACGGCTACCGGGAGCGGCTGGGCAGCGGGCCGGAAACGGACACCGCCGCCCTGCATCGCCGGCTGCGGGCGTTCCGCCGGCGCGAGATGCTGCGCATCGTCTGGCGCGACCTTGCGCGGCGCGCGACCCTCGAACAGACTGTTCGCGACATGTCCCTGCTGGCGGACGCCTGCATCCGCTACGCCGATGAGAGCACCTACCGCGCGCACGAGGCGCAGTTCGGGACGCCGTGCGGCCGCTCCGGGGCGCCACAGCGGCTGGTGATCCTGGCGCTGGGCAAGCTGGGCGCCATGGAGCTGAATGTCTCTTCCGATGTCGACCTGATGTTCCTGTTTCCGGAGGGCGGCGCAACCCGGGACGGCCGGCGCGACATCGACAACCAGCAGTTCTTCATCCGCCAGGGGCAGGCGCTGATCGCCGCGCTGCACCAGGTGGACGCGGACGGGTTCGTCTTCCGGGTGGACATGCGCCTGCGCCCGTACGGCGACAGCGGCCCGATGGCCATGCATTTCGACGCGGCCGAGGAGTACTACGAGGAGCAGGGCCGGGAGTGGGAGCGCTACGCGCTGATCAAGGCGCGCGCGGTCACCGGCGCGCCGGCCCAGGTCGAGGACCTGATGCGGCGGCTGCGGCCCTTCGTCTACCGGCGCTACATCGATTTCGGTGTGATCGCATCCCTGCGGGACATGAAGCGGCTGATCAACCAGGAGGTCCGCCGCAAGGGCTTGCAGGAGGACGTGAAGCTCGGCCGTGGCGGTATCCGCGAGGTCGAGTTCATCGTGCAGGCCTTTCAACTGATCCGTGGCGGCCGCGACCGCCGCTACCAGGATGTGCGGCTGCTGCCGATGCTCGATCTGCTCGCGGCGGAGGGCGACCTCGAGCCGGAGACCGCGTCCGCCCTGCAGGAGGCCTACCGGTTCCTGCGCAACACCGAGCACGCCATCCAGGCCATCGCCGACCGCCAGACCCAGGCGCTGCCGCGCGATCACCTGTCGCGCCTGCGGGTGGCGTTCACGCGCGGATATGGCGATGTCGAAAGCTTCCTGGCGGAGCTCGAGCGGGTGCGCGCGGTCGTGCACGGCTGCTTTGCCGATATCATCGAGCCGGAGCAGCACGATGCGGGCGCGGGCGGGGACGGATCGCACGGCGAAGAATGGCAGGCAGTCTGGAACCACGCGCTCGGTACGGGTGAGGCACGCCGGCTGCTGGCGCAGCACGGCTGCCAGGACCCGGCGCGATTCACCGGGATGCTGGAGGCGTTCCGCCACTCCGACCGCGTGCAGCGCATGCAGGCGGTGGGGCGGGAACGCCTGGACGCCTTCCTGCCGGTGCTGATCGGGGAGATCCTGCGCCAGAGCGAGCAGGTGGACGCGGCGGAGACGCTGGAGCGCATCCTGCCGCTGCTGAACGCGGTGCTGCGGCGCACCGCCTACCTGGTGCTGCTGCAGGAGAACCCGGGCGCGCGCAGCCAGCTGGTGCGGCTCTGCGCGGCGAGCCCGTGGATCGCGGCGGAACTGGCCGATACGCCCGCGCTGCTCGACGAACTGCTCAACACCGAGGAGCTCTACAGCCCGCCCGGACTGCAGGCGCTGCGCGAGGAACTGCGCCAGCAGTTGCTGCGGGTGCCGGAGGACGACGAGGAACAGCAACTGGAGTGCCTGCGCTATTTCAAGGAGTCGCACGTGCTGCGCGTGGCGGCCTCCGAGGTGGTGGGCACGCTGCCCCTGATGAAGGTCAGCGACTACCTGACCTGGATCGCCGAGGTCATCCTCGACACCGTGCTGAAGATGGCCTGGCGCACGATGTCCGCGCGTCATGGAGAGCCCTCCGGGCGCGACGGCGCCCAGCCCGGCTTCGCCATCGTCGCCTACGGCAAGCTCGGCGGCATCGAGCTGGGTTACGGGTCCGACCTCGACCTGGTTTTCGTCTACGAGGCGGATCCCGGCGGCGTGTCCGCGGGCGACGCCCAGGGACGCCGCAGCATCGACAACAGCACCTGGTTCACCCGCATGGCGCAGCGCATCCTGCACCTGCTCAGCATCCGCACGCACGCCGGGCCGCTCTACGAGATCGACGTGCGCCTGCGGCCCTCCGGCGCTTCCGGCCTGCTGGTCGCCAGCCTGGGTGGGTTCCGCAGCTACCAGCAGGAGGATGCCTGGACCTGGGAGCACCAGGCGCTGGTGCGGGCCCGCTGCGTCGCCGGGAACGAGTCGCTGTGCCGGGAGATCGAGCAGGTGCGGCGCGACATCCTGGCGCGCGAGCGCGATGCCGCGGAACTGCTGGCGGAGGTGCGCGCCATGCGCGACAAGATGCGCGAGGCGCTGGCCGGCAGGTCGGCGGACGGCCACCAGATGGACCTCAAGCAGGACGCCGGAGGTATCGTGGATATCGAATTTATGGTGCAATACTGCGTGCTGGCCTGGGCCCGGGAACATCCGGCGCTGCTGGAGTGGTCGGACAATATTCGTATCATCGAGAGCCTGGCGTCCTCCGGACTGGTGGATGCCGCGGACGCCGAATGCCTGATCGAGGCGTACAAGGCCTATCGCATGGAGATGCACCGGCAGGCCCTGCAGCAGCGTCCCGCGCGCGTGCCGGCAGAGCCTTTCACCGGGTGCCGCGATGATGTTTGCAGGCTCTGGAACCGGCTCATGGAGACCGGCTCTCTGAAAGCGCCGGGTGGATGATGAACAGCGGACAGGAACGGTAGGAAAAGAGGCGATGGCAGCAGCTCCCAACATGGCGGACCGGGACGGACTGATCTGGCTGGACGGCGAACTGGTGCCCTGGCGCGATGCCCGTGTTCACGTGCTCACCCACACGCTGCATTACGGCATGGGCGTGTTCGAGGGCGTGCGTGCCTACGCCACGCCGCGCGGCGCCTGCATTTTCCGGCTCGCGGAGCACACCCGCCGGCTGTTCCGCTCCGCCCACATCATGCGCATGCAGATCCCCTACTCCAGCGACGAACTGAACGAGGCGCAGAAGGCGGCGGTACGCGAGAACGGTCTCGAGTCCGCCTACATCCGGCCGATGTGCTTTTACGGCTCCGAGGGCATGGGGCTGCGCGCGGACAACCTCCGCGTGCACGTCATGGTGGCGGCCTGGAGCTGGCCCTCCTACATGGCGCCGGAGGCGCGCGATCACGGCATCCGCGTGCGCACGTCGTCCTACACGCGCCACCACGTCAACATCTCCATGTGCAAGGCCAAGGCCAACGGGCACTACATCAATTCCATGCTGGCCCTGCGCGAGGCGCTGGATGCCGGCTGCGAGGAGGCGTTGCTGCTGGACCCGGAGGGCTATGTCGCCGAGGGCAGTGGCGAGAATATCTTCATCGTCCGCGACGGCGCGCTCTACACGCCGGAACTGACCTCCTGCCTGGACGGCATCACCCGCGACACGACCTTCAGGCTCGCGGCTGAGCTCGGGCTGACGGTGCACGAGAAGCGCATTTCGCGCGACGAGGTCTACATCGCCGACGAGGCCTTCTTCACCGGCACCGCCGCCGAAGTGCTGCCGATCCGCGAACTCGACGGCCGCGCCATCGGCGGCGGCGATCGCGGCCCGATCACCGCGCAGCTGCAGTCGATGTTTTTCGACCAGGTCGCCGGCCAGCGCGAACAGCACCCGGAGTGGCTGACCCCGGTTCGCTAGCCGTTGATGCTGCTATGATTTCCAGCAGTCCCCGCTGCTGGCGCCGCGCATGAGCCGATCCCTGAAAATCCTGGTCGTCGGGCCGTCCTGGGTGGGTGACATGGTGATGGCGCAGACCCTGTTCATCACCCTGAAGCGTATCTTTCATGGTCACTGGCCGGAGATCGACGTGCTCGCGCCGGCCTGGAGCCGCCCGATCCTGGCGCGCATGCCGGAGGTGAACCGGGCCATCGACATGCCGGTCGGGCACGGCCAGGTCCGCCTCGCGGACCGCCGGGCGCTGGCCCGTCAGCTACGTGCCAGCCGCTACGACTGGGCCATCGTGCTGCCCAACTCACTGAAATCCGCGCTCATCCCGCTGCTGGCGCGCATTCCGCGACGCACCGGCTGGGTGGGCGAGCAGCGCTACGGCCTGCTGAACGACGCGCGCCGGCTCGACAAGCTGCGCTACCCGCTGATGATCGAGCGCTTCGTCGCGCTGGCGGTGCCGGACGGCAACCCGTTTCCGCGGCCGATCCCGCCGCCGGCGCTGACGGTCGACGCGGGCAACGTGAGCGCGGCGCGTGCGCGTTTCGCGCTGCAGGATGAACGCCCGGTGCTCGCGCTCTGCCCCGGCGCCGAGTTCGGCGAGGCCAAGCGCTGGCCGGCGGCGCACTACGCCGCCGTCGCCGCCGAACGGCTCGCGGCCGGTTGGCAGGTCTGGCTGTTCGGTTCGAAGAACGACCAGCCGGTCACGGGGGAGATTGCCGCGGCGCTGCCCGATGACCAGCGCGACCAGGTGCAGGACCTGGCCGGGCGCACCGAACTCGCCGATGCCGTGGACCTGCTCTCGGTGGCCGATGCCGTGGTCAGCAACGACTCCGGGCTGATGCACATCGCCGCCGCCCTGGGCCGGGCGCTGGTGGTGGTCTACGGATCCACCTCGCCGGGCTTCACGCCTCCGCTCGGAGAGCGCGTGCGCATCGAGCGCACCGGCGTGGAATGCAGTCCCTGTTTCCAGCGCGAGTGCCCACTGACCGAGCAGCGCTACCGCTGCCTGACGGAACTGGCCCCGGCGCGCGTCATTGCCGCGCTGAACGAGCTGGTGCCGGCTGCATGAGCCGCCCGCTGCGGGTATTGCTGGTCAAGACCTCCTCGCTGGGGGACGTGATCCACACGCTGCCGGCGCTCACCGACGCCATGCACGCGGTGCCGGGTATCCGCTTCGACTGGGTGGTGGAGGAGAATTTCCAGGAGATCCCGGCCTGGCACCCGGCGGTGGGCCGGGTGCTGCCGGTGGCGGTGCGGCGCTGGCGCAAGAACCTGCGCGAGACCTGGAAGAGCGGAGAGTGGGCGGCATTCAAGGCCCGCATCCGCGACGGGGACTACGATCTCGCCATCGACGCCCAGGGCCTGCTCAAAAGCGCCTTCCTGGTCCGGCACGCCCGTTGCCGCAAGGTCGGCTTCGACCGTGCCTCCGCGCGCGAGGCGATCGCGGCGCGCGTCTATGACCATGGCTATGACGTTCCGAAGGGGATCCACGCTGTCACCCGCCTGCGCCAGTTGTTCGCACAGGCCTTTGCCTACCCGGTGCCCGGCTCACCGGTGGATTACGGTGTCGATTTCAGCCGCCTGCCGGCGAGCGAGGTGTCGGGCGATTACGTCGTGTTCCTGCACGCCACCACCTGGGACACCAAGCACTGGCCGGAGGCGTACTGGATCCGGCTCAGCCGGCTGGCGGGGGAGGCCGGCCTCGGCGTGCAGCTGCCCTGGGGCAACGAGGCGGAACGCGAACGCGCCGGACGGATCGCCGCGGCCAGCCATGGCCACGCCCACGTGCTGCCGCGCCTGTCGCTGTCCGGCATCGCCGGGGTGCTCGCCGGCGCCCGCGTGGTGATCGCTGTCGACACCGGGCTGTGTCACCTGGCAGCAGCGATGAACACGCCGACCGTGTCGCTGTACGGCCCGACCAATCCGGGGCTGACCGGTGCGGAAGGGCGCAACCAGGTGCACCTGGCTTCCGAGCTGGCGTGCGCGCCGTGCATGAGCCGCAAGTGCAAGTACCGGGGTGCGCCGCTGGACGACGAACTGGACGGCGAGCGCTTCCACGTTGTGCCGCCCTGTTTTGCTACGCTTAACCCCGACCACGTGTGGGCCAGTGCGCAGCCCCTGCTGCGCTGATCCGGCACCAGCCCGTCCCCGAACCGGCGGAACCCTATGCAGATCGCCTTCTGTCTGACCAAGTACTTTCCGTTCGGCGGACTGCAGCGCGATTTCCTGCGCATCTCGCGCATCTGCCAGGAGCGCGGCCACGCGGTGCGCGTCTACACCATGGTCTGGGAGGGAGAGCGGCCCGCCGGTTTCGAGATCCACGAACTGAACCCGAAGGCCCTGTCCAACCATCGCCGCAACCAGGAGTTCTTCCGCGACGTGCGCGAGTCACTGCGGGCGGCGCCGGCGGACGTGGTGGTCGGCTTCAGCAAGATGGACGGCCTGGACGTGTACTACGCGGCCGACCCCTGTTTCGAGGCACGTGCGCGTGAACAGCGCTCGCGCCTGTACCGGCGCAGCAGCCGTTACAGGAAGTTCCGCGAGTACGAGGAGGCCGTGTTCTCGCCCGCTTCGAAAACGGAAATCCTGATGATCGCGGCGCCGCAGATCCCGGTCTACCGGCAGTATTACGGCACCCAGCCGGAACGCTTTCACCTGCTGCCGCCGGGCATCTCGCGTGATCGCATGGCGCCGGCCGATGCGGACGCGCGCCGCGCCGCGTTCCGGGCGGAGTTCGGTCTCGGCGAGGAGCAGCGGCTGGTGCTGATGATCGGCTCCGGATTCCGCACCAAGGGCCTGGACCGCGCGCTGGTCGCGCTGGGCGAGCAGCCGGAGGAGCAGGCGCGGCGCACGCGCTTCTTCATCATCGGCCAGGGGAATCCGGGACCGTTCCGGCGGCTCATCAGGCGCTACCGCCTGCACGACCGGGTCGAGTTCCTGATGGGCCGCGATGACGTGCCCCGTTTCCTGCTTGGCGCCGACCTGCTGATTCATCCGGCCTACAGCGAGAACACGGGCACAGCGCTGCTGGAGGCGGTGGTCGCGGGCCTGCCGGTGCTGGTGACCGAGGTCTGCGGTTACGCACACTACATCGCCGAGGCGCGGGCCGGGTACGTGCTGCCCGCGCCGTTCGACCAGGACCTGCTCAACCGCAAACTGGTGGAGATGCTGGACTCGCCGGAGCGCGCGCAGTGGCGGGACAACGGCCGGGCATTCGGCAGAACGGCGGACCTGTACAGCATGCCGGACACCGCCGCGGACCTGATCGAGGAAGTGGGACGGCGGAAGAAATCATGAAGGAAGTGATCTCGCTGGATGAACCCTTTGCCAGCGCCTGGGCCGGCCGGGACCCCTTCGTCGAGGTCGAGCAACTGGAAGGCAAGGTGTACCGCGCGCTGGAGGCGCGCAAGACGCTGCGCTTCGAGATGGCCGGCCGTGGTTACTTCGTGAAGATTCACCGTGGGGTGGGCTGGCTGGAGATTCTCAAGAACCTGCTGCTGATGCGCCTGCCGGTGCTCGGCGCCAGTAACGAGTGGCGCGCGCTGGCACGCCTGCGCGAACTGGGCGTTCAGACCATGCGCGCGGTCGCCTTCGGCCTGCGTGGCCGCAATCCGGCGCGGCAGCATTCATTCATCATCACCGAGGAACTGGACGCCACCGAGAGCCTGGAGGACTACTGCCGCGACTGGCCGGAGCGGCCGCCGCCCGTGGCACTGAAACGCGCGCTGATCGATCGCGTCGCCTGGATGAGCCGGCAGATGCACGAGAACGGCATCAATCACCGGGATTTCTATATCTGCCATTTCCTGCTCGACGTGCGGGGCGGGCGCGATGCCGTGGCGCCGGAATCCTTCCACCTGCACCTGATCGACCTGCACCGGGCACAGATGCGGGCGCAGACGCCGGTGCGCTGGGTGGTCAAGGACGTCGGAGGGCTGTATTTTTCCGCGATGGACATCGGACTGACCCGGCGCGACCTGTACCGCTTCATGCGCGGCTACCGCAACTGTGCCCTGCGCGACACGCTGGAAAAGGACGCCTCATTCTGGGCGGCCGTCGAGGAACGCGCCATCGCGCTGTACCGCAAGCAGCACGGCCGGGATCCGCAGGCCGCCACGGGCGGGGGGCGCTGACATGGCGCACTCGTGGCGACTGGTGCCGCGCTATCGGCGTGAGGAGATCCAGGCGGCCTTTTCCGACCTGAACAAGGTATTCGCCGTCGATGGGGACGAAATGGCACGCGACCGCATCAGCCAGGTGGTGCGCGTCACGGTTGGCGACACGCGCTACTTCGTTAAGCGCTACTGGGCGGCTGGCAAGCGGGTCCGGCGCTACGTCGGGCGGACGCGCATCCGCGCCGAGTGGGAGAATCTCCTCTACTTCGAGCAACTCGGTATCCCCACCGCCCCGGTGGTCGGCTACGGGCAGGAGTACGACCGTGGCGTGTTCAAGCGCGGTGCCCTCATCACCGAGGAACTGGCCGGCACCGAGGATCTCGCCGCGCTCGCAAAGCGCGGGTTCGAGAAATTCCGCGACCCCAACTGGGTGAGGACGGTCAGCGTGCAGGTGGCGCGGCACGCGCTGGCACTGCACGAGGAAAACTTCATCCACACCGACCTGAAGTGGCGCAATATCCTCGTGCACGTCGAGGGTGTGCCGCGCGTGTACCTGATCGACTGCCCGTCCGGCCGCAAGGTGCCCGGTCCGCTGGTGGAACGTGGCGTCATCAAGGACCTTGCCTGCCTGGACAAGGTCGCGAGGACCACGCTCAGCCAGACGCAGCGCCTGCGTTTCTACCTGATGTATGCCAACAAGCGGCGCACCGAGCCGGCCGATCGCGAGCGCATCCGCAAGATCCTGAAGTTCTTCGAAGGCCGTGAGTGATACCTGGTGGGTGGCGCCAGCCTGGGACAGCAGCCTGCGGCAAGCCGGAATCACGGATTTCGCGTCGGCCTGGGCGCAGTGCCGCGAGCCCGCCGACGGGGTCAACCGGCGCAAGTCGGGTTGGGCCGCGGTACACCGGATCACCCTGCAGGGTGCGCCGGACGGGTGTCCGGCCATCTTCCTGAAGCAGCAGCAGAACTACCTGACGCGCAGCGCACGGCAGCCGCTGGGCGAACCGGTCGCCGCGCGCGAGCTGCGCAACCTGCGCCGCTTCGAGGCCGATCGGCTGCCCGTGCCGCAGGTGGTCTGCCATGGCGTCCGACGGCACGACGGCGACCTGCAGACGCTGCTGGGTATCGCCGAACTGCACGCGTACCTGGACCTCGATGCGGCGCTGGACGAAGTGGCCGATGACACCGCCGGACGCAGCGCGGTGATCGCCGGTGCCGGCGCGCTCATCGGCCGGCTGCACGGGGCGGGCTGGGAGTATCGCTGTCTCTACCCGAAACACGTGTTCGTGCACCGGCCACCCGCAGCGGCGCCGCGTTTCTCGTTCATCGACCTGGAGAAGGCCCGCCGGCGGATCCGGGTCCGTTATGGCGCGCTGCGCGATCTGACCACCTTCGCCAACCGGTGCCCGGGCTGGGACGCAGGGGACTGGACCGTGTTCTACCGCGGGTACCTCGGCGAGGCCCACAGCGAACACCGTCAGCAGCAACTCATGGAACAGGTGCGCGCGCGGCGCGCACGCCGGAGCTGACGCGGTGCGGTCCTACACGCTCGATCAGCTCGCCACGCAGGGGCGTGCGCTGGATGCGCCGTTCCAGGTGCGCCTGCCGGATGATGCGGATGGCCTGGAGTGTCTGCAGGTGCTGCGCCTGCTGCCCGGCAAACGGCTGGCTTGCCGCGCCCGCCACGGTGGCCGGGAGGTGCTCGCCAAGCTGTTCTACGATCCCGCCGGCTGGCAACGCCACCTGGAGCGCGAGGCCACCGGATGCGAGGCGCTCATCGCGGCGCAGGTGCCGACGCCGGCAATCGTCCGGCGCGGCAGCGGTGAATCCGGCGGCTGGCTGCTGTTCCGCTTTCTCGCCGGCGCTGTCAGCCTGGAGGCGCAGTGGGCGGCGTGCGCGGGCGAGGAGGACCGCCTGTGCGTCCTCGAGTGCGCCATGGAAGCGGTGGCCGGGCTGCACAATGCGGGCCTGTACCAGGAGGACATCCACCTCGGCAATTTCCTGCTGGATGATGGCGTGGTGTACTGCGTGGATGGCGCGTCCGTGCGCAGTGGCGGTTCCGGACCGCTGGCAGGCCGGGTTGCGGTGGAGAATCTCGGCCTGCTGGTCGCGCAGTTGTACCCGCACCACGAGGTGCTCGCCTGGCGCGCTGTCGCGGCTTACCGGCAGTCGGCGCTTTCCGCGTGCGGATTCACCGACCTCGAACTGCAGGCCGCGATCGTCCGCCAGCGGCGGCTGCGCGCCCGCCACTTCGAGAGCAAGCTGTTTCGCACCTGCACGCAGTTTCACAGCGAGCACGACTGGCGGCGGTTTGCCGTGGTGGAACGCGCTGACCTGGACGACGAACTGCAGGCCTGGCTGCGCCGGCCCGATGCCGCATTCGAGGGCAGTGAACTGCTCAAGGACGGCAACTCGGCGACCGTCTGCCGGATGCGCCTGCGCGGGCGGCAGGTCGTGGTCAAGCGTTACAACATCAAGAGTTTCTGGCACGGCGTGCTGCGTGCACTGCAACCCAGCCGCGCCTGGGTGTCCTGGCGCAACGGGCACATGCTGCGTCACTTCGGCCTGCCGACACCGCGGCCGGTCGCGATGCTGGAGCAGCGCTGGGGGTGGCTGCGTTCCCGCGCATGGCTGGTCACCGAGGCTGCCGACGGCCCGCATGCACTGGAGTACCTGGCACGGGAAGACCTGCCGGACGACCAGTTACAGCGCGCCGTGGGTGGAATTCGTGACATATTTCTGGGCATGATCGCCACCCGGTTCAGCCACGGCGACCTGAAAGCAACTAATATCCTCATGGCCCCGGAAGGTCCGGTGCTGATCGACCTGGATGCCGCGCGCAGGCATCGCGATGTCCGGTCCTTCGCGGAAGCATTTCGCAAGGACCTCGCGCGATTCCAGCGCAACTGGCCGCCCGGCGGGGCGGCCGAGCGGGCTTTCTCGCCGTTGGTGCGCGAGATGGAAGAACTGGTCGCGAAACTCTGAGAAGGACGAATGCATGAAGATACTCGGCCTGTCCGGTGCCCTCGACCACGATCCCTCTGCCGCCCTGTACATCGACGGCCACCTGGCCGCGGCGGCCGAGGAGGAGCGCTTCCTCCGAGACAAGCACGCGAAGAAGAAGCCGCCGCTGGAAAGTGCGCGCTTCTGCATGGAGTTTGCCGGCGTGACGCCGGACGAGATCGACATCGTGGCGTTTCCCTACGCGCCCATCCCGCTGACCACCCCGGCGCGCTGGCACTACGCGCTGCGTTACTGGTACGCGCCGGACCGCGCGCTCGATGCGCTGCTGAACGGCAACCGTCGCTTCCGCCGCAACGCGGCGCGGGTGCAGGAAACCTGCCGCCAGCTGGGCATCGACTGGGACCGCATCAAGTTCGTGCCGGTGGAGCACCATCTCGCGCATGCCAGCAGCTGCTACCACCTGAGCGGCTTCCGGGAGAAGACCGCCATCCTCGGCGTGGATGGCAAGGGCGAGTACGCGACCACGTTCTTCGGTTACGGCGAGAACGGCCGCATCCACAAGATCCGCGAATTCTACGATCCCGATTCGCTTGGCGGCATGTACGGCGCGATCACCGAGTACCTCGGCTTCGAGATGCTCGACGGCGAATACAAGGTCATGGGCATGGCGCCGTACGGCGACGCCACGAAGTACGACCTGTCGCGTCTCTGCACGTATCGCAACGGCGACATCCGCGTCAACACCAAGCTGGTGAACACGGTCGGATTGCGGCGTTACAAGGAGAACGGACAGGGCTTCTTCTTCGGGCCCGGCCTGATCGACTGGCTCGGCCCGCGGCGGCAGGGTGATGTCGCGGACGAACCCTACATCCATTACGCCGCAGCCGTGCAGAAACTCTACGAGGACATCGTGCTGGAACTGATCGAGTATCACCTGCGGCCGATCCTCGAGGAGACCGGGCGGCTGGCGTTTTCCGGCGGGGGGGCACTGAACGTGAAGCTGAACCAGCGCATCATCGACCTGCCCTACGTGAAGGAACTGTGGGTGCAGCCGGCCAGCGGCGACGCCGGCACCGCGGTGGGTGCGGCCAGTTATGCGGCGGTGCAGGAAGGCATCGCGGTCGAAACGATGGAGCACGTCTACCTCGGTCCGAGCTACACCACCGAGCAGTGCGTCGCTGCCTGCAAGGCGCACCCGGGCAAGCCGACATTCAGGGTCATCGACGATGTCCCGCAGCGCACCGCGAAAACACTCGCTGACGGTCACCCGGTCGCCTGGCTGCAGGGACGCATGGAGTTCGGTCCGCGCGCACTGGGCGGGCGCAGCATCCTCGGCTGCCCGAGCGTGCCGGGTGTCGCGGACCGCATCAACGAGCAGATCAAGTTCCGCGAGCGCTGGCGGCCCTTCTGTCCCAGCATGCTCGACACGGTGGCGCCGGAAATGCTGCAGACGGACCATCCATCGCCGTACATGACGTTCACCTTCGCGGTCGCCGAAGACTGGAAGCGGCGCGTGCCGGAAGTCGTGCACGAGGATGGCACGGCCCGCGCACAGGTAGTCGACAAGCGGTTCAACCCGGTGTACTACGCGATGATCCAGGAACTGGAGAAGCTGACCGGCAACGGCGTCTGCCTGAACACGTCGCTCAACCGTCGCGGCGAACCCATGGTGTGCTCGCCGACCGACGCACTGAACATGTTCTTCGGCTCGGACCTGCAGTACCTCGTGATGGAAAATGTATGGGTGACGAAGCAATGAGCGGCGTGACTGACCGGGTGGCCGCATGTCCGGTATGTGGGAGTGCGGGAGAATTCGCCTTCAAGGCCCGCGATCTGCAGTTCGATGGGGATGCTTATTACGACTATGCGCGCTGCATGGAGTGCCAGGCTGAATACCAGACGCCGACGCCCAGTGCGGAACAGATACAGGCTTTCTACCCGCAGGAATACGACTGTTACGAGCCGTTGCCGAGGTTGAAGCCCCGAAGCGTCACGGAACGGATCACGCTGAACGCTTGCTACTGCTATGAACTTGAGCCACAAGGATGGTGGGTCGCGCTGCTCGGCAGGCTGATCGGCTTGTTTCGCTATTCCGACTCGATTCCGTTTCGTTCCGGCGGGAAGGCGCTGGATGTCGGGTGTGGCAGCGGTAAGTTTGTCCGCTCGATGGGACAACTGGGCTGGGATGCGATTGGCGTCGACTTCAGCGCCCAGGCAGTGAAAGTCGGTAGGGATGCGGGACTGGATATACGGCAGGGCACCATCGCCGAAGCGGGTTTTGCGTCAGAGTCTTTCGATCTGGTGACGGCGCGGCATGTCATAGAACACATTCCGCAACCGGTGCCATGGCTGCAGGAACTGAGGCGGGTGCTGAAGCCTGGCGGATTGCTGTCTCTACGCACTCCAAATACCGCAGCATTGGCGCGCCCATGGTTTGGGCGCAATTGGTTTCCTGACGAGATCCCGAGGCACCTGGTCCTTTTCAATCCCCGTAATCTTCACCTGCTGCTGACATCGCAGGGTTTCGAACGAATCAGGATTCGTACATACACGACCCCCAAGTTTTTCCTGAATAGTTGGGATTATCGTGCCGGCAATCGCGGGAAACCTTCGAGAAAAAAGAACCTCCATCGGACCCTTGCGAAAATTTACGTGCTGATCGCACGGCTGATTCCGGGACGTGGGGACGAGATATTCGTGATCTACCGCAGGAAATGACCTGCGCCAGCGCTAGAGCGCTTCCAGTTCGCTGGCAATGCCGTCGACGATCTGCCGCCTGGTGTAGTGACGCTGCACGCGCTGGCGACCTGCGGTGCCCATACGCTGGCGAAGCGTTGCGTCGCTGAGGAGCGCCCGTACCGCCTCGACCCACTCTCCCGGCGTTTCAGCCAGGAATCCGGTCACGCCATGCTCGATCACTTCGGCGTTGGCGCCGCAGTTCGAACTCACCACCGGTATCCCCGCCGCCATGTATTGAAGTACCTTCAGCGCGCACTTGCCGCGTGTCCAGGGATCATCCGGCATCGGAGCGACGCCGATCTGCGCGCTCTGCAGTTCGGCGATCTCCCGGTCGGCGGACCATGGGATATTGACGCACGGCAGCGGCGCATCCTCCCATGCGAAGTCGGCCACGACCTTGAGACGGATTCCCGGAAACGCTGCATGCAGCGCCTGGAAAATACCGGTGGCGTTGCGCAGGTACTTCGCGGTGGCGCTGCTGCCTATCCAGACCAGTTCGGGTTCGCCGGGTGTTGCGCCACGATTCTCCGGGAATTTTTCCAGATCGACGGCGGTGGGAAACACGCGCACGTTCGCGTGATGCCGGCGCGCCTCCTGCGCCAGGTATTCATTTCCGACCAGGACCAGCCGGCTGCCACGGAGCATGCCGAGGAACCGCCGCGTACGGCTCCTGGTCGCCTTGCCGCTGCTCTTCAGGAAGATGGCGTCATCGAAGTCGAACACGATGCGCGGGCACAGCAACCGGAGCAGCAGCCAGAACATGCCGCCCAGGAAGCGCCGCTGTACGAACACGATATCGGCGGAGAAGGCCGCGCACAGGGCGCGCAGCCGGAAGCCACTCTCGTCGGCGGGCCGGTGGATGACCCGCCAGTCGCGCGCCTGCAGTTCCGGGAACAGGAAGCCGGCACGGTAGCGCGTGGCGGAGTCGTCCCGGCTCTTGGTGATGAACAGGATGGTACGCGCCACGTGGTTCAGCGGTCCTGCTGGCGCGGCGCGTAATCGAATACGTCCGAGTGAAAGCGTTCGCGGCTGGCGCCATGCGGCAGCAGCGAGTCGTAGACGCTGTACACCATGCCGGGTGAGCCGCTGACGTAAACCTCGAAACTGCCGAGATCGGTGAAGTCCTCGAGGATGGCCTGGTGCAGCCAGCCATCGCGCATCTCCTCGGCCGGCGCCTCGTGTACCGCGCTCAGCACCGGGTGGAAGGTGACGTTGACGTGATCGGCGGCCCACTGTGCGGCGCGCGCGTGCAGGTAGAGATCGGCCGCGTACCGGCCGCCCCAGTAGACATGCAGGTCGTGCGGGAAACCCTGCTGCAACAGGTGCTCCGCGATGGACTGGATCTGCGCGAAGCCGGTGCTGCCCGCCACCAGCAGCACGTCCCGCTGCGGCGTCTCGCCCACGTGGCAGTTGCCGTGCGGCAGGCTGGCGTCCAGCGTGCCGCCGGCAGTGACGGCCCTGCGGAATGCGTCGGAACCGGGATTGTGCGGCTGCACGCGGAAATGCAGTTCCAGTCGCCCCTCCTGCTGCCAGGCGGATGGCGTGGATGCGATGGAGAAGGCGCTCGGCACGCCGCCGGCCGGTTGCGCCAGCAGGTACTGCCCGGCGAAGAAGGGCGGGCGCTCCGCGGATTGGCACCGCAGCAGCACGTGGTAGACATCCTCGTTCAGCAAGCGGGCCGACTCGATGTCGAGGCGCACGTTGCCGGGCTGGTCGGTGCCCAAGCGCCTACTGCTCCCCACCGGTGATG
>JBFKKR010000054.1:0-21796 GCA_041682035.1 Pseudomonadales bacterium | reverse complement strand
GGCTGAGGGTCGCTCCAGAGCCTGAAACGCGGCACCATGTGCAGGTGATTGAGCAGTTCCTGGATCGCCTCGACGCCGGCCAGCACCGCTGCTTCGTCCAGGTGCATGGGCGCGCCGGCCTCCAGCGTGACCGACGGGATGCCGACCTTGCGGGCGGCCCAGCGCAGGGTGCCGCGCGCCGCCGGCACGTGCAGCACGACCATGCTGCCGAAACCGCGGGTCAGCTCCACCACGGCCTCGTCCTGCAGGTCGGCGCGCAGCTGCGGCAGGTTGCTGCGGTGAAAGGAGCCGGTGTGCAGGTCCACCAGCGCGTCGCAGTGGCGGATGATGCCCTCGAACAGCGAGTGGGCGATGCGGCGCGCGGCGCTGCCGCGCGGGTTGCCGGGAAAGTTGCGGTTGAGGTCGCGCCGGTCCGGCAGGTAGCGGGAGTTGCGCAGGAAGCCCTGCATGTTGACGATGGGCACCGCGATCACGGTGCCGGTCAGTTCCAGCGGATTGAGCGTGTGCACCACGCGCCGCACGATCTCGACGCCGTTCAGTTCGTCGCCGTGCACCGCCGCGGTCAGGCACAGCACCGGGCCGTAGGCGCTGCCATGCACCACTTCCACCGGCGTCTTCAGCGCCAGGCCGGCGTAACCGGTCGGGTTCCACGACAACTGGCGATGCTGTCCCGGGTTGGTGACGCGGTCGAGGATCCTGATCGGTATCCGTGGCGCGTTCGGGGGCGTGACGACCGGCCCGCCGGTGCCTGGCGATCCCGGCCCGTCCCCGGCCGCTACCGTTCCGGTGCCCGCATCCTCCTGCGCCGCCGGGTCCGCCTCATCGGCAGGCCCCGCCGGGTCCGATGCGCCCGCGGCGCGCGTCGTCGCATCGGGCGGGTCATTGTCCGCTGCGTCCGGTTGCTGCCCGATCGGCGCGCTCACCGTTGCCTCGTCCTCCTCCTCCTCCAGCAGGGTTTCGTTGGCCCGTGCTGGGTGAAGAATGACCAGCCCAAGCAGGACGGCCGCGAAGACGGGCAGGCCGGGAAAGAGCCGGCGGGTGATCCGGTTTACGGGGGGATGGGCGGCTTTCATTGGCTGTCCTCGAGTTGGAAAATGGCCGCTTTGCTGCAAGGGGCTCTATAGTTAGCAGATTGTTCAAGGAAAGTCGCGCCCGGCAGTCCGGCGTGCACGGTTGACAGCGGAAGGATCAGAAATCTGTCATGTTATGCGTCCCCGGCCCGCGTGGCTGCGTCATCATCCTCGTTGCACTACTTTCCGGAGGCTTCCAGCCTGCCGGGAGGGCGGCCGATAATGCGTCTGGCGAACAACCGGAGCAGCGCATCATTCTCGGCTATGTTGAGCGCATCTGGTTTCACGATGGTGAGCTTTCCGTGAAGGCGAAGCTGGATACGGGCGCCAAGACATCCTCGCTGGATGCGCGGAACATCGAGTTGTTCGAAGAAAAGGGCAAGCGCTGGGCGCGGTTCGAATTCTGGACCCGGGACAAGGAAACGCCGTTCATCAAAATGGAGCAACGTGTCAAACGCTTCGTGCGCATCAAGCGGCACAGGACCCAGTACCAGCGCCGCGCTGTGGTGGAACTGCCTTTCTGTCTTGCGGGAAGGATGCAGTTGGGAGAATTCACGCTCATCGATCGCAAGCGTTTCATCTACCCTGTCCTGCTCGGCCGGCAGGTGTTGAAGAAACGCGCCCTGGTGGATGCCGGGGCAACCTTCCTGGGCGGCTACAATTGCGCCACTGAACCGGAGAACAGAACTTGAAGGACCTACACGTTCGTGTGCTGGTGCTGGTCCTGATCGCCATCGCGCTGTCGCTGGCCGGCTGGAAGGCGAAGGTACTCGAATTGCCGCTGCTGCCGGGCGAGGATGCCTCGGCCTGGAACGTGGAGGCGCGGATCGATTTCGCCGCGCGGGGCGTGCCGGCGACCATCGAGTTCCTCGTCCCGCAGGATCCGCCCAACTTCACCGTCATTGACGAGGATTTCGTCGCCGGGAATTACGGCCTGTCGGTCGACCGGCGCCGTGACAACCGCATCGCGACCTGGTCGGGACGGCGGCCGCGCGGCCCGCAGGCGCTGTATTACCGGATCCTGCTGCACCAGGAGTCCGACGAGCCCATCCTGACGCGCGAGGGACGCAAGCCGCTGTTCCCGAGAACGCCTGATTACCCGGAAGACATCCGGGTCGCCATCGACGCGCTGCTCGCGGAGGTGCGCGCGCACTCGGCGGACGTGGCCACGTTCACGCGCGTGCTGCTCGAGCGGCTGGCGACCGACCGCAACAGCGAGAACGTCAAGCTGCTGCGCGATCACTTCCAGATCGAGGGCACCCAGGTCGCCGGCCTGCGCACGATCCTGGCCGGCGTGCGCATCCCGTCGCGCATCAGCTGGGGTGTGCGCATCCGCGACGGGGTGCGGTCGGCGCCGCTGGAGCCGTGGCTGGAGGTGCACAACGGCAGCGAGTGGCTGGTATTCAACCCGTTGACCGGCGAGCGGGGCGCGCCGGCCGAGACGCTGTTCTGGTACACCGGCAGCGAGCCCCTGCTGGAGTCCAACGGCATCGGCGAGGCAGGCTACCAGATCGCCATCCGCCGCAGTTTCCTGGACGTGTACCAGCTCGCGGAACGCAAGGCGGACGTGCTCGACTCCCGGATCATGGATTTCTCGCTGCTGGCGCTGCCGCTGCAGACGCAGAACGTCTATCGCATCCTGCTCATGGTGCCGCTGGGGGCGCTGATCGTCGTCCTGATGCGCAACGTGGTCGGCATGAACACGTACGGCACGTTCATGCCGGTGCTGATCTCGCTGGCATTCCGGGAGACCCAGCTGCTGTGGGGGATGTTCCTGTTCACGCTGCTGATATCGTTGGGCCTTTCGATCCGGTTCTACTTCGAGAAGCTCAAGCTGCTGCTGGTGCCGCGGCTGGCCTCCGTGGTGACGGTGGTGGTGCTGCTGATGCTCGGCATCAGCGTGGTCAGCGCCAACCTCGACCTGCAGCGCGGCTTGTCGGTGGCGCTGTTCCCGATGGTGATCATGGCCATGACCATCGAGCGGGCCTCCATCGTCTGGGAGGAGAACGGTGCGGCGGAAGCCTTCAAGCAGGGGCTCGCCACCCTGCTGGTCGCGGTGCTCGGCTACATGGTCATGTTCAATCCGGTCCTCCAGCATCTCGTTTTCGTTTTCCCGGAGCTGTTGCTGGTGGTGCTGGCGCTGACGCTGATGCTGGGTCGCTACACTGGCTACCGGCTCTCCGAACTGCGGCGTTTTCGCTCCTTCGATCCGGAAACACCCAAATGATCGCCTGGCCCTGGCGGCTGCGGGAGCTGGGTATCGTCGGCATGAACCGGCGCAACGCCGAGTACATCCTCGCCTACAACGAGCGCAACCGTTACCCGCTGGTGGATGACAAGCTGCGTACCAAGCACCTGGCGCTGGCCGCCGGCATCGCCGTGCCCGAACTCTACGGCACCGTCCGCATGCAGCACGAGACCCAGACCCTCGGCGAACTGCTCGGCAACCGGCACGATTTCGTCATCAAGCCGTCGCACGGCAGCGGCGGCAACGGCGTGCTGGTGATACACGGGCGCCGCCGCGACGCCTGGCTGCGCTCGGACGGCACCCTGCTGCCCGACGACACGGTGGCGCACCACGTGTCCAATATCCTCAGCGGGCTGTACAGCCTGGGGGGGGTGCCGGACAGCGCGCTGATCGAGTACCGCGTGAAGATCGACCCGCTGTTCGATTCCATCAGCCACGGCGGCGTGCCGGACATCCGCATCGTGGTATTCCGCGGCATCCCGGTCATGGCCATGGTGCGGCTGCCGACCCGCATGTCGGGGGGGCGGGCGAACCTGCACCAGGGCGGGGTGGGACTCGGTGTCGACATGCTTACCGGCGTGACCCACAACGGCGTGCAGCAGGGCCATCTGGTGGAAGTCCACCCCGATACCGGCCATACGCTGGCCGGTCTGCAACTGCCGTACTGGGACGACATGCTGGTACTGGCGGCGCGCTGCTACGAGCTCACCGGGCTGGGCTACCTCGGGGTCGACCTGGTGCTGGACAAGAACCAGGGTCCGCTGCTGCTGGAGCTGAACGCGCGTCCGGGCCTGAGCATCCAGATCGCCAATCGCAAGGGCCTGGCCGGCCGCCTGCGCCGCGTGCAGGTGCTTCGCGAGATTCCCGCGGAGGCGGAGGAGCGCGTCCGGCTCACGCGCCAGCTGATGTAATCAGATCACCGTGCGTCCTGTTAGAATCAAGCCTTTTGCGCCCTGGAGTCGCGGGTGAAGAGCATCTATCAAGGGTTGATTCTGGACCGGCCGCTGCTGACCATCCTCGCGGTGGTCGCGGTCACTGCCGCCCTGAGCATGTTCCTGAAGAATCTCTACCTCGATTCCTCCGCCGACTCCCTGGTGCTGGAGAACGACGAGTCGCTCGCCTATTACCGCGAGATCGCCCGCCGCTACGAGACCGACGACTTCCTGTTCATCACCTATCGCCCGGGCGACGACCTGTTCTCGGAGAAGAACATCCAGACCATCTGGCAGTTGCGCGACGAACTGGCCGGCGTGGCGGGCGTGAACTCCGTGGTCACCTACCTCGACGTGCCGCTGTTCTCCGGCACGCCGGGCTCCATGGCCGAAAAGGTGCGCGGCGCGATGACACTGCGCGACCCCGCCATGGACCGCGAATCGGCGCGCAGGGAATTCCTCGACAGCCCGATCTACCGCGACCTGCTCGTAAGCGCGGACGGCTCGACGACCGCGTTGCAGGTCAACCTGGAACGCGATGACCGCTATTACGAACTGCTGTACCGGCGCAATGACCTGCGCCAGAAGAAATACGGCGGTGAACTGACCACGGCCGAGGCGGCGGAACTGGACGAGGTCACCGAGACCTTCCGGCTCTACCAGGCCGAGGCGTCGGAGCGGCGGGCGCGCCTGATCGCCTCCGTGCGCGGCATCATCGACGGCTACCGGGATCACGCCGAGCTGTTCCTGGGCGGCGTGCCCATGATCGCCGCCGACATGATCAGCTTCATCCGCAGCGACCTGCGCAACTTCGGTACGGCCATGGTGATCTTCCTGGCCGGCACGCTGCTGTTCATCTTCCGCAAGCTGCGCTGGACGCTCTGGCCCATGGCCTGCGCCGCGCTGGTGGTGGTGTTCATGTTCGGTTTCCTCGGCCTGATGAAATGGCCGGTGACGGTGATCTCCTCGAACTTTGTCTCGCTGCTGCTGATCCTCTGCGTGTCATTCACCATCCATATCATCGTGCGCTACCAGGACGTGCAGGCCGCCAGTCCGGACGCCCCCCAGCGGGACCTGGTGCGCGAGACGATCGACACCATCAGCGTGCCGTGCCTGTATTCCGCGCTGACCACGCTGGTGGCGTTCGTGTCGCTGCTGATCAGCGGTATCCGGCCGGTGATCGATTTCGGCCTGATGATGGCCATGGGCATCATGGTCGCTTTCACGCTGGTGTTCCTGGTGCTGCCCGCAGCGCACATGATGATGAAGAAGATGGCGCCGGTCGAAGCCAGCGCCCGCGCCTCGGAATCCACCGCGTTCTTCGCGCGCGTGACCGAGCGCCACGGCGGCAAGATCATCCTGTTCTCGCTGCTGCTGCTGGCGTTCTGTGTCGGCGGCGTGATGCAACTGAAGGTCGAGAACCGCTTCATCGACTACTTCGACGAGAGCACCGAGATCTACCAGGGCATGGTGGTGATCGACGCGAATCTCGGTGGCACCACGCCGCTCGATGTCATCCTCGACCTGCGTGCGGACGGACCGGTGGAAGCGCCGAAGGAGAATGCGGCGGCGTCCCCCGAGGATCCGTTCGGCGCGGATGGCGCGGGTCCGGCGGATCCGTTTGCGGAAGACGGCGTCGCGGACGACCCCTTCGCCGACGACCCGCTCGCCACTGGCCCGGTTGCCGGTGATCCGCTGGCCGCCGACCCGTTCGCGGATGATGTGGCGGGTGACCTGGCCGGCGGGGACCCGTTCGCGGATGACGTCATCGATGCGGCGGGCAAACCGGCCACGCCGGCGCCGACCGGGCCGGCCCCGCTGGATCACTGGTTCACCGAGGCGGGCATGGAGAAGCTGGAGAAGGTGCATGATTACCTCGACGGTTTGCCGGAGAGCGGCAAGGTGATGTCGCTGGCCCTGTTGCCCAAGCTGGTGCGCGAACTGAACAACGGCAAGTCGCTCAGCGGCGTCGAACTGGCCTTTCTCAAGGCGCTGATGCCCGACTCGGTCAGGCAGACGCTGGTCGAGCCGTTCCTGTCCGCCGACGGTACGCAGGCGCGCGTGAACCTGCGCGTGCGTGAATCCGATCCCACCCTGAAGCGCAACGAACTCATCAACAAGGTCGAGGCGCAACTGGTGCAGGAGACGGGCCTGCCTGCCGAGCAGGTCACGCCCACCGGCGTGCTGGTGCTCTACAACAACATGCTGCAGAGCCTGTTCCGCTCGCAGATACTCACGCTGGGCTTTGTGTTCGTGGCGATCCTGGCGATGTTCCTGGTGCTGTTCCGTTCGCTCTATATCGGCCTGATCGCCATGTTCCCCAACCTGCTGGCGGCCGGCATGGTGCTGGGGCTGATGGGCTGGTTGGGCATTCCGCTCGACATGATGACCATCACCATCGCCGCGATCACCGTCGGCATCGCGGTCGACAACACCATCCACTACGTGCACCGGTTCCGGCGCGAGTTTGCCGCCCGCGGGGTGTACCTGGAAACCATGCACGCCTGCCACGCGAGTATCGGCCGGGCGATGTATTACGTGTCCATCACCATCATCGTCGGGTTTTCGATCCTCATGCTGTCGAACTTCGTTCCATCGGTGTACTTCGGGCTGTTCACGGCGATGGCCATGGCGGTGGCCCTGCTGTTCTCGCTCACGCTGCTGCCACGGTTGCTGGTGACCCTGCAACCGCTGGGGCCCGAGCGGGCCGCCTGATCTGCTATTTTGTAAGATGACAGGCGCGGTTTGCAGTCGGTAAAGCCGGATCGCATGGATACCCAGCAGGCGGAAGAGCTTTTCAACAACAGTTACGAGCGCGTATCGGACTGGCAGTCCTCTGCTGCCGTGTCAGCGCGAAGCAACGAGTTCTTTTTCCGGTTCTACGAGATCTTCACGGCGAAATCTCCGGAAGTCGCCGCGGCTTTCCGCAATACCGACATGACGCGCCAGGTGCGCATGCTGCGCCAGAGCATCGTCTACCTGGTGAACTTCTACGCGACCCACAACGCCGACGACTTCCTGCGCCGGATCGCCCGCCGCCATGCCCGCAGCGACCTCGACATCGCGCCCTACCTGTACGACCTCTGGCTGGAGGCCCTGCTTGAGGCCGTGGCCGAATTCGATCCCCGCTTCTCCGATGAAACGGCCGAGGCCTGGCGCATGGTGCTGCGCCCCGGCATCGAGTTCATGAAGTCCTGGTACGAGGATACCTGACGGTCTCAGTCGAGGCCGGCCAGCTGGCTCAATGCGTCCCAGAGTGCCTGCCGCTCCCCCGGTGTCTCGCGGGTGCCCGGGAACACGTGTGTATTGCGGGGCTGCCGGTCCAGCCAGAACTGCCCGCTGCAGCGGGCCGCTTCCGGCGCCGCGGCCAGCCACACCATGGTGTCCGCACCTTCCTCCGGCGAGCGCAGCCAGGAGCGCATCTTCTCGTGAAAGGCGGGCAGGGAACGCTCCACGCCCGGCGTGTCGGCCCAGCCCGGATGCATGGCGTGCACCACCACGTCGGTTCCCGCCAGTTTCTCCGCGAGCATCTCGGTGATGATCACCTGGCCGCGTTTCTGGCGTGCATAGGCGACGCTGCCATCCCACTTGCCCTCCCGGCACTGCAGGTCGTCGATGCGGATACGCTGCGTGTACATGCCGCCGGAGGACACGTTCACGATCCGGGCCGGTGCGGAGGCCTGCAACTTGTCCAGCAGCAGGTGCGTGAGCAGGAAGTGGCCCAGCAGGTTGGTGGCGAAAGAGGTCTCCAGCCCCTCGGCGGTCTCCTGGCGTTCGGGCAGCAGCACGCCGGCGTTGTTCACCAGCACGTGGATGGCGGACTCGCGGCTCAGCCGACCGGCCAACTCGCGCACCTCGGACATCAGGGACAGGTCCGCGACCTCGCCGCGCACGGCCGCGGAGCCGGTCTGTTCCCGGATCTCCTCCACACAGCGCGCCAGCCGGCCGGCATCCCGGCCGACCATGATGACGCCCGCGCCGAGTTCCGCCAGCCGCTCCGCGCAGGCGCGTCCCAGGCCCGAGGTGGCACCGGTGACCACCATGGTGCGGTCGCGCACGTCGCAGACCAGCGGCATCCAGTTGCGGCGGTGACGCTCGTAACCGAAGCGGGTGAATCCCAGCATGCCGGGAACGACCAGGGTATCCGCGAGGCCCTGCGCCCAGTTCTTCCGGGGCGGCTCACGCTCGTCGAAGGCGGCGGCGAGGTGGCGCATGGTGCGTCTGCCGTACCAGCGGAAGACCGGCGCCAGCGCCAGGTCGGTGAAGCGGCCGCGGTTGTCGAGCTCGACCGAGGCCCGCCAGCGGATCAGCGTCTTGCCGCCGCTTTCCTCGAAAGTGATGTCATCCACGGCGGTGAAACCGCTGCCGCGCCCCTCCAGCACCGCGTGATGGGGGGGCTGCCAGGTACGGATCCGGTACTCCGCGGGCAGGCTGGAGAGACCCCAGGCCACGATGACCAGGTAGCCGGTGCCTTCGCCAACCTCGCCGCTGGTGGTTTTCTCCGCCGCACTGACCCCGGGATCCCATTCGGCGATGTTGCTGAAGTCCGCGATATAGCGGAACACCTCCCCGATCGGCCGCGGGACGAGAACGGTTTCTTCAGTTTCTGCCATCGCCTGCTACTTCCGGTGTGTCGTCGTTCCCTGCAGTATATCGTTCCGGAAGCAGAGGTTCGCGGAAAGGTGCGTATGTCTGAACCGGTTCAGATGGAAATACTGAGCGTCGCCCAGCCGGGCGGCCCCGAGCAGATTCGTCCGGGAACGGGCGAGCGACCGCGCGCCGGCCACGGCGAGGTGCTGATCCGTACACGCGCCATCGGTGTAAACCGCGCTGACTGCCTGCAACGCCGCGGGTTGTATCCGCCGCCGGAAGGCGCGAGTCCGCTGCTCGGGCTGGAGGTTGCCGGCGAGGTGGCCGAACTGGGAGCGGGCGTGACCCGCTTCCAGCCCGGCGATCGCGTCTGCGCGCTGCTCACCGGCGGCGGCTATGCGCAGTACGTGGTGGCCGAGGAAGCCTGCGTGGTGGGATTGCCCGCCGGGATCGACTTCATCGCCGGCGCGGGCATCGCCGAGGTCTTCGCCACGGCCTGGCACGCACTGTTCGTGCTCGCGCGCGTGCAGGCGGGGGAAACCATCCTGGTGCACGCCGGCGCCAGTGGCGTCGGCACGGCGACGGTGCAACTGGCCCGCTGGCGCGGCGCCCGTGCCCTGGTCACGGCCGGGTCGGCGGAGAAGGTCGCGCGCTGCGTGGAGCTCGGCGCGGCCGCCGGCTGCAACTACCACGAGCAGGATTTTGTCGAAACGGTCTGGAAGCACACCGGCGGACGCGGCGTGGACATGATCCTGGACGTGGTGGGCGCCCGCTACTTCGAGCGGAATGTCGATGCGCTGGCGATGGACGGCCGCCTGGTCATCCTCGGGTTGCAGGGCGGGCATACGATCGAGAAGGTGCGCATCGCCCGGTGGCTGCAGAAGCGCCTGAGCATCCATGCGCACACGCTGCGCAACCACACCGTGCGCAAGCGCGAGGTCATGGCGCAACTGGCCGCCGAGGTGTTGCCGGCCATGGCGCGCGGGGAGCTGCGTCCGGTCATCGACCGGGTTTTCCCCTGGCGCGAGGCGGCCGCGGCGCACCGCTGGATGGAGGCCAACCGGAACATCGGGAAGATCATCCTGGAAGTGCCCGCCGACCGGGCCGGCTGATCAGGACTCGACGGACTCTGCCGGGAGCGGGGTTTCCAACGGTGCGGGCACGGTATCGAGCGGCGGGCGCCGGTCCAGGTGGGGCCGGTTGAATACCGCGTGCAGGATCATGCCGGCCGTGAGCGCCTGCAGCCAGGCGGTGGCCACCAGTTCGTGCACGACTTCGACATGGCTGCCGGCGACATACCCGGTGGTCGTGGCGCAACCCATCAAGAGCAGGGTGGTGACCGACCAGCGTGCCCCGAGTGCGGGATGCAGCAGCCACCAGACCGCCAGCGCGACCGGCAGGCGGTGCAGTGCGATGGCCAGCGCCAGTCCGTTGCCGCTGCTGCCCAGGTGCCCGACGTCGCCGCCGGCGAGCATCGCCCCGTCCACCAGCGTGTGGAGGATGATCCCCAGCAGTGCCAGCGTCAGCGCCAGCAGGTGCATGGTGCGCGCCGCGCTGCGGAAGAGCCGCTCCAGCAGCAGGGGCAGCAACAGCCCCGCGCTGAAGGCCGCCAGCACCACCAGGCCGGCGCGTTCGAGCGCATCCGGCAGCACCTCGCCCACGAGCAGGACGGTGATCGAGACCAGCACGAAGGCATCCAGCGCACGCCACAGGAAGCGCCGCCGCTGGCCCGCGGGCTGCCGTTGCAGCAGGTGCCAGACAAGCGGACCCGCGGCGAGCGACAACAGGCTGATGGTGAGCAGGATCGGTTGCATGGGCCGACAACGGTTCAGGGAGGATTTGCGTTACGTAATAATATAACAATTATTACGGCCGCGACACCGCTTTGTCGAATCCTGGTCGGCAGAAAAATATCAATTAAAACAGATATTTGCGTATTTCACGCGGGATTTTCGCGGCAGCGCGCGCACAGGCCGTGCACTTCCATGGTCTGCCGGTCCGGTTCGAAACCGCGCTGGCGCGCCGATCGGTACAGTTCCTCGCTCAGCGCGGGCAGGTGCAGTTCCTCGACGAGACCGCAGCCGGTGCAGATCAGCAACTGGAACTCATGGCTCTTTTCCGGGTGGTCGCAGCCGACGAAGGCATTCAGCGATTCGATGCGGTGGATGAAGCCCTGCTCGAGCAGGAAATCCAGCGTGCGGTAGACGGTGGGCGGCTTCGCGCGTGGGTCCTCCCGCTGCAGCGAGGCCAGCAGGTCGTAGGCGCGCGAGACCTCGTGGTTGTCCCAGATCAGTTCCAGCACGCGGCGGCGCAGCGGCGTGAAGCGCAGGCCGCGCCGGCGGCAGATGGACTCCGCGTCGCCGATCGCCGTGCGCTTGCACGCGGCGTGACTGTGACAGTGCGGGTCCATGCGCTGCGGCGGTTTACTTCACCAGCCGCAGGTTCTTCGCTACCGGCATCGGTGCGGCCGTGCGCGCGATGGCGCGGCCCGGCATGGTGCTGGGTCCGGCCGGCTGCTGGTTGGTGCGGATCTTCAGCTTCTCGATACAGCTGTCGATGGTGCGGCTGACGACCGTGTTGTTGCGGATGCGCTCCAGCTCCGGCCATGTGCAGCGTTCACCGGACAGCATGAAGCGGGCCAGGTCGCGGGGCGTCGGGTTGGCCAGCACTTCCATGTAATTGCGGAAGGTCAGGTTCGGCATGATGGTGATGTCACCCTTGTACTGCTGCGTGGCCACTGCGTAGGCCTCGTCCAGCGGGCGGCGCAGGAATTCCGATTCGACATTGTTGCGTGCGGCGTCCAGCAGTCCGGCGCCGACCACCTTGTAGGTCGATCCGCCGAAATGGCGCAGGAAGGACAGGATGCCCTTGCGCCGCCGGCGTTTCTCGGCGGTGAGGAACGGGACGATGTGCGGATTGGTCTGGCTCACGATGAAGTGGTTCACATCGTGCAGGCGCGCCAGGCGCTTCATCGGCAGGTCGCTCTTCAGGGAGCCGTCGGACCAGCGCAGGCTCGGCAGGTAAGGGACGATGTTGCCGTCGAAGTCCTTGGCCTGCAGGGCGACCGGCGGAAACAGTCCCGGCACCCCGCAGGAGGCCCGTGATGCCCGCCGCAGCAGTACCGTGGGCGAGGTGAGGTAATTGCACAGGCGCGGCTGCTGGTGCACGTGCACGGGTGAAATCGTGATGTTGATGATGCGCCCGGTGCGGTCGAAGGCCTCCTCGAAGGTCATGTCGCCCATGTTCTGCTGCAGGCACTGTTCCAGGTACTCGCCGTCCATGAGCGCCTTGCGCCGCCAGGCGTCCTCCGCCGACGCCATGCGGAAGGCCTGCGTGTAGAGGTAGTACGGATCGATGAAGTTCTCGAGCTCGTCATCGGTATGGCAGCCGACCACCCCGGCGATGATCGAGCCGGCGCTGGAGCCGGAGATCACGCGCGGCAGCAGGTCCTGCGCCCACAGCGCCTTGATCACGCCGATGTGGAACATGCCGAGCGTCGCGCCGCCGGACAGCATCAGCGAACTGCGGCCGTAGACCTTGCCGATGCGCTTGAAGAAGCGGATTTTCTCCTCGATCGGAAAATCGGGGAAATCGCTGTCGCAGATGTGCTGCAGCACCAGCGTGGTCTCGTCCAGGTATTCCTTGATGACGCGCTTGGTGCCGACGTGGGTGTGCTGGTAGAGCGCCGGACTGGCGATGTTCCCCATGTTGCCGTGCAGGCCCTCGTGCAGGAAGAACACCAGTTCCCGGATGTTGTCGTTCTTGCGCAGATCCCGCAGCTTGTTCAGACGGTCGCGGATCAGCCGGTAGTTGTAGTCCGGCGAGACATCGATCTCCTTCCAGTCGTCCTTGCCCTCCAGCGTGTCCAGCTCGAGGGCGGCCTCGCGCCACGTGTAGTAGTCGCGGGCATGGGCCATGGCCCGCTCGCACTGGCGGATCCGCTTGCGCGCACGCGCTCCCTTTCCGACCATCATTCGTCCCCCGGGGCAGATCGTCCGTGACCGCCGCCCCCGTCGTGTACCGGGACGGGCGTCCCGGATGCACGCCGGGATGGCGTACAGCATAAGTTGGTGGGCCGCTTCTCTGACGGCTCGTTCAAGAAAGTGTGCACAAGGGTCCTGCGGAAGACAAGTGAGCAAATGCCCGGGCCCGGGTGCCGCGAATGCGGGAAAGCGCCCGAATCCTGTAATTCGCAGTTGCGGCGACCGCCGCCATCGTGATTCGGGCTGCTGCAGCACCCATCAGGCCGTGCGCCGTGCCTGCCCGGAGGCGACGGGGGCGGGAACACAAATAACCAGTGATCAGCCGAGCCGCGCCTCCATGGCCTCGCAGACGGTGCGCAACACTTTTATGCGCGCGTAATACTTCTGGTTCCCCTCGACCAGCGTCCATGGCGCGATCTTCGTGTTGGTCTTGCGCACCATGTCATCCACGGCAATGACATAGTCATCCCATTTTTCGCGGTTGCGGTAGTCCTCTTCCGTGATCTTCCACTGCTTGTAGGGGATCTTTTCGCGTTCCTTGAAACGGCGCAACTGTTCCTCCCGGGTGATGTGGACCCAGAACTTGCAGAGGATGATGTCGTCCTCGATCAGCTCGGATTCGAACTGGTTGATCTCGTCGTAGGCGCGTTTCCAGGCAGCCTCCTCACAGAAGCCCTCGATTCTCTCCACCAGGACGCGTCCGTACCAGCTGCGGTCGTAGATGGTGACGCGGCCATTGCGGGGAATATGGCGCCAGAACCGCCACAGGTAGTGGTGGGCCTTTTCCTCGTCGGTCGGTGCCGCCACCGGGATGACCTGGTAGTTCCGTGCATCCATTGCCGACGTGATGCGGCGGATCGCGCCGCCCTTGCCACCGGCGTCCCAGCCTTCGAGCATGATGATGGAGGAGAAGCGCTTCTGCTGCGCGGCCCGCTGGAGCCGGCCAAGCCGGGCGCGCAGTTCGCCGAGTTCGCGCCTGTACTGGTCTTTCTCCAGCTGGCGGTCCATCTTCAGCCGCGCCAGCACGTTGGCCTTGCGGGGCTTGCGCGGTGTTACCGGTTTCACCGGTTTTCCCTGTGCGGCCTGCGTGACGCGCCCGTCGATCTCGCGCAGCAGCGTTTCCGCCACGTCCAGCCCGCGCCTGCGTTCGGCGCTGGCATCCACCAGCTGCCAGGTCGCGTGCGGCCGGTCGGTGGCCTTGACGAGTTCCCGGGAAACCTCGATGAAGCGGTCGTAGAGCGCCCAGTGTTCCCAGTCCTTGGGACGGACCTCCCAGCTGGTCAGCGGATCGGAAGCCAGCTTCCGGAGACGCTTCAGCTGTTCCTCCTGGTCCAGGTGCATCCAGAATTTCAGGATCAGCGCACCGTTGTCGGACAGCGTCTTTTCGAGCCGGTTGATCCGCGCGATGCGGGCGCGGAACAGCTTTTCTTCGCCGAGGCCCTTGACATGATCCAGCAGCGGTACCGAGTACCAGGCGCTCAGGTACAGCCCGATGTGGCCCGCTGCCGGCAGGTCCCGCCAGTAGCGCCAGAGCGCCGGTCTTTCCATCTCGTCCTGGCTGGGCGAACCGTAGGCGCAGGTGCGCAGAAGGCGCGGGTCCATCCACTCGTTGAGCAGGTTCACGGTCTCGTGCTTCCCCGCGCCGTCGACGCCGGCGAACAGCACGATGACCGGGATGCGGTGCTTCATGGCGTCCCGCTGCGCCACCAGCAATTGCGAGCGCAGCGTATGGACGCGCTCCTTGTACGCGGATTTGCCGATGTCCTTGCGCTTGCGGAGGCGGTCTGGCATGGCACGGGTTCCTGCGCCTGGAAATTTCCTGTTCAGATTAGCAGATGGTCCCGGACCGCAATCCCGGCGTGGAAAAACGGCCACCGATCGGAAAAAACTGGCGCGCGGAGAGCATGCGGTTTATGTTCCGGAGGCAGTCCCCCGATGCAGGATCCAGCGATGCGCGGAACCGCCCTGAAAATCATTGTCTGCAACCTGGCGCTTCTCACCGTGCCGGCGATTGCGCAGGCCGTGGGAGAGACCTGCCAGATGACCGAGACGCGGCGCGCCTCCGAGCCGCCGCCGGCGACCGGGGAAGACCTTCTCATCATGTCGCGCAAGCTGGGGTGGGTGGGCAACCAGCTGCTGCAGAAGGGCCGCTTCGAAGAGGCCTCCCTGAACCTGCGGGATGCCTTCAACGTGCTCGTGTCGCTCCCCGAACCGCCGCCGCTGGACATGGCCCGGCTGGCCAATATCCTGGGATTCACCTTTACCATGCTGGAGAGCTATTCCGACGCCGCCCCGGCGTTCGACCTCGCGCTTACCTACCTGCCGGTGGGTGACGACGAACTGGCTGCCCAGCGGCCCCCGGTGCTGCTCAACTACGCCGAACTGCACATGCGTACCGGCGACTGGAAAGCGGCGCGCCGCCGCCTCGACGAGGCGCTGCAGCTGCAGGAGAAATACGCGGTTCCGGAGGAGAAAAGAGCGCCTGCCTACGTCACGCGCGGGGAACTCGCATTGCTGAGCGGGAATCCCGCCGGCGCCGTGCAGTGGCTGGAGCGGGCCGATGCCGCGATGGCGGCGGACCCGGACGCCGCGCCGGCCCATCGCATCGCGGTACTGACCGCGCTGCGCGAGAGCTACCAGTTGCTGGGCCGCGAGGAAGAGGAACTGGGCGTCAGCCAGCGCATGCTCGAGGCGCAGGAAGCGCTCAGGAAAACAGAAGAATCCCTGTGATCAGCTGCGTCACGATCAGCAGCAGGGCCAGTTCCCGCCAGCCGAAGCGCGACTTCGCCGGTTTCGCACCCAGCCATGCAGCCACGTTGGCGGAGGGGTTCGGGGTGGTCAGGTCGTGCACGAACTCGGAGATTTCCGGGTAGCGTTCCTCCCGTTCCGGCTGCAGCGCACGCGCCAGTGCGCAGTCCACCCACGGCGGCACCAGCGGGTTGTAGGTATGCGCGGGGACGTAAGCGAGCTTTTGCAGGTCCGCCTCCGTCTGCACGCGCTCCAGCATGTCCCCGAACGGTTTCCGGCCTGCCAGCATCTCGTAACAGATGACGGCCAGCGAAAACTGGTCGCAGCGCGGATCGGGCTTGCCGCCCCAGCGCAGTTCCGGCGCCGAGTAGGAGCGGGTGCCGAGCGGGATGTCGCGCGTCAGGGCGGCGGAGATCTCCGCGACGCCACCGATGTGACAGGACCCGAAGTCGACGATCTTGAGGATCCCCTTCGGGTCCAGCACGATGTTGGCCGGTTTCAGGTCCTGGTGCACGCAGTCGCGGCGCAGGAACTTCTGTAATCCTCGCGCGATGTGCTGCACCAGCATCAGTACTTCCTGGATATCGGGCCGCGGGTTCTGCCGCATCCAGTCGGCCAGCGTCGGGCCCGCCACGTACTCGGACAGGTAGTAGAGAAACGTGCGTTCCCGGCGCGGGCGGATCACGCGGGCGATGTAGGGACTGTCGAGCCGCTTGCCGATCCACTCCTCGAGCATGAAACGCTCGATGTAGGCCGGATCGTCCGAGAAATTCACCGACGGCGTTTTCATCACCAGTTCCCTGCCGGATTCCGTGTCGCGCACCAGGTAGACCTGGCTGCGGCTGCTGGCGTGCAGTTCGCGGACGATCTCGTAACCGTCCACGCGCATGCCCGGCGCAAGTGGCGGAGGGAAGGGCAGCCGCGACAGCTGCCGGCAGGTGTCTTCCGCGTTGCGCTCCGGCAGCGCGGTGATCTGCAGGAACTGGCAGCTGAGATTGTCGTCTGAGCCGCGGCTGGCGGCGAGGTCGATGCACTTGCGCGCGGCGCGCTCGAGGTCGCCCTGGCTGGCCAGCACCTGCTGGTGGGCATCCTCCGGCGTCACGCACTCGTGCACCCCGTCGGTGCACAGGAAGAACAGGTCGCCCGCCTCCACCGGTTCAGCGCGGTAGTCCACTTCCAGGACCTGGTCCAGCCCCACGGCGCGCACCAGGTAGTGCTGCTTGCGGCCGACGCGCGCGCGGTGGTCGCGGGTGAGCGCCTGCCACTTTCCGGCACGCAACAGGTGGATGCGGGCGTCGCCGACGTGGAAGATGTGCGCGGTGGAGGATTTCAGGATCAGCAGGCTGAGGGTGCTGATGAAGCCGCGCGCCTCGTCCGCATTGCGCTGCCCGGTGCTCCACAGCCAGCGGTTCAGTGAACTGAGCACCGCGTGCGCGGAGCGGCTGACCGACCAGTCATCCGGCGTGGAGTAGTAGTCGGTCATGAATCCCTGGATACACGCTTCGGAGGCCTCCTTGCCGGCCTCGGCCGCGCTCACCCCGTCCGCGATGGCGACGACGACGCCCTTGCTGGCGTAGAGCGCGCCCTCGGGGATGCGGATGCCGATGCAGTCCTCGTTGATCTCCTTCACGCCCGGACTGGTCGCCTGGCCGACCTGCACCACGGGCGTGGAGAGCAGGTGGACCGGAAACCCGGTATCAGCGTTCACGGCGTCACCCCTGCGGCTGGATGGTACGGCACTGTACCGGGCGCGGGTCCATCGCGTTGGTTCCGCCCAGCGACGATGTTCAGGTACGGTCTGTTCCGGTTGCTCATGATGGATGCATCTCAGGCCGCGCCGGCCTGTTCATTCTGCCCGATCAGCAGTTTCAGCTCCGGGATGCATGATCCGCAATTGGTGCCACACAGCAGTTTCGCGCCGAGCGCCCCGACCGTGTCGGATCCCGCGCGGATGGCCGCGATGATCTGGTTTTCGCCGACCTGGTGGCAGGCACAGACCCGGCGGCCCTGCGCCTGCTCCTCCGCGGACGGTCCGGCCAGGGATTTCAGCCCCGGCCCGTCGCTGCCTTCCGCGAACAGCGTGCCCATCCAGTCCAGGCCCGGCAGCCGGTCGCGGCTGGCGGCGCTGAAGATGGCCAGCGCGACGCGGCCGTCGTGCATGCCGACATGGCGGTACTCGATGGGCACGGAACGATCGTGGCGCGAGAAATCGCTGTCCAGCGCGATGTCCTGCGCCCGGATCCAATCGCGCCAGTCCGGTTCCGCGCCCAGCGCAACCAGATACACCGCTGTGTCGGGACCGGACTGCGGGACCACGCTCCAGAACGGGAAGGCGCCCAGGTCCAGGGGCGTACGGCTCGCGATCACCGCCCACCCCGCCAACGGCACCCTGTGCACCTCCACCGGTGTGCTTTTCAGTTCCGGCTGACCCGAATGCGGATCGTAAAGCGGCGCGATCGCCGCGCCGACACGGGCGCGCATGGAGAAGCGGTCGTTCCAGTGGATCGGCGCGAACACGGCGCCTTCGCGCATGCCGTCGTCCAGTCGCGCCAGCATGCGCACGCTGCCGCGCGCGCTGGCGAGTTCCACCACGTCGCCGTCGCTGATGCCGCGATCTCCTGCCGTGGCCGGGTGGAGGCGCACCGTGGGCGCCTCGACGTGGCTGAGCAGGCGCGGCGTGCGGCCGGTGCGCGTCATGGTGTGCCACTGGTCGCGTTCCCGGCCGGTGTTCAGGATCAGCGGATACCGCCGGGTCACGGACTGGCCGGCAGCAACGGGTTCCACCGGCACGAATCCCGCGCGGCCGTCGGGGGTGTTGAAAACGCCGTCCGCGAACAGGCGCGGGGTGCCCCCGGGGCGAGCCGCCGTCACCGGCCACTGGACGGGCGCCAGTTCGTCGTAGGTCTGCTCGTCCAGCGTGGACAGGCCGCTGATATCGAAGTAGCGTACGCCGCCGTTGCGATACCCGCTCAGGGCTGCGTGTTCCACGAACACGTCGCGCGGCGTGCGGTACGGGAAGGCATCCGCGTGACCGAGGGCATGGGCGACCTGGGTCATGATCCACCAGTCGGCGCGCGCCTCGCCCGGTGCCGCGACCAGCGCCCGCTGGCGCGAGATACGCCGCTCGGAATTGGTCACCGTGCCCGATTTCTCGGCCCAGCCCATCGCTGGCAGCAGGATATCCGCGCACGCCGTGGTGTCGGTTTCGGCGATGCAGTCGGAGACGATCACCGTGTCGCAGGCCTGCAGCGCCGCGCGCACGCGGTCGGCGTCGGGCATGCTGACGACCGGGTTGGTGCCCATGATCCAGATGGCGCGGATCGTGCCGCGTGCGACGGCATCGAACAGTTCCACCGCCTTCAGGCCGGGCCCGTTGCTCAGCGCATCGGTCTGCCAGAACTCGCTCACCAGGGCGCGGTTCGCATCCGTGTAGTCCATGTGCGCCGCGAGCATGTTGGCCAGGCCGCCGACCTCGCGCCCGCCCATCGCGTTCGGCTGCCCGGTGATGGAGAACGGCGCGGCGCCGGGCCTGCCGACACGGCCGGTGGCGAGGTGACAGTTGATGATCGCGTTGCCCTGGTCGGTGCCGCGGGTGCTCTGGTTGATGCCCTGCGAGAAGAACGTGACCGTCCGGGGTGTCCCGGCGAACCAGCCGAAGAAGCGCAGCAGCGCGGCGGGTTCGACCGCGCAGTGTGCCGCCACCGTCTCGGGCGTGCAGTGCCGCACCGCGTCCAGCGCTTCGGTGAACCCGTTCGTGTGTGCGGCGATGAACGCCCGGTCCAGCGCACCGCTACGTTCCAGCCAGGCCAGCAGCCCGGCGAACAGGTACCCGTCGGTGCCCGGCGCAACCTGCAGGTGCAGGTCGGCGAGGTCGCAGGTGGCGGTCCGGCGCGGGTCGATCACCACGACGCGGAGTTTCGGGTTGCGTGCCTTCGCGGCGGCCATGCGCTGGTACAGGATGGGATGGGTCCAGGCAGCATTCGAGCCGGTCAGGACCAGCAGGTCCGCCAGGTCCAGGTCCTCGTAACTGCCCGGCACCAGGTCGGCGCCGAATGCGCGCTTGTGCGCGGCCACGGCCGAGGACATGCACAGGCGCGAATTGGTGTCGACGTGACCGGTACCGAGGAAGCCCTTGGCCAGCTTGTTGGCGACGTAGTAGTCCTCCGTCAGCAACTGGCCGGACAGGTAGAACGCGATGGCGCCGGGGCCGAACTGTTCGCGCGTCTTCCGCAACCGGCCGGCGACCGCCGCGATGGCGGCATCCCAGGATGCCTGCACGCCGTCCACGACCGGATGCAGCAGGCGGCCGTGATCGCCCAGCGTCTCGTGCAGCGAGGAGCCCTTGATGCACAGCCTGCCGGCGTTGGCCGGATGCGCCGGGTCACCTTCCACGGCGAGCAGGCGGTCGTTGCGCAATGTCGCGCGCACGCCGCAGCCCACGCCGCAGTAGGCGCAGGTGGTGTCGACCTGGCGTTCCACGGGGCTGCTCCGCGTCAGTCCAGTACGACCCGGCTGTCGAAGATGCGTACCGGGAATACGGGCACCGACACCGAGTCGTCCTCCAGGCACGTTCCGGTCACCAGGTCGAAGTGCTGCTTGTACAGCGGTGACGCGACCACGAGCCGGCCATCCAGGTCTCCGACGATACCCCGCGACAGCACGTTGGCGCCGCCGATCGGATCGTGATTGCCGATCGCGTACAACTGTTGCGCCGTGTCCGGCAGGTAGAAGATTGCGATCTGCCGGCCCCCGGCGAGGGCGCAGACGCCGGAGCCCGGCACCAGGTCCGCGACCTTGCAGAGAATGACCGGGCCGGCTTTCATGGCCGTGGCTGCTGCGTTCATGACGAACCCCCTGCCGCCAGCTTGCGGCGTTCTTCCGGGCGTGCCGGACGCGGCTGCCCGCGCTCTTGGACAAAGACGACCTGCGTGTCCTCCTCGTCCGAGTTGACGAACTGGCGGAAGCGCCTCAGCTTCTCCGGATCCTCGATGGTGGACTTCCACTCGCACTGGTAGGTGCCGACCACGTTGGCCATCTGCGCTTCCAGTTCCGCGGCGATGCCGAGGGAGTCCCCGATCACCACTTCCTTCAGGTAGTCCAGGCCGCCTTCCAGGTTGTCCAGCCAGACGCTGGTCCGTTGCAGTCGGTCCGCGGTGCGGATGTAGAACATCAGGAAGCGGTCGATGTACCGGATCAGCGTCTCGTCGTCGAGGTCGGTGGCGAACAGGTCGGCGTGGCGCGGCCGCATGCCGCCGTTGCCACAGACGTAGAGGTTCCAGCCCTTGTCGGTGGCGATCACGCCGAAATCCTTGGACTGCGCCTCGGCGCACTCGCGCGTACATCCCGAGACCGCCGACTTGATCTTGTGCGGCGCGCGCAGGCCCTTGTAGCGATTCTCGATGAAGATCGCCATGCTGACGCTGTCCTGCACGCCGTAGCGGCACCAGGTGCTGCCGACGCAGGATTTCACCGTGCGCAGCGCCTTGCCGTAGGCGTGCCCGGTTTCGAAGCCGGCATCGACCAGTTCCTTCCAGATCATGGGCAGCTGGTGCAAGCGGGCGCCGAACAGGTCGACGCGCTGGCCGCCGGTGATCTTGGTATAGAGGTTGTATTTCCTGGCCACCTCGCCGAGCACGATCAGCTTGTCGGGCGTGATCTCGCCGCCGGCGATGCGCGGCACGACGGAGTAGGTGCCGTCCTTCTGCATGTTGGCCAGGAAGGTGTCGTTGGTGTCCTGCAGGCCGACATGCCTGTCTTCCAGCACGTGGTCATTCCACAGCGAGGCGAGGATGGAGGCCACCGCCGGCTTGCAGATATCGCAACCGCGGCCCTGGCCGTGCTTCGTCACCAGTTCGTCGAATGACCGGATCGACTCCACCTGCGCGATGTGGAACAACTCCTGGCGGGTGTGGTTGAAGTGCTGGCAGATCGCCTTGCTCACCGCCACGCCGCGCGCGGCCAGTTCGTCCTCGACCACGTTCTTCAGCAGGGCGGCGCATCCACCACAGCCGCTGCTGGCCGCGGTCGCCGACTTCACATCGCCGAGCGAGCAGCAGCCGCCCTCGATCGCGCCGATGATGTCGCCCTTGCTGACGTTGTGGCACGAACAGATCGTCGCCGTCGCCGGCAGCGCGGCCGCGCCGAGCGCCGGGGCGGCCCCGTCGGTGGCCGGCAGGATCAGGTTCTCCGGCGCATCGGGCAGGTCGATGTCATTCAGGTAGTACT
>JBFKKR010000053.1:0-21831 GCA_041682035.1 Pseudomonadales bacterium | reverse complement strand
TCCGATGATCGCTTCGTGCCGCCGTGGGCGGCCCTCGCGTCGAACTGTGGCGTTCTCACCAGGCCCCGGGCCAGCCATACGAAAAAAGGGGCACAAGGCCCCGTTTATTCGTATGGCGCGCCCGGAGAGATTCGAACTCCCGACCCCCAAGTTCGTAGCCTGGTGCTCTATCCAACTGAGCTACGGGCGCGTGAAAGCGCGCTATTGTCCTGATCCGGGGGATGCGGGTCAAGCAGCGGAGGCTGGCGTTTCGGGTTCAGAACGAACCCGCTTCGGCGTCCAGGTAACCACCCGGTGTATGCATGGTCAGCGCGTTGGCCGCGATGCCGAGCGCCAGCAGGTAGGCCACCCGGGGCAGCCAGTCCACCAGGCCGTCGACGTACAGGTCGATGTGCACCGCCTGCAGCTCCTGGTACTGCGCCAGGCTCTGCTCCAGCCGTCCGGCCGATTCGCCGCTGTGGATGACCTGGTCGAGGTCGGCGGAAAAGACCAGGTCGTTGCCCAGCATCGCATCGTGAAAGCTCATGCCGCCGCGCAGGTCCATGGCCGCCGTCGTGGCCCGGCTGCGGAACAGCTCGGCGTCCAGCGCCTCGCGGGCCTGCTCGACCGCTTCCGCCGCCGGCAGTCCCGCGGCCAGCTGCCAGCGGACCACGGTATAGAAGTAATGCTCGAAGATGCCCTGCAGGCGCCGCATCCGTCCCACCAGTTTCAGCCGCCAGGCCCAGGTCAGCCAGGTGGCTGCGTCCAGTGACGCAGCCTTCTCCAGCAGCCCGATCACCACGAATACCAGCAGCAGTTGCAGGAAACCCTTCGCCAGCGCCGCGCCCGCGCCCAGGCCGCCGGCGATGCCGATGACGATGCCGATACCGACCAGGAGCACGGAAACCAGCCGGCTGAGGTACAACCGGGTGACGAGGCGTCGCTGCCGGGCGTGCTGTTTCTCGTGCCGGTCCGCCAGTTCCCGCAGCGCTTCCTGCAGGCGGCCGGCCTGCCCGGCAATATTCAGCAGGAAGGCATCCTGGCGCGACACCGCGCCGCCGATCAGCAACACGTCGCCGAGCTGAAAGCCGCGCTGCAACCCGGCGATGACATCGGGCATGGCGCGCGCCAGTCCGCGGTGATGACGCGACAGCGCCTTCAGCGCATCCAGCAGGGGCATACCCGCATCGACCAGCGCCGCAAACTCGCGCAGCACGTCGGCGGGCCACCTGCCCCGGATGATCTTCTGCCTGCGTGCCGGCACGCGCTGCCCCTCCCCGGACGCCGGACCGCGAAGCGGCCGGAAGATGATTTCCCGGCAGGTTAGCGGCGATGTCCCGAACTGGCAAAGGCCGCGGAGCGATGGGGCCGGCGTCATTTGTCGCCCCGTGGGAATTGGATTATCGTCAGCGCTCGCCAGGACAGGAAGCGACGCCATGAGCCACGAAATTCGTACCGAAGTCGAACTGGATGCATCCCCCGACCAGGTCTGGGACCTGCTGTCCGATGTCGGCAGCTGGCGGGATTGGAGCCGCATTTTCTCCTTCGTCCGGCCGAGCGCCCGGCCCGGCGGCTTCGCCCTGCTGCTCGCCAGCGTCGGCGGGCCGCTGCCCGCGGTCCTGCCGGTCCGCTTCGACGTGTTCGACACGCGCCGCGAGATCCGCTGGCACGGCGGCACCCGCTTCGCCGCGCACGGCAGTCACTACCTGCAGATGGAACCGCTCGACGGCAACCGCACGCGCCTCGTGCACGGCGAGGTTTTTTCAGGACCGCTGGTCAAAGCGGGCTGGCCATTGATCGGGGACAGGCTCCCGGGCGCATATCACGCATTCAACAGGGAAGTGGCGCGCCGGCTGGCCTGAACAGGGGTTGGCCTACAGCAGCACCCGGTTCCGGCGCCGCACCAGTGCCTCGGGCAGGGCCGGGCTGTGCAGGTCGGTTTCCGTAAGCACGGGAATCTCTTCCTCCTGCTCTTCACTGCGCAGGCGCATCGTCCGCCCCGCGACCTGGTCCGTCGCGGCGTCCGAGACACAGGTCACCAGCAGGCTGGTGCCGGCGGCGTCCGTCTCCCGTTTCATGGCGACGAATTCGTGCTCGTCCACGGGCAGGTCGATCAGGCACAGTTCCGGCGCGCGGATGCGTAACTCTTCGCGTGCCTCGGCAAGGCTGCCCACCATGCGGATCTTGAAGCGGTAGAACTCGGACTTGGCGACGAGCCGTTCGACTTCCTCGATGACGTCCGGCTTGTCGGTGACCACCAGCGTCGTGATCGGCGCCAGCTGCACGGTGCTGATCAGGTAGCGCAGCGTGCCCAGGTTGAACTTGTGCTTGGGCAGGTAGTGCACCTGCTGGTTGAGGACGCACTTGATGACGTCCGGGTCCACGTCCAGCCGCGCGGCCGAAGTCCACACCACGACCGGGATGTGCCGGTGCGTCGCCGTCACCTTCATCAGGAAATCGCGTGCGGTGCAGGCTTCCTCGTCCTGGAAGGCGCCGGAGAGGAAATAGTCGGTGATGAGCAGGTCGAAGTCGCCCTGTTCCAGCTTGTCGGTCGCCGTCCGGTAGGTCCGGTGCACGTCCAGTTCGATGCGAAACACGGGGCGTGTCCAGGATGCCAGCACGTTGCGGAAGAGCATGACATCATCCGGGTCGTCCTCGATCAGGAGAATCCTGAACCGGGGCAGTTCCATCTTGCGCTTCGCTTCGCTCACCTGTTTCTCCCTTCATGCGCGGTGCCGACACCGCAGGTACGTTTTCCCACACCCGATCCAGTACGTTCCGTCTACCAGTATTACCCTTTTCGGCCTTGAAAACCCGGCTTCTTGCCGATTGATTGATCCATTTCAACATCGCCTCAACATCGCCGTGGAATTCACCGATCAGCCAGTGGCTGGCAGCAGAACCCGGACCGGGCATTTTGTCCGTGGCAGGAAATTCAGAATACGGTTATTGCGCACTTTGCCAGCGGGAGCGCCCCTCAAATCCGTGAAACCGCTCTGGACGAGGGTCACCAGAACGGGCAGATCAGCGAAAGAACCCGCCACGACCGCCGCCCGTCTTGCGGTTACGGTCCTTTTCCAGGTTGCGGCGCAGTTGCTCGCGCATCTTTTCGTCGACCTTGGCCACCGCCCAGCTGCTGGGTTCGCGCAGGATGTACTTGGCCAGCTCATCGAGCGCCTCGTCGTCGAGGTCTGCCGGCTTCACGTGCCTGACGCGGTCCCCGTAGCCCTCGAAGTTCCGGAACCGGAACACGATCTCGCGCTGCTCCTGATCGGCGGTGATCAGGAGAACGACGGTGAAGCGCTGGCGGATGCCCAGCCGGACCTCCTCGACGATGCCGGCGGTGCGTTTCTCGCGGCTGCGGCTGAACATCATGCCGAGACGCTCCAGCGACTCGATCGCAGTGCGGACCTGCTCCGCGCCATGAAGGTCCTTGGTGAAATCGAACGGCGCCTCGCACTCGAACCTGAGCTTGATCTGGCGGATGTCGCCGAGCGTGTCGGCGCGCAGGTGGTAGTGGGACTGGAGTATCCGGTCCATGGTGCCGATTCCCGGCACCTCGTAACTGGCTTCGACCTTCTCGCCGAGATACTCGATGTGCTGCAGCAGTTCCTCGAGAAACCGGTAGGTTCGCAGCATCGCCGGGCGCAGGCATTCCTGGTAGAACTCCTGGTCGGAGCGCTCCCGCCGGGACGCCTGCTCCTCCTCCCGGCGGCGTTCCTCGCTGGCCGCCCGGAGACGGCTCATCAGGGATCCGCCCTTGGTGTTTTCCTCGTCGGTCATGCAACCCGTTTCAGTTCGGAAGTGCAGCAAATGCTGCTACCGCTAACATAGCGCAACGCTTACCGCGCCGACAGCACTGGCCGGCGCCGCCTGCCGACTCCATACTCTGGACAGTTGCAGGACAGGAGCCCCACCTTGGGCGACTTCACGCTCGACTCGCCCCTGGAGGGGGTGATCGCGATGGTGGATGCCGGCGCGGGCCGGCGCGTCAGCGCGGGCCAGCGGCTGGCCGGTATCGAGGCCATGAAAATGCTGCACGAGATCCCCGCCCCCGAGGACGGCGATATCCGGCGCGTGCACGTGAAGGCGGGTGACCTGGTGCGCAAGGGGCAGCCGTTGTTCTCCATGTCGCGGATCGCTGCCGGCCCCGCGCCGGAGACCGTCGCCACGCCCGTTGCGCAGACGGCCGCCGACGCCCGGCCGGCGCTGGCGCGAAACCGCGACCGTCATGCCCGGGTCGAGGACACGGCACGCCCGGCGGCGGTGGCGAAGCGCCATGCGCTGGGCAGGCGCACGGCGCGCGAGAACATCGCCGACCTCTGCGACCCGGGCAGCTTCGTGGAATACGGGGCGCTGGCCATCGCCGCCCAGCGCAGTCGCCGCAAGCTGGAGGAACTGCAGGCCGAAACCCCGGCCGACGGCCTGGTCGCGGGCATCGGCACCGTCAACGCCGGCGCCTTCGGGCCCGAGCGGTCCCGCTGCCTGGTGATGAGTTACGACTACACCGTGCTGGCCGGCACGCAGGGCTTCCAGAACCACCGCAAGAAGGACCGCCTGCTGCAGGTCGCCCGCGAACGGAACCTGCCGGTGGTGCTGTTCGCCGAGGGCGGCGGAGGCCGGCCGGGTGACGTGGACGTCGCCCTGCTGAACGCATCCGGACTGGAATGCACCAGCTTCCTGGAGTTCGCCCGCCTGAGCGGCCGGGTGCCGCTGGTCGGCATCGTGGCGGGACGCTGTTTCGCCGGCAACGCCGCGTTGTTCGGCTGCTGCGACGTCACCATCGCCACCCGGGACGCGAACATCGGCATGGGCGGCCCGGCGATGATCGAGGGGGGCGGGCTGGGCAGCTACCGGCCCGAGGAGGTCGGACCCATCGACGTGCAGTCGCCCAATGGCGTGGTGGACATCGTCGTGGACGATGAGCGCGCGGCCGTGCAGGCGGCCAGGAAATACCTTTCCTGTTTCCAGGGCCCGCTGGAGGAATTCACGGCGCCCGACGGCGCGGTGCTGCGCACGCTCATCCCGGAGAACGAACGCGTCACCTACGACGTGCACGCGGTGCTCGACGCTCTGGCGGATGTAGGCTCGCTGCTGGAACTGCGCGCCGGCTTCGCGCCGAACCTGGTGACCGCGCTGGCGCGCATCGCGGGACGGCCGCTCGGCATCCTGGCCAACAATCCCGCCCACCTCGCCGGCGCCATCGACAGCCCGGCGGCCGACAAGGCCGCGCGCTTCGTACGTCTCTGCGACGCGCATGGCATCCCGCTGCTGTCGCTGTGCGACACGCCCGGCATCATGGTCGGCCCGCAAGCGGAGGCCACCGCCACCGTCCGGCACGCATCCCGCATGTTCCTCGCGGCCGCGCGCGTGCAGGTCCCCTGGTTCGCCATCGTGCTGCGGCGCGGCTTCGGGCTGGGCGCACAGGCCATGCTCGGCGGTCACCTGAAACGTCCGCAGTTCACCGTATCCTGGCCCACCGGGGAATTCGGGCCGATGGGCATCGAGGGCGCGGTGCAGCTCGGTTTCCGGCGCGAACTGGAGAAAATCGCCGATCCCGCCCGGCGCGCGCAGCGGGCCCGGCAGCTGGCCGAACAGATGTGCACCCTCGGTGGCGCCGACAACCTGGCCTCGCTCTACGAGATCGATGACGTCATCGATCCCGCCGACTCCCGCCACTGGATCGCGCACGGGCTGATGGCCGCCGGCGCGGTGTCCGCCTCCCGCCAGCCCGTCGACGCATGGTGAACCCGTCATGAGCCAGTCCCTGCAATGTATTTCACCGGTGGATGGCCGTTGCTACGCATCCCGCCCCGTCGCCACCGCGCCGGAGATCGAGCAGTCGCTGGCGCGGGCGGTGCAGGCGCAACCCGGCTGGCGCGCGCTGACCCTGGCCGAACGTGCGCGCCTGTGCACCGGGCTGGTGGAAGCGTTCTGCGCCGCACCGGAACGGCATGCGGAGGAACTCGCCTGGCAGATGGGACGCCCGGTGCGCTTCGGGCCCGGCGAGGTCAACGGCTTCCGCGAACGCGCGCTCAGCATGATCGCGCAGGCCGGGACCGCGCTGGCGGATGTCACCGGCAGCGACAGACCGGGCTTCCGCCGCTTCATCCGGCGTGACCCGCTCGGCGTGGTGCTGACCGTCGCGCCGTGGAACTACCCCTACCTCACCGCCGTGAACAGCATCGTGCCGGCGCTGATGGCGGGCAACACGGTGCTGCTGAAGCATTCCCACCAGACCCTGCTCTGCGCCGAGCGCATCGTGGAGGCGGGCGCGGCGGCCGGGCTGCCCCCGGGCACGTTGCAGTACCTGCACCTCGATCGCGAGCAGACCGCCGGCCTGATCCGGGACACGCGGGTGCGCGCGGTCTGCTTCACCGGGTCGGTGGCCGGTGGCGTCGCGGTCGAACGGGCCGCCGCCGGTCGCTTCATCCCGGTCGGGCTGGAACTGGGCGGCAAGGACCCCGCCTACGTGCGCGCCGACGCCGACATCACCGCCGCCGCCGCCGGCATCGCCGAGGGCGCCTTCTTCAATTCCGGCCAGAGCTGCTGCGGCATCGAGCGGGTCTACGTGCACCATCAGCGCTGCGACGCCTTCATCGAGGCGCTGGTCGCCGAAAGCCGGGCCTGGGTGCCTGGGAACCCCCTGGACGCTGAGACCGTGCTCGGCCCGATGGTGCGGGTCGCTGCGGCGGACTTCGTGCGCGGCCAGGTCGATGCGGCGCTGCGCGCCGGCGCCCGGGCATTGCTGGAAGCGGCCGACCCGGCCGCGGGCGCCTACCTGGCGCCGCAGGTGCTGGTCGACGTGAACCACGACATGGACATCATGCGCGAGGAATCCTTCGGACCGGTGGTGGGCGTGATGGCGGTGCGCGACGACGAGGACGCCGTCCGCCTGATGAACGACTCCCGCTACGGGCTGACTGCCAGTATCTGGAGCAACGACGCGGAACGCGCCCTGGAGATCGGCGCAGCGTTGCAGACCGGCACGGTGTTCCTGAACCGCTGTGACTACCTCGACCCTGAACTGGCCTGGACCGGCGTGAAGGAGAGCGGCCGGGGTTGCTCATTGTCGGTACTTGGCTATGGTCAGTTGACGCAACCGAAATCCTTTCATTTTCGGCTCCCGCAGCCAGGAGACACGCACTGAGCATGGCCGCCCCGCCCACCGCCAACTGGAACTACCCGACCGCGATCCGCTTCGGCGCCGGCCGCGTCCGCGAGTTGCCGGAAGCGCTTGCGGCACTGGGCGCGAAACGCCCGCTGCTGGTCACCGACGAGGGGCTGGCCAGCGCAGCGATGATCACGGACACGCTGGCGGACTGCCGTGAGAACGGCCTGCAGGCGGAACTCTACGCGGGCGTGTCCGGCAACCCGGGCGGCGAACAGGTGGATGCCGGCGTACAGCACTACCGCGACCATGACTGCGACGCGGTGATCGCCTTCGGCGGCGGCAGCGCGCTGGACGCGGGCAAGGCGATCGCCTTCATGACCGCGCAGGAACGCCCGCTGTGGGACTTCGAGGACGTCGGCGACAACTACCTGCGCGCCAACGTGCTGGACCTGCCCCCCTGCGTGGCCGTACCGACCACCGCCGGGACCGGCTCCGAGGTGGGCCGCGCCAGCGTCATCACCGATCGTGCCTCGCGCACCAAGAAGATCATCTTCCACCCGCGCATGCTGCCCGACCTGGTGATCGCCGACCCGGAACTCACGGTGGGATTGCCGCGCCGCCTGACCGGCGCCACCGGCATGGATGCGCTCTCGCACAACATGGAAGCCTGGTTCTCACCCGGTTTTCACCCGCTCGCACAGGGCATCGCCGTCGAGGGCATGCGGCTGGTGTTCAGGCACCTGCCCGTGGTCATGGATGCGCCGGACAACCTCGAGGCACGCGCCCACATGCTGGCGGCCTCGCTGTGCGGCGCAACCGCGTTCCAGAAGGGGCTCGGCGCAATGCACGCGCTGGCGCATCCGCTCGGCGCGCTCTACAACGCCCACCACGGCACCCTCAACGCGGTGCTGATGCCCTACGTGCTGGCGGCGAACCGCGACGCCATCTCGGACGCCGCCGGCTGGCTGGCGCACGCGCTGCAGCTGGAGCAGCCGACACTGGACGGCCTGATCGGCAGCGTGCTGGAACTGCGCCGGCAGACCGAGACGCCACACACGCTCGCCGAACTCGGCATCAACGATGCCGATGCGGACCTGGTGGGCGAGATGGCGCAGGCAGACCCGTCCGCCGGCGGCAACCCGGTCTCATTCGGGGCGGCCGATTACCGGCAGATATTCCTGGACGCGCTGGAAGGCAAGCTGGAGACACCCGCATGACCCAGACCCACCTGATCCGGAACACGGAGGAGGCCCGCGCGGCGGTCGCCGACCACCCGCACGACCACGTGCGCGTCGCCGTGTTCGATGTCGACGGGATCATGCGCGGCAAGTACATGCACCGGGACAAGTTCCTGTCGGCGCTGGAGCACGGCTTCGGCTTCTGCGACGTCGTGCTGGGCTGGGACAGCAACGACCAGCTCTACGATTCGGCGAAGTTCACCGGCTGGCATACCGCCTACCCAGACGCGCAGGTGCGGCTGCTGCCGGAGACGGGACGTATCATCCCGTTCGAGAACCACATGCTGTTGTTCCTCGGCGAGTTCACCGGCAACGCAGAGGGGGTCTGCCCGCGCGGTACGCTGCGCCGGGTGCTGCAACGCGCGGAGCGCATGGGATTCGGCGTGCGCGCCGCCTGCGAGTTCGAGTACTTCCTGTTCGACGAAACGCCTTACTCCGTGCGGGACAAGAACTACCGCGACCTGCGCCCGATCACACCCGGTTTCTTCGGCTATTCCATGCTGCGCAGCTCCACCCACGCCGAGTACTACCACGAATTGCTGGAGACCTGCACCGAGATGCGCATGCCCCTGGAGGGTCTGCACACCGAGACCGGCCCGGGCGTGATCGAGGCCGCACTGCAGGTATGCGATGCGCTGGAGGCGGCCGACCGCGCCGCGCTGTTCAAGACCTACTGCAAGGCGCTGGCGCAGCGCCGCGGCTGGCTGGCCAGCTTCATGGCGCGCTGGAGCAACGACTGGCCGGGCCAGTCCGGGCACATCCACCTGTCACTCGACGATGCGGCCGGACAACCCGTCTTCCACGACGCCGGCGCCGACGGCACCCTGTCGCAGACCATGCGCTGGTTCATCGGCGGGCAGCAGAAATTCATGCCGGAACTGCTCTCCATGGTGGCCTGCACGGTCAACAGCTACACGCGGCTGATTCCCGGTTACTGGGCGCCGACCGCCGCCACCTGGGGCATCGAGAACCGCACCACCGCGTTGCGCGCCATCACCGGCAAACCGGCCGCGCAGCGGGTCGAGTACCGCATCGCGGCCGCCGACATCAATCCGTACATCGCGATGGCTGCCGCGCTCGGCTCCGGTCTCATCGGCATCGAGCAGAAAATCGAACCGACCGCGCCGGTACAGGGCAGCGCGTATGACCTGCCCGCGCCGGCGGAGCTCGCCCTGCCCGCCTCGCTGATCGAGGCCGCCGCGCGCCTGCGCAGCTCGCGGGTGGCGCGGGAACTGTTCGGGGACGACTTCGTCGAGCACTACGCGCAGACGCGCGAATGGGAAGAACGCGAATTCCGCAGAAACGTCACCAGCTGGGAGCTGGAACGTTACTTCGAAATCATCTGAGGGACCGACTGTGCGCATACTGATCGTCGAGGGTAACACCGCCGCCGCCAGCGCCGAGCTGCAGCAGGCCGGCATCCTACCCTACGCGCAGGGCTACGCCTCGGTGTTGATGTCCCTGCACCCGCTGGTCACGACCGAGATCGCCTACCCGTGCGAGTACCCGGACGGCGGCCTGCCGGCCGGCAGCCGGCCGGAGGACTACGATGGCATCGCCTGGACCGGCTCGTCGCTGTGCATTTCCGATGGCGATGACCCGGCCGTGGCGGCCCAGGTCGACCTCGCGCGCCGTGCGTTCGAATCCGGCGTGCCGGTGTTCGGGAGCTGCTGGGGCATGCAGGTCATGACGCAGGCGCTGGGCGGATCCGTGCAACGGAATCCACGCGGCCGCGAGATCGGCCTGGCACGCCACGTGCAGCTCACCATGGCCGGATCGCGACACCCCATGTTCGAGGGCAAGCCGCACTGCTTCGACGCGCTGGCCTCGCACCGTGACGAGGTGGTTTCGCTGCCGGCCGGTGCGGAACTGCTGGCCGGCAACACCCGCTCGCCGATCCAGGCCATGGCGCTGGAGCGCGACGGCTGCAGCTTCTGGGGCGTGCAGTACCATCCCGAGTTCGACCTCGAGACCGTCGCTACGCTGATCAGGGTGCGCGCGGCGAGCCTGGTCGACGAGGGATTCTTCGAGGACGCCGAGGACCTGCAGCGGCACACCCAGAAACTGCTCACGCTGTACCGCGACCTGCAGCGGCGCGACAGCCTGGCCTGGCAACTGGGCATCACCGCCGACGTCCTGGACACCGCCTGCCGCCACCGGGAACTGATGAACTGGCTGCGCGCGATCGCGGATGACGGGGACTGAGACGCGATGCATGCCTCGCTACGGTACGGGCGCGACCCCGGGGTGGAGCACCACCTGACGCCACCGGCCGCCATCCTGTTCGACTGGCACGCGACGCTGGTGGACACGCTCGACGCGATGTACCACGCCGTGGACGACATGCTGCCGCAGCTCGACCGGCTCGGTCTCGTCTCCCGCCTGGTGTCGCCGGAGCGCAGCAAGACGCGCGAGGACGCACGGCTGGTCGAGTACGTGAAGCACAACCGGCGCCTGCATCCCCGCATCAAGGCGGACCGGAAGATCTCCCGCACCGATATCTTCGAGGTGCTGTTCGGCAACGACGAGGAGGCCAAGCACATCGCCCACGAGGCGTTCAACAACTGTTACCGCAATCACTTCGGCGAGGTGCATCCGTTCGAGGGCAATGAGCGCGACATGCTGCTGGAACTGCACGAATTCGACGTGCACATCGGCGTGCTGACCAACCGCGAACGGGAGTTCTTCCTGCACGAACTGAGCGTGGTCGAAAACGGCTCGTGGGAGGGCCTGTTCGATTTCGCGGTGTGCGGGTCCGACAGCGGCCGGCGCAAGCCCGCGCCGGACCCGGTCTACAAGGCGCTGGAGGGGCTCGGCGTGCCGCCGGGCCCGGACTGCTGGTACATCGGCGACAGCACCACGGACGTGATCTGCGCCAACACCGCCGGCATCACCAGCGTGTTCTTCAACGGCGCCGGCTGGCAGCACGAATGGCTGGAGAAGATCTTCCCCGGCACGCCGGACCATCCACACCGGCCTGCCGTAATAGTGGACAGCTTCCGCGACTTCATTCATCTTGTCGAGCGCTGCCTGCATATCACGCCGGCCGAACGCGCGGCGGCGCTGAAACACGCACACGAAATCATGGATGACCAGGGGAAACAGGCGGATGCTGAACGATGACACACGCTCCATAGCGGTGTTCTGCGACTTCGAGAACATTGCACTGGGAGTGAAGGAAGCCGATTACCCACGCTTCGACGTGGAAAAGGTGCTCGAGCGTCTGCTGCTCAAGGGCAATATCGTGGTCAAGAAGGCCTATTGCGACTGGGACCGCTACAAGACGTTCAAGGCGCCCATGCACGAGGCCGCCTTCGAGATGATCGAGATTCCGCACATACGGCAGTCCGGCAAGAACTCGGCGGATATCCGCATGGTCGTCGACGCACTGGACCTGTGCTACACCAAGGAGCACGTCGACACCTTCGTGCTCATCACCGGCGATTCCGACTTCTCGCCACTGGTGAGCAAGCTGCGCGAGAACAACAAGGCCGTGATCGGGGTCGGGGTCAAGAAATCCACTTCCGACCTGCTCACCGCCAATTGCGACGAGTTCATCTACTACGACGACCTGGTCCGCACCAAGCCTGCCAAGTCCTCGCACAAGAAGCCACGCAAGCCCGCCCGGGAGAAATCCAAGGCCGGGGATGCCGAAGACCGCCGCGACGAGGCGATGGAACTGGTGGCGGAGACCTTCGATGCGCTGCTGGAAACGCGCGGGGAGGGAAAAATCTGGGGCTCGATGATCAAGCAGACCCTGAAGCGCCGCAAACCGGGCTTCAACGAGACCTATTACGGGTTTCGCAGTTTCAACGAACTACTGGAAGCCGCCGGCGAGGAAGGCCTGTTCGAACTGCAGCGCGACGAGCGCTCGGGCGGCTTCATCATCAGCAACAGCAACGGCGACGACTGAGCTCAGAACGTCTTCCCGCAGGGGAAAAACAGCGAAAACACGTGCGGGTCGTGCGGACCCGGCTCGTCGGCGTCATCGTGCGAGACCCGCGCCAGCAGCGCGTCGTCGGGCGGGTTCACACCGATGGTCTCCAGCAGGATGCCCATCGCGGTGAGCAGCCGGTAGACGGCAAACATGCGATCGTACTCGACTTCCGCGAACTCGCTCTTGGCGGTGAAGGACTCGCGCCCGACATCGAGCAGGTCCAGCAGGGTGCGCTGCCCGATACTGAACTGCTTGGAGTAGGCATCGCGGGTTCTTTCCGCGGTTTCCATGCGACGCTGCAGCTGCGGCGCGCGCTTCTCCAGCGCCTCGAGCTGGTTCCAGGCCAGCCGCACTTCCTCGTCAGCCTGGCGCTTGAGCTGGTTGTAGCGTTCCAGCGCCTGGTCGGTGAAATGCATCAGTTCGCGCAGGCGCGCGCTGTCACGGCCGCCGTTGTAGACGTTGTAGGCCATGCGCAGCATCACCAGGGTGTCCTCGTTGATGCCGTTCACGCCGTCGATGTCGTTGTTCTTGTTGACCTGCGCCTCGAAATTGACGTCGGGGTACATGGTGGACAGCACCACCGCCTCGTCGGCGTAGGCTGCGCGCAGCGCGGCCCGCGAGGACTCCAGCGCCGGGTGTACCGCGGCGGTCATCTGCAGGGCCTCATCGACGGTGCCCGGGAGCACCTTGCAGTCGAGCGTCGGCGGAGGCGCCAGTTCATGCGGCAGGTAGCCGACCACGCGCTGGAAACGGTACCCGGCGTCGTCGATCTGTGACCTCGTGCGCACCAGGTCGCTGTGAGACAGCGCGCGGCGGCCTTCCACCTGCTCCAGGTTCACCTCGGTCGTGACGCCCTGCCGGCTGCGCAGTTCGATCTGGTCGTAGATGGTCTGGTGCAGGTCGAGGTTGGATTGGGCGTGCGCTTCCAGGGTCTTGCTGCGGTTGAAATCCAGGTAGACCTCGATCGCCCGCAACGCGATGCGCTCGCTGGTGGACGCCAGGCCGAACGCCGCCGACTCGGCGCGGGCCCCGGCCGCCTTCACGCGGGAACGGGTCTCGAAGCCGTCGAAAATCGGCTGCACCATCGTCAGGGACGCATCGTGCCGGTTCAGTTCGCGATTCTGCTTCCGCGTGCCGGACAGGGTGCTGGTGCTCTGCGTGCTCTCGTAACCACGGCCCACCGCCAGGTCCACCGTCGGCCGGTAGCCGGCCTGCGCCTGCTCCACGCCATGATCCGCCGCGCGCCGCTGGTAGGTGCCCGCCAGTACCTCCGGGTTGGTGCGCAGGGTTTCCTGCACCACCTCCAGCAGGCCCAGCGACTGGCCGCCCGCCGCGTCGTCCTCGGCGCGTGCGGACTGGGAGACCGCCACCAGCAGCGCCAGCGATCCGGCGGCCACCAGGCGACGGTTGTTCGGGAAGATGATCTGCAACATTTGAGCCTGTCCTATCCTAGCGGACCAAAATTTCCACGCGTCGATTCCTTTCCTCTCGCACGTTGTCGGCCGTCTGCACCAGCAACTCGGATTCCCCCTTGCCCGCCACCGCGATGACGCGCTCGGCGGGCAGGCCCATCCGGATCAACTGGTCCCGCACCTTCTCGGCGCGGGACACCGACAACACCTGGTTGCGGGTGGCGGGACCGACCGTGTCCGTATGCCCGGTGATGGACACCTCGGCATCCTGCATGGACATGATCTGCCGGAAAATGAATTCCACGTTCGCCTGCGAGGAATCGCTGAGGTCAGTGCTGCCGAAGCGGAAGTAGAGCGTCGCGACCAATGGCGCCCCGGGCAGCGCGGCGACGGCGGCGCCGAACTCGCGCTTGAGCATCTCGGCGTCGCCGGTGAACTCGCTGCGGCGGCCGCCCTTCATTTCAGCGCCCGCGTAGTCGCCTTCCAGGAGCAGTTCACTGCCGTCGCTGAAGGTGACTGCCAGCCTGCCGACACGGCCGTTCTCCGGCATCACCATGTACAGTTCGCGCAACGGTTCCGGGCAGAAGGCGGACGTGGAAAGCACCGGTCGTTCCGGCTTCGCCACCGCGGCTGCCAGCATGCTGCCACGCTCGCGTTCCGGACCCAGGTCGCCCAGGGTGTTGCCGACCGTCGTGCAGCCGGTGGAAAGGAACAGGGAAAGGACGAGAAGCAGTACGGGTTGTCTGTGGGTCACCGGGCCGCTCCACCATCACCGAGATGCTCGACCTTGACCGAGAACTCGGTGCCGCGCACGGCCAGCACCGCCGACGGCGTACGCACTTTCAGCGCGTCCGGATTCTTCCTGGTGATCTTCCCTGCGACCACCGAGAACACCCCCTCCAGGAAGGACGCATCCATGTGACCGTCATCCGTCTCGTCATCGAAACGGTACTCGTTCAGCGCCAGCCGCGAGTTGGGACCCGCCGACATGCGCGAATCGTCCGCGAACAGGATTCCGAACGAGCCGTCCGCGCCGGTGATCAGGATGTCCTGCTGCTGCACGGCCATGCCCAGCGTGGCCGGTGACTTCTGGCCGTTGCGCTCGACCTGGACGCCGCCGGCGAGCTTCTTGATGACACCGATGCCGTCGGCCCATGCCAGGCCGGGCATGGACAGCAGGCACAACGAAACGAGCAATCGGATGGTTCGCATGACTGATCTCCGTGGATCGGGCTGGGGGAGCCCCAGCGCTGTCAACAGTTTAGCCGAAACATGCGGCGAATGTGAGCATCCGGCCGGGACCGGTCAGGACACCGGCGGCGGCGCATACTATGCTCCCAGAACATGAAAGACCAGCTTCGCACAACGCTGATCGGCCTTGCCCTGCTGCTGGTCACGATTTCATCGATGACGGCGTTTTACGTCTGGGATCCGGTGCTGGCCCGGGCCATGCGCAACGCCAGTTTCGACCAGTTCCAGCGCTGGCATCCGCGGCCCTACGGCGACCACCCGGTCCGTGTCGCGGCGCTGGACGAGGAGAGCCTCGACCGGCTCGGCCAGTGGCCCTGGCCACGCACGCTGCTGGCGGAACTGGTCGACAAGCTGCGCAGCCGGGGCGCCGCCGCCATCACCTTCGATGTCATGTTCGCGGAACCGGACCGCACCTCGCCCACCAACATCGCGCAGACCTGGCGGGTGCCCAACCGCACCCGCGAGATGATCCGCACCCTGCCCGACCACGACCGGATCTTCGCCGACGCCATCCAGGGCGGCGGCGTGGTCATCGGCCATGCCGGGGAGTACGCGGCGCAACCCGGTGAGCTGCCGCCGACCCCGGCCGGCATTATCGTGCGCGGCGAGAACCCGGCGCCCTACCTGCGCCAGTTCAACAGTTCGGTGCGCGCCATCCCCCTGCTCGAGCAGGCCGCGGACGGCTACGGGGCAGTCAATTTCATCCCCGACCTCGACGGCGTGGTGCGCCGCGTGCCGGTACTGATCAATATCGGCGACACGCTCTACCCCTCGCTGGCGATGGAGGCCCTGCGCGTCGGCCAGCAGGCCGGCGGCTACCGGGTCCGCACCCGCGAGCCGCCGGCGGCCGGTACCGTGTCCGTGCGCACCGGCCAGATCACGGTGCCGACCACGCCCAACGGCGAGGCCTGGGTATATTTCAGCGAGCCGACGCAGCAGCGGACCATCCCGATCTGGAAGCTGCTCGAGGGGGAGGTGCCGCCGGAGGAGATCGCCGGCAAGATCTTCCTCATCGGCGCCACCGCGCAGGGCCTGCTCGACCTCCGTTTCAGTCCCATGGGCGGAGTCATCCCCGGGGTCGAGGCGCACGCGCAGTTCCTCGAGCAACAGCTCGCCGGGATGCCCCTGCAACGGCCGGACTGGGCCCTGACCCTGGAAATCATGGTGCTGATCGTCGGCAGCCTGTTGGTCGGGCTCACCACCCTGCTCACACGCACGGTGCTCGCGGTCCTGCTGTGGATTTTCGCGCTGCTCGGGCTGAGTTACTTCTGCTGGCAGATGTTCACCACGCGGCTGCTGCTGCTCGATCCGCTGATTCCCATCCTCTCGATGGCGCTCTCCTTCATCATCTGCGAGATCATCAAGCACCAGGCCAGCGAGAAGCACGAGGAGATGGTGCGCGACGCCTTCGCGCACTACGTGTCACCGAACCTGGTGGAACACCTGATCTCGCACCCGGGTGCGCTGGAGATCGGCGGACACCGCCGTACCTGCAGCTTCATCTTCACCGACCTCGCCGGCTTCACCCCGCTGATGGAGAGTATGGATCCCGCCGACGCCATCGAACTGCTCAACCAGTACCTCGACGACATGATCAAGATCACCTTCGACCACGAGGGCACACTGGACCGGATCATCGGCGACGCCCTGGCGATCATGTTCTCGGCGCCGGTGCAGCAGGCGGATCACGCCGACCGCGCGATCCGCTGCGCGCTGGCGCTGGACCGGTACGCCACCGCGTTCCACAGGAAAAAAATCGAGGAGGGCATTCCGTTCGGCATGACGCGCATCGGGGTCAACTCGGGCGAGGTCATCATCGGCAACTTCGGCGGCAGCGCGATGTTCGACTACCGGGCGCTGGGGGACGCGATCAATACCGCCGCCCGGCTGGAATCGGTGAACAAGCAGCTTGGCACCCACATGTGCATCTCGGAGCTAACGCTGCAGGCCTGCACGGAGCCGGTGGAGGTCGTCCTGCGCCCGGTCGGCCGGCTGGTGCTCAAGGGCAAGAGCCGGCCGCTGAAGGTGTTCGAACCGCGCCCGGACATGGAAGGCGAGGATGCCGAGTACATGGCTGCCTACGAACGCATGACGGCCGGCGACCGTGCCGCGCGGGAGCTGTTCCGGGCCCTGCACGCGCAGCGCCCCGACGACGGCCTGGTGGCAATGCACCTGGATCGGCTCGAGGAGGACCAGCTCGGCGACTTCATGATCATGAAAGAGAAGTGAGGGCGGCGCACGGTACCCGGCTGGCCATTCAGGCGCGATTGGTGTAGAACGATATTTTCGTAAAACCTAAAAAAATCAAGTGATTGAGGAGCTGCACATGATCGCCCACCTGCGCCACGCGCTGCTGGCACTCGCCATCGTATTGCTGTCCGCCTGCTCCGGAGATTCCGAGGAACCGGCCAAGGGCAGCCAGCCTGCCGCCAGCAAGGGGGCGTCCGCGCCCGCGGCGGTGAAACGCGAACCGGTGCCGGGCGTGGACTGGGAAAATAAGGTGATCCGGCTCGGCGCGCTGAACGGCGAGAGTGGCCCGGCCGGCGTGATCGGCAAGCCCTACGCGGTGGGCAAGCGGATTCTCGTCACCCACGTCAACAGCGGCGGCAGCGGCCTGCTGCCGGACGGCTGGAAGCTGGAACTGGTCGAACGCGACCACGGTTACAACCCGCAACGCGCGGTGCAGATGTTCAACGAGATCCGCGACGACGTCCTGTTCCTGGTCACCAGCTTCGGCACGCCCAATACGCTGCCCCTGCGGCCGATGCTGGAGCGTCACCAGATCGTCGCCTTCCCGGCCTCGTTCTCCTCCAAGATGGCGGAGTTCAAGTACACGCCGCCATTCGGCCCGTCGTACACGTTCGAGGCCATGCGGGCGATGGATCACGTGGTCGCCTCCACGGCGGACCCATCCACCATCAAGGCCGGCGTGATCTACCAGCAGGACGACTACGGCAAGGACGGTCTCGACGGCTGGAAGAAGGCGGCCGCGCATCACGGCGTGACCGTGGTCTCCGAGGAGACCTACGCGCCGGGACAGGCGGACTACACCGCCGCCGTCAGCGCGCTGAAGCAGGCCGGCGCCACCCACGTCATGCTCAGCACGCTGCCGAGCGCCACCGGCCCGATTCTCGGCGCTGCCGCGCAGCTCGACTACGCACCGCAGTGGTACGGCAACACCCCGTCCTGGATCGACCGCTTCTTCGACCCCGAGGTGATCCCGGCGAGCATCTTCGCCAACTACCACCTCGTCACCGCCCTGCCGTACTGGGGTGAACCCAGCCCGACCATGGAGACTTTCCTGGGGCTGTACGAGAAACACGGCAAGAATCAGTCCCCGCCGGACACCTACATCTGGGGCTCCTACATCCAGGGCCTGCAGGCCATCGAAGCGCTGCGCCGCGCCATCGAGAAGGACGAACTCAGCCGCGCCGGCTACCTGAAGGCGCTGCAGTCGATGAAGGACTTCACCATCCCGGGCGTCCCCTACGCGTTCAACATGAGCCAGCTGCCCTACGTGGTCGGGGACAAGACGCGCATACTGGCGCCGGACATGGCCAATGCCACCTGGCAGGAGGTCGCCCCCCCCGAGGCGCCCGTGAGCCGCTGAAGCCGGACCGGATCCAGCACCCGTGTTGCAGGTCGCCAACCTGGAGGTGGTCTACAACCGCGTCGCCAAGGTGCTCGGCGGCGTCAGCCTGAACGTGGGCGATGCCGAGACGGTCGCCCTGCTCGGGCCCAACGGCGCCGGCAAGTCCACCCTACTGCGCGCGGTGACCGGGCTGCTGCCCATCCACGACGGCGCCGTAACCAAGGGCATCATCAACCTGGGTGACCGGAGCCTGCTGAAAATGGCCCCCGAGGCGATCGTGCGCCAGGGCGTGGTGCAGGTGATGGAGGGGCGGCGCATCTTCGTCGACCTCAGTGTCGAGGAGAACCTGCTGGCCGGGGCGCACAGCCGCCGGGAGAACGTCGGACCGGCCATCGCGGAGATCTACCGGCAGTTCCCGCGCCTCGGCGAGCGGCGGCGGCAACTGGCGGGGTATCTCTCCGGCGGCGAGCAGCAGATGCTGGCGATCTCCCGCGCGCTGCTGGCCAGCCCGCGCCTGCTCCTGCTCGACGAACCCTCGCTGGGCCTCTCGCCACTGATGACCCGGGAAGTCGGGAAGCTCATCCGGCAGATCCAGAAACGCGGCATCAGCATCCTGCTGGTGGAGCAGAACGCGGCGCTGGCGCTCAGCCTCGCGCAGCGCGCCTACGTGCTGGAGAGCGGCAAGGTGGTGCTGGACGGCGATTCCGCGGCGCTGATGGAAGACCCGGACTTCAAGGAGTTCTACCTCGGCCAGGGCGGCAGCGGCGCGCGCAACTTCCGCGACGTCAAGCACTACCGGCGGCGGCGCAGGTGGCTGTCGTGAACGATGCCGAAGTGAACGACCTGCTGACGCTGGAGAACGTGACGCTGGAGTTCGCCGGGCTGCGGGCGCTGGATGATGTCACGCTGGAGGTCGGCGAGGCGCAGCTGATGGCGATCATCGGCCCGAACGGCGCCGGCAAGTCCTCGCTGTTCAACTGCATCAGCGGGCTGTACCGGCCCACCCGCGGCCGCATCGCGCTGGAAGGCCGCGACATCACCCGCATGGCTGCGCACGACATCGCCGCGCTGGGCGTGGCGCGCGTATTCCAGAACCTCGCCCTGTTCGACAACCTGAGCACGCTGGACAACCTGATGGTGGGCCGTCACCACTGCATCCGCAGCAGCTGGTGGCAGGACCTGCTCGGGCTGCCGGCATCCCTCGACCAGGAGCGGCGCCACCGTGCGCGGGCCGAGGAACTGATCGACTTCCTGCACCTGGAGGCCTACCGGCTCTACCCGGTTGGCATGCTGCCCTACGGCGTGCGCAAGCGCATCGAGCTCGGGCGCGCACTCTGCATGGAACCGCGCCTGCTGCTGCTGGACGAACCGGCGGCCGGCCTGAACAACGAGGAGACCGAGGACCTCGCGGCCTACCTGCTCGACATCCGCGCCGAGCTCAGCACCACCATCGTGCTGATCGAGCACGAACTGGGGTTCGTGATGGATCTCGCCGACGAGGTCTCGGTGCTCGACTTCGGCCGGCTCATCGCGCGCGGGACCCCGGCCGAGGTCCGCAACGACCCGGCGGTCATCGAGGCCTACATTGGCGGGGTCGCGGACGCTGGCGGCGAGGCCGACGCGGGGGAGGCGGAGGTCGCATGACACACCCGCTGGACACGGAATACGGCAAGCAGTGGGGCAAGACCCTGCCCGGCCGCCTGGCGGTGTTCGCACACGCCTGGCCGACGCGCACGGCGCTGCGGGAAAAGGACCTCGGGCTGTGGAAGACGGTGACCTGGCGGCAGTACTGGCGCTACGTGCAGGCAGCGGCCGCGCAGTACCGCGCCTGGGGCATGGGCAAGGGGGACCGCGTCTCGATTCTCTGCGGCAACCGTTCGGAGTGGCTCTATGCCGATCTCGGCATGGAGCTGCTGGGCGGCATGTCCGCCGGCGTCTACGAAACCAACCCCGCCGACGACGTGGTGTATGTCGTCAACCACAGCAACAGCCGCGTGATCGTCTGCGAGGACCAGGAACAGGTCGACAAGGTCATCGAGAAGCTCGACGAGATGCCGCAGCTGGAGCACATCGTCGTCATCGAACCGCGCGGCACCCTCGACTACGACGAACCGCGCCTGGTGCACTGGGACGACTTTATTTCCGCCGGCCTGTCGATGCTGGACGACTTCGATGCCGAGGCGGCGCTGAAGGCGCTCAACCCCTACCAGCCGGCAATGATCATCTACACCTCCGGCACGACCGGCCGGCCCAAGGGCGCCCTGCTGACACACCACAGTGCGCTGAGCACGATCCGCATCCTTGCCCGCGAAATCGGCGTGACCTCGCGCGACAGCGTGCTCTCGTACCTGCCGCTGTGCCACGTCGCCGAAAAGGCGTTCACGGTGTTCCAGCCGCTCACCGAGGGACTCGTGGTCCATTTCGGAGAATCCATCGACACCGTGCGCGAGGATCTCGCCGCGGTCTCCCCGACCCTGTTCTTCGGCGTGCCGCGGATCTGGGAAAAGATGCACTCCAGCGTCGAGGTCGGGATGAAGGACGCCTCCTTCGTCAAGCGCCGCCTCTACCAGTGGTGCCTGCCCATCGGCAGGGCCATTGCCGAACGCGCGCTGGGCAGGCGACGCCGGAAGACTGACCCGCTGCTGCGCTGGCTTACCGACCTGCTGGTCTTCGGCGCCCTGCGCGAGCGGCTGGGACTGGCGCGCTGCCGCTTCGCCGCGTCCGGCGCCGCGCCCGTTGCGCCCGAACTGCTGTCCTGGCTGATGGCGATGGGTGTACCGGTGATCGAGGGCTACGGCATGACGGAACTGTCCGGGCTGAGCCATTTCAACCGCCTCGACAACAACCGCCTCGGCAGCGTCGGCCAGGTGGTCACCGGCGTGCAGGCGAAAATCGCCGAAGACGGCGAACTGCTGGTGCGCGGCCCCACCGTGGTCAAGGGCTACCTCGACAATCCGGAGGCGACGGCCGAGGCCATCGACGTGGAGGGCTGGCTGCACACCGGCGACGTCGGCCACATCGACGAGGAAGGTTTCCTCTGGCTCACCGGCCGCAAGAAGGAGATCATGATCACCGCCGGGGGCAAGAACCTGTCGCCGGCAAAGATCGAGAACGCGCTCAAGACCAGCCCGTTCATCAAGGAGGCCGTGGCGATCGGCGATGCGCGACCGTTCGTCGCGGCGCTGATCCAGATCGAGTTCGACATGGTCGGCAACTGGGCGACGCGGCGCGGCATTCCCTACACTTCCTTCCCGGACCTGTCCGCGCGCCCGGAAGTGCGCAAGCTGATCGACGAGGAGATCCGCCGC
>JBFKKR010000052.1:0-22179 GCA_041682035.1 Pseudomonadales bacterium | reverse complement strand
GGTGCGCGACGATTTCCAGGTGATGGTGTACACCTCGGACGATCCCATCATCGCCAAGCGGCTGGAACGGATCGGCTGCGTCGCGGTGATGCCGCTGGCCGCGCCCATCGGTTCCGGGCTCGGCATCCGCAATCCGTACAATATCCGCATGATCCTCGAGAACGCCGAGGTGCCGATCATTGTCGACGCCGGCGTCGGCACCGCGTCGGATGCGGCGATCGCCATGGAGCTGGGCTGCGACGCCGTGCTCATGAACACCGCCATCGCCGAGGCGGCCAACCCGGTACTCATGGCCTCGGCGATGAACAAGGCGGTTGCCGCGGGCCGTGAAGCGTACCTGGCCGGCCGCATGCCGCGCCGGCTCTACGCCTCTGCCAGTTCACCGCTCGACGCCACGTTCTTCTGATCCGGCCTCCGCCCGCGTGACTGATCCGCAGGATCCCGGCGCCGGCGGCGCCGCGCATCGCCGCGTGCGCAGTTTCGTGCTGCGCGAGGGCCGGCTCACACGCGGACAGGAGCAGGCCTTGCATGCGCAGTGGCCGCGCTTCGGCATCGACTGGGACGCCGGTCGTGGTGTGCTGGATCTCGCGCAGATCTTCGGCAACACGCACCCGGTGACGCTGGAAATCGGGTTTGGCATGGGCACCTCGCTGCTGGAGATGGCCGCCGCCGCACCGGAGCGGAACTTTCTCGGCATCGAGGTGCACCGCCCCGGTGTCGGCCGGCTGCTGCACGGCGTCGCAGCGCACGACATCCGCAACCTGCGCGTGCTCTCGGTGGATGCGGTGGAATTCCTGCGTGCCGGGGTCGCACCCGGCAGCCTCGACCGCATCCAGATCTACTTCCCCGATCCCTGGCCGAAGAAAAAGCACCACAAGCGGCGCATCGTGCAGCCGGCATTCCTGGACCTGTGCCACGCGGCGCTATGCACCGGCGGCAGCCTGCGGCTGGCCACGGACTGGGCGCCCTACGCCGAGCACATGCTGGAGGTGCTGCGGGCCGATCCGCGTTTCACGAATGAATCGGCAGCGGGCGGGTACCTGCCGAGCCCCTGCCAGCGTCCGGTGACCAAGTTCGAACGGCGCGGACTGGAAGCCGGCCGGAAAATCTTCGACCTGGGATTTGTCAGGGCCTGATTATTGCCGCCCCTGCGCCTCACCCGTTTCTTCAGACCAGCGTGAGCAGATCATCCAGGAATTGATACCCGGTCCCGGTCGGCTGCAGGCGGTCGGCGCAGAGCAGCCCGCGTTGCCGGGCCCGTTCCACGAATGGCGAAAGCAGGCTGGCGGGCAAACCGGTGCGGGCCTGGAAGACTGCCGGATCGAAGGGTTCGAACAGCCGCAGCTGGTTCATCAGGAACTCCTGCGGGCGCTCCGCGGGTGGCACCGGCTGTTCGATGCGCGCATCCGGAAACCGGGCGGCGAGATAATGGTCAGGTTGCCGTGGCTTGCGCGTGCGCAGGATGGTCTCGCCGGTCGTGATCTTGCCGTGGGCGCCGGCGCCGATGCCGAGGTAATCGCCGAACTGCCAGTAGTTACGGTTGTGATCGCATTCGTGTCCCGGTTGCGCCCAGGCGGAGATCTCGTAGCGGCGCAAGCCCGCCTGCTCGAGCATCTCGCTGCCGGTCCGCCAGGCGTCGTCGGTGGCCTCGGGTTCCGGAAGCAGGGGCGTATGCCGGTAGAACACGGTATTGGGTTCGATGGTCAGTTGATACCAGGACAGGTGTGGCGGGCGGTAGCGCAGCGCCGTTTCGATGTCGGCGACGACCTCGGCCGGCGACTGGTCCGGCAGGCCGTACATCAGGTCGATATTGAAGTCGTCGAATCCCGCGCTTACCGCCAGTTCGATGGCGCGCCGTGCATCGTCGCCGTCGTGGATGCGGCCGATCCCGCGCAGGCGTTCGTCATCGAAACTCTGCACGCCGATGGAAAGACGGTTCACGCCGGCCTCCCGGAAGCCCCGGAAGCGACCCGCTTCCGCGGTGCCCGGGTTGGCCTCCAGCGTGATCTCCGCGTCGGTTTCCAGAATGTCCCGTTCGTGCAGCGCGTTGAGCAGCGCCGCGATGGACTCGGCGTGGAACAGGCTGGGGGTGCCGCCGCCGATGAAAACGCTCCGCAATCTGCGCCCCTGCAGCAGCGGCAGCTCGGCGTCCAGGTCGCGCTGCAGCGCGCCGATGTAGGCCTGCTCGGGCAGTTCGCCCTCCCGGGCGTGGGAATTGAAATCGCAGTACGGACACTTGCGCACGCACCAGGGTACGTGCACGTACAGCGACATCGGTGGCGGGGCCAGCGCCGGGGTGTCATTCATGCGTTTTCGCGGAGCGCCTGCAGGAACTTCCGTGTCGCCTGGCCGCGATGGCTGAGCCGGTTCTTGGTGTCTGGATCGAGTTCCGCCGAGGTGACGGACTGCCCGTCCGGCAGGAACAGCGGGTCGTAACCGAATCCGCCGGTACCGCGCGGCGCGGCGAGGATGCGGCCGCGCCAGCTGGCCTCGCAGACCAGTGGCAGCGGATCCTCCGCGTGCCGGACCAGCGCCAGCGCGCAATGGAAGCGCGCCGTGCGCCGCGCCTCGTCCACGTCCGCCAGCGCGTCCAGCAGCCTGCGGTTGTTGGCTTCGTCATCGCCCGTACCGGAATAGCGCGCGGAGTAGATGCCCGGCGCGCCGTCGAGCGCATCGACGCACAGGCCGGAGTCATCCGCCAGCGCCGGCAGGCCGGTGCGCGCCGATGCGTGCCGCGCCTTGATCAGCGCGTTCTCCAGGAAGCTCAGCCCGGTTTCCGCCACTGCGGGTACGTCGAAATCCGACTGTGCGACGACCTCGATGCCCTGTGCCGCCAGCAGCGCCGCCATCTCGCGCACCTTGCCGGCATTGCCGGTTGCCAGCACCAGCCGGGAGAAAGTCATTCCTCCTCCACCCAGACCTTCTGGTTGAAGTTGATCTCGAAGACCTCCGTACGCCCTTCCGGGGTGACCTGCAGCGCGAAGCGGTAGATCTCCTCGTTGGTGATCGCCAGCGTCGCGACGTAGTAGACGGCGCCCTGCTCGCGAATCTCCCGGAAGTCCAGTTCCCGCTGCTGCTGGATCAGGTTGGTGGCGGTGCCCGACACGCGCGCGGGCACGCCGGCCGGCAACCGGCCGGCCGCGGTGCGCAGCAGGCTGACATTGATGAATGCGCGCCGGCCACTGCGCTCCACGCCGTAGGTGCGGGCGATGTCCGGATCGAGATCGGTGCTGTTGAAGACGATGTAGTGCACCTGGTAGTCGCCGAACTGCCGGAACTGGTCCGCCGCGGCGTGCAGGGAGAACGCGCAGGCGAGCATTGCGAGAATTGCTTTCATCGTGAGATCCGGTAGATGGCGATCTGTCCGAGCAGGTTGGGCCACAGGCGCAGGTACCAGCGGTCCTGGTGCGACTCGTCCACGACGCGGCGGTCGAGTATGCGGATGCCCTTCATCGCGCACAGGGTCTCGAAATCGCGACACGTGCACAGGTGGATGTTGGGCGTGTTGTACCACGCGTACGGCAGCGTGCGTGACACCGGCATGCGGCCGCGGCCAGTCAGGTAGAGCCGGCAGCGCCAGTGTCCGAAATTCGGGAAAGTGACAATCCCCTCGCGTGCGACGCGCAGCATCTCGTCGAGCAGCACGTGCGGGTTGCGGATGGTCTGCAGCGCCTGCGTCATGACGACCACGTCGAAGGCGTCGTCGTTGATGTTGGTGACGCCGGCCTCCTCCAGGTTCTGCTCCAGTACGTTCACGCCGCGCGCGATGCACTGGTTGATGTGACCGTGGTCGATCTCCAGGCCGTAACCGCTGACCTGCTTGTTCTGCATCAGGTGGTGCAGCAGTTCGCCGTCGCCGCAGCCGAGGTCGAGCACGCGCGCGCCCTCTTCGATCCAGGGCTGGATGATGTCCAGGTCAGGGCGCATCGCAGACCTCCCGGTAGACGCGCTGCATGTAGAGCCGGAACGCTTCGAGATAGCGTGGCGCCCGCAGCAGGAAGGAGTCGTGCCCCTGCGGCGCCTCGATGTTCAGGTAGCTGACGTCCTTGTGTGCGGCGAGCAGGGCGTCGACGATCTCCTGCGAGCGTTGCGGCGAGAATCGCCAGTCGGTGGAGAACGACACGACGAAGAAGCGGCTCTCGCAGGCAGCGAAGGCGGCCGCCAGGTCATCGCCGTAATCTCGCGCCGGGTCGAAGTAGTCCAGCGCCTTGGTCATGAGCAGGTAGGTGTGCGCATCGAAGCGCCCGGAAAAGGCCTCGCCCTGGTGATGCAGGTAGCTCTCCACCTGGAACTCGCGCGCAAAGCCATAGCTGATCTTGCCGGTGGCCAGTTCGCGGCCGAACTTGGCGCGCATGGCGTCATCCGACAGGTAGGTGATGTGGCCCAGCATGCGCGCCAGCATCAGGCCGGTGCGCGGCGTCACGCCGTGGGCGTAGTAGTCGCCCTGGTGGAAGGCCGGGTCGCTCAGGATGCACTGGCGCGCCACCTCGTTGAAGGCGATGTTCTGCGCCGAGAGCTTGGCAGCGGCGGCGATCACCACCGCGTGGGCGATCCGCTGCGGGTACTCGATCGCCCACTGCAGCGCCTGCATGCCGCCGAGGCTGCCGCCGATGACCGCGGCGAAGCGCCCGATGCCGAGCCGGTCCGCCAGCCGCGCCTGGGTGTGTACCCAGTCGGAGACGGTCACCAGCGGAAAATTGGCGCCGTACGGGCGGCCGGTTTCCGGGTCCTCGCACATGGGCCCGGTGCTGCCGTGGCAGCCACCAAGATTGTTGCAGCAGATGACGAAGAAGCGGTCGGTGTCCATCGGCTTGCCGGGCCCGATGAAATTGTCCCACCAGCCCGGGTGCTTCTCGTCCTCGCCGTGGAAGCCGGCGGCGTGGTGGTCCCCGCTCAGGGCGTGACAGACAAGGATGGCATTGCTGCGCGCTTCATTGAGCCGGCCGTAGGTTTCGTAGACCAGCTCGTAGCGGTTCAGCGTGCGGCCGCAGGCCAGGCGCAACGGGTCGTCGAAGACCTCCCGACGTGGCGTGACGACGCCCACCGAGCCGGCTTTCGGTTTCCTGGCCATCCGGATTCCGCCCCTAGAGGCCGAGGATCAGGCCGCGCGGCACGCCCAGCGCCTCCGCCAGCGGTGACAGCAGCAGGATGTTGAGGACGTTCAACATCATGAACACCAGCAGCGGCGACAGGTCGAGGCCGCCGGCCGGGGGCAGCAGCCGCCGTGCCGGGCGCATGAGCGGGTCGTTGATCTGCCGGATGAGCTGCGAGGCCGGGTGATAAGACTGCGGTGCCACCCAGCTGAGAATGATCTCGATGATCAGGCAGAAGAAGAACACGTTGAACAGCATGACCAGCAGGCCGAGCACGGCCCACAGGAACAGGTTCAAGGGATTGACCATCATGCCGGTGTGCAGCCAGATCACGATCACGAAGCACAGCATCTGCACCAGGATCGCCAGCACGAAGGACGCGAAATCGACCCGGCGGTGGATCGGAATGACCTTGCGCATGGGCGCCAGCACCGGGTCCGTGGCGCGCACCACGAATTGCGAGATCGGGTTGTAGAAATCCGCCCGCACCAGTTGCAGCAGCAGGCGGATCACCACGATCAGCAGGTAGATGGAGAAAACGGTCTGGACCACGTAGACAAGCGCGAGGGTCAGCGGGCTCATGATGCCAGTTCCTCCGAAAGTTCCCGCGAGCGTTCCCGGGCCGCGGCGGCCGCGCGGGCGATGATGGCGCGCAGGCCGGCCTCCTCGAACACCTGCAGCGCTTTTTCGGTGGTGCCGCCGGGGGAGGTGACGTTGCGGCGCAGTTGCCCGACGGAGTCGGCCGAGGACGCCGCCAGCCGCGCAGCGCCCAGCGCGGTCTGGGTGACGAGGTCGCGGGCCAGCGCCGCATCCAGGCCCAGCGCCGTGGCGCTCTCCTGCAGCAGTTCCTGGAACAGGAAGAAATAAGCCGGGCCGCTGCCGGACACCGCCGTCACCGCGTCCAGTTGCCCCTCCTCCTCCACCCAGTGCACGGTGCCGACCGCCTGCAGGATGGCGCCGGCCAGCGTGCGCTGTGCGCCTGTCACGCTGGCATCGGCGCACAGGACGCTGGCGCCGCAGCCGACCAGCGCCGGCGTGTTGGGCATGCAACGCACCACCGGCAGGCCGCCGCCGCTCCAGGACGCCAGCGTGTCCAGCCGCAGCCCGGCGGCGATGGAGATCAGCATCACGCCGGCGGCGGCGTCCCCGTCGGCCAGGAAACCCAGCGCCTGCCGCATCTGCTGCGGCTTGACCGCCAGCACCAGTGCCTGTGCCGGGAGCAGTCCTGCAGCCGAGGACGCCGCCACGACGCCGAATTCCGATTGCAGCGCCCGGGCGCGCGCGCCGTCGATATCGAATACGCGGATGGCGGCCGCCTGGTGCCCGGCGGCCAGCAGGCCGCCGATGAGGGCGCGGGCCATGTTGCCTCCACCCAGGAAAGCGATGCCGGTTGCGGAATCCACGGTCTACCCTTCGTGATCGTTTCGCGGGGCACTATATGCACGTTCCCCGAAAATTGCACTTCCGATCCGCAGCATGCTGGCGCCGCAGCGGATCGCCACCCGGAAGTCCCCGGACATGCCCATGGAGAGGGTATCGAGGCTGCGCACGTTGCGTTGCAGTTCCATGAACGCACCGAGCAGCTGGTCGAAGCTGTGGGCGATCCTCGTTTCGTCGCCGGTGGCGGCCGCCATGCCCATCAGGCCGCGCAGGTGGAGGCGCGGCAGGCCGAGGACGGCCTGCGCCAGCTGGGTCACGCCATCCGGCTCGACGCCGCCCTTCCGGGGTTCGCCGGAGATGTTCACCTGGATGCAGACGTTCAGCGGCCGCCGGTTCTCCGGCCGCTGCTCGTTCAGCCGGCGGGCGTGTTTCTCGCGGTCCAGCGTCTGCACCCAGTCGAAATGACGGGCGATCCCGGCGGTCTTGTTGGACTGGATCCGGCCGATGTAGTGCCACTGCAGGCCACGCTCGGCCAGCGCCTCGATCTTGGGAATCGCCTCCTGCAGGTAGTTCTCGCCGAAATGGCGCAGGCCGGCATCGGCAGCCGCCGAAATCTCGGCCACGCCACGGGTCTTGCTCACCGCCACCAGCGTGATTTCGCGCGGATGACGGTGCACGTCCCGCGCGGCTCGACTGATCTCGCCTTGGACATTTACTATATTGCTTGCTACGTCGGTCATGGCGGACACCAGTCTACCCGTTCGTCCATGTCACCGCCCGGTGATCAACCGGCTTGGAAGGGCCCCGGCCCGGATGAGCCCGCCGGCCGCAAAACCTGGCGGCCGGACAACAACTCAGGGGTCCGCGATGGATATTACCGAACTGCTCGCCTTCTCAGCCAAACAGGGCGCGTCTGACCTGCACCTGTCTTCGGGCTTGCCACCCATGATCCGGGTGGATGGCGACGTGCGGCGGATCAACGTGCCGGTCATGGATCACAAGGAGGTGCACTCCCTGATCTACGACATCATGAACGACAAGCAGCGCAAGGATTACGAGGAGCATTTCGAGTGCGACTTCTCGTTCGAGGTGCCCGGGGTGGCCCGTTTCCGGGTCAACGCCTTCAACCAGAACCGCGGCGCCGCGGCGGTGTTCCGGACCATTCCCTCCAAGGTGCTCTCGATGGAGGAGCTCAAGATGGGCCCGGTCTTCAAGGAGATCGCCAAGACCCCGCGCGGCCTGGTGCTGGTGACCGGACCGACCGGCTCGGGCAAGTCCACCACGCTGGCGGCCATGCTCGACTGGGTCAACGAGAACCGCTACGAGCATATCCTCACCATGGAGGACCCGATCGAGTTCGTGCACGAGTCCAAGAAGTGCCTGGTCAACCAGCGGGAACTGCACCGCGACACCAAGACCTTCGCCAAGGCACTGAAGTCGGCCCTGCGTGAAGACCCCGACATCATCCTGGTGGGCGAGATGCGGGACCCGGAAACCATCGGCCTGGCGCTGACCGCCGCGGAAACCGGCCACGTGGTGTACGGCACCCTGCACACGACCTCGGCGGCCAAGACCATCGACCGGGTGATCGACGTGTTCCAGGCGGAGGAACAGGCCATGATCCGCTCGATGCTGTCGGAATCGCTGATGGCGGTGGTCTCGCAGACCCTGCTCAAGCGCACCGGTGGCGGCCGGGTCGCGGCGCACGAGATCCTCATCGGCACGCCGGCCATCCGCAACCTCATCCGCGAGAACAAGACCGCGCAGATGTACTCGGCGATCCAGACCGGCGCCCAGTTCGGCATGCAGACCATGGACCAGTGCCTGGAACGGCTGGTCGCCGAACGCACGATCTCCAAGGACGTGGCGAAGGCCAAGGCCAAGAACCCGGACAACTTCCTCTGATATCCGCACAGACAGCAACAGTGGTGATGCCATGACCGAAGGACAACAACCGACACTCAACGACATGCTGAAGGTGATGTCCGAAAAGGGCGCATCCGACCTGTTCGTCACCGCCGGGGTGCCGCCGAGCGTCAAGCTGCACGGCAAGATGCGCCCGCTCAGCAAGGAGGCGCTGACGCCGGAACGCTGCCGCGAACTGGTCTTCGGCTCCATGACCGAGGCGCAGCAGCGCGAGTTCAGTGATACCCGTGAGTGCCAGTACGCCATCAGCGTGCGTTCGATCGGCCGTTTCCGGGTCAGCGCGTTCCAGCAACGCAACCTGGTCGGCATGGTCTGCCGGCGGATCGAGACGCACATCCCGACCACCGAGGAACTGCACCTGCCGGGGATCCTCAACACGCTGTCGATGACCAAGCGCGGGCTGATCATCTTCGTCGGCGCCACCGGCACCGGCAAGTCGACCTCGCTGGCGGCCATGCTCGGGCACCGCAACCGCAACAGCGCCGGGCACATCATCACCATCGAGGACCCGATCGAATTCGTCCACAAGCACGCCGGCTGCATCGTCACCCAGCGCGAGGTGGGCATCGACACCGCGAGTTTCGAGGTGGCGCTGAAAAACACGCTGCGGCAGGCGCCGGACGTGATCCTGGTGGGCGAGATCCGGACCCGCGAGACCATGGAGTACGCGGTACAGTTCGCGGAAACCGGTCACCTCTGTCTCGCCACCCTGCACGCCAACAATGCCAACCAGGCGCTGGACCGGATCATCAACTTCTTCCCGGCCGAGCGCCACACGCAGGTCTGGATGGACCTGTCGCTGAACCTGCGCGCGCTGATCGCGCAGCAGCTCATCCCGACGCCGGACGGGGAGGGCCGCCGCGCCGCGATCGAGATCCTGATCAACTCCCCGCTGGTCGCGGACACCATCCGCAAGGGCGCGGTGCACGAACTGAAGGAACTGATGAGCAAGTCCCGGGAGCTCGGCATGCGCACCTTCGACCAGGCACTGTTCGACCTCTACAAGGAAGGCGAGATCACCTACGACGACGCCATCCACTCGGCGGACTCGCCCAATGACCTGCGCCTGATGATCAAACTGGATTCCGACAACGCCGACGAATTCTCCGATGGCGGCGGTTCGGGCGGCCTGTCCATCGACATGGGCGAAGACGAGGGCGGCGGGTTCCTCAACCGCCGCTGAGGGCCCGCCACGCGGCTCCGGGGCCTACGCGTTCCGGTAGCTGATCCGGCCCCCGCACACGGTCGCGACGATCGCGCCGGGCAGGGATTCACCGCAGAAGGGGTTGTTGCTGCCGTGGCTGCGCAGGTCCTCCGCCGCCAGCGTGGTGCGCGCAGCGGGCCGGAAGACGCACAAATCCGCCGGCGCGCCGGTCTCCAGCCCCAGCCAGTCCGGCGAGATGATCCGGCCGGGTCCGGCCGTCAGCCGCTCGATCGCGCAGGGCAGCGTCAGCTGACCCCGCTCCACCAGCAGCAGAACGGCCCCCAGCATGCTCTCGATGCAGGCGATGCCGGGCTCGCTCACCGCAAAAGGCGCGTGCTTGGCGGCGCTCTCGTGCGGCCGGTGGTCCGAGCAGATGGCCGACAGCACGCCCTCGCGCACACCGGCGCAGAGCACCTCGCGGTCGGCAGGCTCGCGCAGCGGCGGATTGACGTGGAACAGCGAATTGAAACCCTCCAGCGCGTTCTCGTCGAACAGCAGGTGGGCGATGCTGACATCGGCGCTGACCGCTACGCCGCGTCCCTGTGCCTCGGCGATCAGCTCGACCGAACGGGCGCAGGAGACCTGCCCGAAGTGGGCGCGCACACCGACCTGTTCCACCAGCAGCAGGTCGCGGGACAGCGCCATGGTCTCCGCGCTGTGCGGGATCCCGCGCAGGCCGAGGCGGGTGGCCACCCGGCCCTGGTGGGCGCAGCCGCCGGCCGCCAGGCTGGCGTCCACCGGCCGCAGGAACACCGGCACGTTGCAGGTGGCCGCGTATTCCAGGCAGCGCAGCAGCGTGCGCGCGTCCTGCACCGGGTGGTGCAGGTTGGTCATGCCGATGCAGCCGGCGGCGGCGAGCGCGTGCATCTCGGTGAGCCGGCTCCCCTGCAGGCCCTGGGTCAGCGCGCCCAGTACGTGCACCCGGATGCCATCGGTGCCCGCCGCGCGTTCCTGGATCAGGCGCGCGACCGCCGCGGTGTCGATCACCGGGTTCAGGTCCGGCGGCAGCACGGCCGTGCTGACGCCACCGCGAATGGCGGCGGCCATCTCCTGTTCGAAATAGCTCAGGCTGCCCAGGTGCACGGACAGGTCGGTGATGCCCGGAATGACCGTGCAACCGGCGGCGTCGAGCACCTCGGCCGCGCCGAACCCGGGCGGGGCGGCGCCGATCGCGGCGACCCTGCCTTCGGCGATGTACAGGTCATCCTGGCGGTCGACGTTGCCGGCGGGATCGAGCAGCCGGCCGCCGCGGACGACGAGGTTGCGGTCCGTGCCCGTCACGGGGCATCCCCCCCGCGCTGGCCACTCATCACCATCGACATCACCGCCATGCGCACGGCGATGCCGTAGGAGACCTGCGCCAGGATCAGGCTGCGCGAACCGTCGGCGACGGAGGATGCGATCTCCACGCCGCGGTTGATGGGGCCCGGGTGCATGACGATGGCATCGGGCCTGGCGACCGCCAGCTTTTCCTCGGTGAGCCCGTAGAGCCGGTAGAACTCCGCTTCGCTGGGCAGCGCGGCGCTCTGCATGCGCTCGCGCTGCAGCCGCAGCATGATGACCACGTCGACATCGCGCAGGCCGCCTTGCATGTCGTGGAAGACTTTCACGCCGAGCGCCTCGACCCCGGCGGGGATCAGCGTGCGCGGTCCGACGACGCGCACCTCGCCGGCGCCCAGTACATTGAGGGCGCGGATCTGCGAACGCGCCACGCGCGAGTGCATGATGTCGCCGACGATGGCCACGCGCAGGCCGGCGAAGTCGCCGCGGTGGCGGCGGATGGTCAGCATGTCCAGCATGGCCTGCGTGGGATGGGCGTGCCAGCCGTCTCCGGCGTTGATGATGGCGACATCCGGCGTCGCGTACTGCGCCACGAAATGCGCTGCGCCGCTGTCGGGGTGGCGGATGATGAACATGTCGCTGGACATGGCCTTCAGGTTGCGCAGCGTGTCCAGCAGCGTCTCGCCCTTGTGGGTGGCGGAGGCGGATACGTCGAAGTTGAGCACGTCGGCGGACAACCGGGTGGCTGCCAGTTCGAAGGTGGTGCGGGTGCGCGTGCTCGGCTCGAAGAACAGGTTGATCACGGTCTTGCCGCGCAGCAGCGGAACCTTCTTGATCTGCTGGCGGCCGACCGGCACGAAGGATTCCGCCGTGTCGAGAATCTGCACGAGAATCTCCCGCGACAGGCCGTCGATGGCAAGGAAGTGCCGGAGTTCGCCGTTTTCGTTCAGCTGCAGGTTGCGCGGGGCCGACGGCGCCGGGCTCATGCGGCGTCTCCGTCGGACCGGGGCGACAGCTCCAGCCGCAGCGGCGCCGGGCCGTTCAGCTTGATGGACCGCGCCGGCGCGGCGTCCAGGCGGTGCCCGACGACGTCTGCCTGCACGGGCAGTTGGCGCGCCGGCAGGTCCAGCAGTTCCACCAGCATCACGGACGCGGGGCGGCCGTAATCGAACAGCTGGTTGATCGCACCGCGGATGGTGCGGCCGGTCATGATGACGTCGTCCACCAGCACGATGTGGCGGCCGGCGGTGCTGTCAGGCAGCAGCGTGGCGCGGATCTCGGGCTTCAGGCCCTTGCTGTCGTAATCGTCGCGGTAGAGCGAGACATCCATTTCGTAGAGTGGCCCGGGGATGGACAGCCGTTGCATGAGCTCCTTCGCCAGCCACACCCCGCCGGTGTGGATGCCGACGAACAGCGGCTTCTGGCGGCCGGTGCGGGCCAGCAGGCCGGCCAGCCCGGCAGTCATGCGGTCCAGCAGTTCGGGGATGTCCGGGATTGCATCGAGCAGCGCTGCGTCGGCCGCCGTCTGGGGTGAGCGCGCTTCAGTCATGGGCATCACGCAGCCAGGATTCGAGGATCAGACAGGCGGCCGCGGCGTCGTTTTCCGCCTTGGTCCGGGGCCTGCCGGCGGCGGCGCTGCTGCCCCCGTCGAGCCGGCCGCTTGCCTCGCGCGTGCTCAATCGCTCGTCCACCATGAATGCGCGCAGATGATACCTTGCCGACAGCCTGCGCGAAAAGCGCCGCGCCGCTTCCGAGAGCGGGGATTCGCTCCCGTCCATGTTCAGTGGCAGCCCCACCACCAGCGCATCCGGCCGCCATTCCGCGAGCAGCCGGTCGAGCGCGGCCCAGTCGGGCACGCCGTCGCGCGCGGTGACGGCGCCGCGCGGGGTGGCGGTGCCGGTGAGCCGGTTGCCCACGGCGACCCCGATCGAGCGCAGTCCGAAGTCGAAGCCGAGGAGGCGTTCCGCCGGCGCCGGCTCCGCCATCAGGCGTGGCCGCTCTCGCCGGACAGCAGCCGGTAGTCGATCCCCATGTGCTCGGCGGCCGCCAGCAGGCGGCGCTCGGCGGGCGTGCGGAAGATGATGTCGGGGCAGGCCGGGCCGGACAGCCAGGCGTTGGCGGCCAGTTCGCCCTCCAGCTGGCCGGCGCCCCAGCCGGCGTAGCCGAGCGCGATCAGGCTCTCGGCCGGCCCGCGGGACTCGGCGATGGCGATGAGCACGTCGCGCGAGGTGCTGAGGCAGATCCCGGAGGAGATCGCCATGGTGTGGTCCCAGTTGCGGCCGGCGCTGTGCAGGATGAAGCCGCGGTCCTCCTGCACCGGTCCGCCGAACATCACCTGGATGTCGGGCGCCTGCCGGACGGTGGTCTCGCCCTCGAGATTGCGCAGCAGGTCGGACAGCGACAGGTTCAGCGGCTGGTTGATGACGATGCCCAGCGCACCGTTCTCGTCGTGCTCGCAGATATAGGTCAGCGTGTGCGCGAAATTGTCATCCCGCAGACCCGGCATCGCCAACAGAAAATGGTCGCGCAGACTGTCCATGCAGAGGTCCCGTGCTTCCTGGTTCCAGTATCGATGTTGCCGGCAGCGCCCGCAAATCGCGCTCAGAAGCTGCTGAGCGTGCGGGCGAATTTCCAGGTGCGGATGATCTCGATGATATCGACCTCCTCGCGCATTTCCTTGGGGAAGGGGGCGAAGGGCTGCGCCAGCCGCACGATGCGGATGGCGGCGTCGTCGAGCACGCGGTGCCCGGAGGATTCCAGCACGCGGACTTCCTTCACGTGCCCGTCCGGCAGCAGCGAAACCATCAGCCGCAGGCTGCCGTAGATGCGGTTGCGGCGGGCTTCTTCCGGGTAATTGAGGTTGCCGACCATCTCCACTTTGCGCCGCCAGGCTTCCAGGTACCAGGCGTCCCGCGTCTTGCGGGTGCTGGCCGAGGTGAGCCGCAGGATCTTCGGGTTGCGCGCGTATTCCTGGCGCTGCATCTCGAAGCGGGCCTCCAGGCTGGCGATCTCCAGGCTGCGGCGCAGCATCTCCTGGCTGTCCGGCCGGTCCGGCTCCGGCCGCTCCTCGGCGTCCTGGCTGACCGCGATGCGGTCCGGGGCCGGCGTCGGCGTGGTGACCGGCTGCCGCTCCGGCCGCCGCTGCTCGGGCACCGGCGGCGGGGCCTCGGGGGCGACCGTCTCGCGCAGTTCGGCATCCTGGTACTCCGCCACCTGGTCGGTGGTGGGGGTTTTCTTTTCCTGCAGCGTGCCGCTGCCCTGCTGGTTGGCCTGGGCGAGGAAGTCGGCCTCTTCCGGCTCCGGTTCCTGGGAACGCTGGGCGAGAATGATCTCCAGCGAGGGTGGCGTGGCGACCGGATCCGGCATGGCGAAGCCGATGCCGGTGATCAGGGCGACGTGCAGGACCAGCGCCAGGAAAGCCGTGAAACTGAGCCGGTCCGAGGGCGTGACGGTGGGGACGGTTGCCGCTGCGGCTTCGCTCATTGTCTCGCTGGGTGATGAGGTTGCTGGCGGCGATTATATCGCACGGGTATCCGGCAGCCGGTCAGCCGCGCCCGGCCAGTTGCGCCTCGATGGCGTCCAGCACCTGCGCCTCGATGCACACCTTGAACGCGCGGTCGATCTCCTGCACGCAGGTCGGGCTGGTGATGTTGATCTCCGTGAGCCGGTCGCCGATCACGTCCAGCCCGGCGAACAGGATGCCCTCCTCGCGCAGCACCGGTCCGACCGCCGCGCAGATGCGCAGTTCGGCCTGGCCCAGCTCGAACCCCCGGCCGGTGCCGCCTGCGGCCAGGTTGCCGCGGGTCTCGCCCTCGCGCGGAATCCGCGCGAGCCCGTAGGGCACCGGCTCGCCGCCGATCATCAGCACGCGCTTGTCGCCGTCGCGGATCTCCGGCAGGAAGCGCTGGGCCATGGTGAGGCGGCCGCGCCCGGCGGTCAGGGTCTCCACGATGACGTTGCGGTTGGGATCGTCGGCGCGCACCCGGAAGATCGAGGCGCCGCCCATGCCGTCCAGTGGTTTGAGGATCACGTCCCCCAGTTCGTCGATGAAGCCCTGCAATTGCGCCGGCTCGCCGCTGACCAGGCATTCCGGAATGAAATCCGGGAAACGCAGCGCGAAGAGTTTCTCGTTGCGCTCCATCAGCGGGCCCGGGCGGTTGACCACCAGCGTGCCGGCCCGCTCGGCCAGTTCCAGGATCATGAGGTTGTACAGGTAGGCACTGTCCACCGGCGGATCCTGCCGCATGAGGATCACGTCCAGTGCCCCGAGGTCGGTCGCAGACGGCTCGCCGAGTTCGAACCAGTGCCGCTCGTCCGCGAATACCTGCAGCGGGCGGCCACGGGCGCCGGCCCTGCCCTGCGCCACGTAGAGGTCGCCCGGCTCGATGTAATGGAGCCGCCAGCCCCGCCGGGATGCCTCCAGCAATAACGCCAGGGTGGTGTCCTTGTGGTACTTGATCCGGCTGACCGGATCCATCACCACGCCGAGATTCCGCGTCATGGTTCTGCCCCATGCTGTGACTGTACTATTCTAGATGCTTGCGGGATGGACCTGTCGACCGGAAAAGTGTCGCCGGAATCAGGCAGTTGTGGGACAATCCGAAAGCTGTTTCGGGCGGCGGGGCGACAGCCTTGCGCCTTGGTGAAGCCCCCGCGCGGGCGTGCTGGTTCGGAAAGGGCGACCGATGGAAGACAATTTTGCCAACCTGAAAGTGATGGTCATCGATGACAGCAAGACCATCCGCCGGACAGCGGAGACGCTTCTGAAGAAGTCCGGCTGCGAGGTCATCACGGCCACCGACGGCTTCGACGCGCTGGCGAAGATCGCCGACAGCAGGCCGGACATCATCTTCGTGGACATCATGATGCCGCGGCTCGACGGCTACCAGACGTGCGCCCTGATCAAGAACAACGCTGCGTTCAAGGCGACGCCGGTGATCATGCTGTCGAGCAAGGACGGCCTGTTCGACAAGGCCAAGGGCCGTATCGTCGGCTCGGACGAATACCTGACCAAGCCCTTCAGCAAGGATGAACTGCTGGGCACGATCCGCCAGCACATCCGGCCGGCGGGCTGAGGGACGGGAATTTTGAAAACTGATAGGCAACGGCCCGCCGTCCGCGGCGGCCGGAACCGGGGGAGGGGCTGATGGCGAAGGTCCTCGTGGTGGATGACTCGCCGACCGAGGTGCATACGTTTCGCAAGATGCTCGAGAAGCACGGGCACGAGGTGATCGAGGCGGGCAATGGCGCCGACGGCGTGGTGCAGGCGAAGGAGAAACTGCCGGACATCGTGCTGATGGATGTCGTGATGCCGGGCCTGAACGGTTTCCAGGCGACGCGCCAGTTGAGCAAGACCCCCGAGACCAGTCACATCCCGGTGGTCATCGTGACCTCCAAGGACCAGGAGACCGATCGCGTGTGGGGCAGCCGGCAGGGTGCCAAGGGGTACCTGGTGAAGCCGGTCGATGAAAACGTCCTGATGGACACGATCAAGAGCCTGCTCGACGGCGGCGCCTGAACCGACACCTACCCGCATGAGTACCAAGGATCCTTTTGCACTGCTTCTCGAGATCCAGGAACTCAGCCTGCGGAACGCCAAGGGCCTGCCGCAGCGGCGGGCGGTCGAGGACATCTGGAGCGGCGTCGGCTTCTCCCTCGGCAGCAAGCACTACGTCTCCCCGCTCGGCGAGATCGCCGAGACCATGAAGATGCCGCGTATCACGCGCATTCCCAAGACCCGCAACTGGGTGGTCGGCATCGCCAATATCCGCGGCCGGCTCACGCCGATCCTTGATCTCGGCCGATTCCTGCTCAGGCACCCCAGCCAGGCGTCGTCGCGCTGCCGCATCCTCGTGATCGAGGAGGAGGAACTCACGCGCGGGCTGCTGGTGGACGCCGTGCACGGCATGCAGCGGCTGTCCGAGGGCACGTTCTCGCGCCAGGTGCGCGAGGTGCCGGAAACCATTTTCCCGTACGTGCGCGGCAGTTTCCGGCGTGGCGACGAAGACTGGACCATATTCAACCTGAAGGCGCTGATCGCGCAGGACGCGTTCCAGCAGGTGGCGCTGGAGACGGCCACCGCGCTGTAGGCGCGGAGGCGGCGGGAGCGGAAGTTGCAACATCGCCGGGCGCGTGGCGCCGGGCGGTATCAAAGAGAACCCTCGGTGGGAGCAAACAATGGCCGATAATCGTGTACGAGTGTTGGGGGATGTCCGGTCCGCGCGCCTGATCCTGGGAGCGGGTCTGCTGATCATCTCCCTGCTGGCGCTCATCGTCATCTCCTTTGTGGTCAGCCGCGAGAGTTCCTACGACAAGAAGTACATCGCCATCGCCGGCGAGTTGCGGGTGCTGTCACAGCGGATCGCCAAGAACGCGACCGAAGCGGCCAGCGGCACGGCATCCGCCTACGCACTGTTGCGCAGTTCCAAGACGGAGTTCCAGCAGGAACTGGACCGGCTCCAGAACGGCAACCCGAGCGAGGATCTGCCGCCGGCGCCGGAGAATGCCAGCGCCGAGATCATCGGCGTGAACCAGGTCTGGACGCGTGTCGGCAAGAACACCGACGTGATCCTGAAGAGCGAGAAGACCGTGCAGGCGCTCTACCAGGTGCTGGCCTCGCTGGGGGATACCGGGCAGCTGCCGAAACTGCAGGAACAGTACAACGAGATCGTGAAGGTGCTGCTGGCGCGTGGCGCACCGGCGGACCAGATCGCCACCGCCCACAACCAGGCTTCGCTGGCCTCGGCCATGATCAGCAACCTGAAACAGGTACAGGCCGGCGGTGAGGGCGCGGTCAAGGCGGCCGACCTGTTCGGCAAGCAGGTGCGCCTGTTCGACCTGCAGGTGAAGGCGATGCTGGAAGGCAACCGCAACCTCGGCATCAGCCGCGTCACCACGCCGGAGGCGGTGGCCGTCCTGAACAACATCGACGAGCGCCTGCGCACCCTGATCCCGGTGGTCGACCGGGTGGTGGAAACCTCGCCGGAACTGTCCAATGTGCGGTCGGCGGCCAACGAGATCTTTGCCGATTCGCAGAACCTGCTGCGCACCACCTCGGACCTCGCGACGCGCCTGGACACGCTCTCCGAGGATCGCCTGATCGGCCCGATCTTCGGTTACTTCTTCGGCATCCTGGCGGTCGGTTCCATCCTCTGGATGGCCATCATCCTGTACCAGGACACCAAGAACCGCATGCGGGAAACGGAAGCGGTCAACGAGAAGAACCAGAACGCCATCATGCGGCTGCTGGATGAGCTGGCCGACCTCGCGCATGGCGACCTCACCGTGACCGCGACCGTATCGGAGGACTTCACCGGGGCGATCGCCGACTCCATCAACTACACCATCGACCAGCTGCGCATCCTGGTGTCCACCATCAACGCCACCGCGGTGAGCGTGTCCTCGGCCGCGCAGGAAACGCAGGCGACCGCCATGCACCTCGCCGAGGCCAGCGAGCACCAGGCGCAGGAGATCGCCGGCGCGTCCGCGGCCATCAACGAGATGGCGGTGTCGATCGACCAGGTGTCCTCGAACGCACTGGAGAGCGCCGCGGTCGCCGAGCGCTCGGTGTCGATCGCCAAGAAGGGCAACGAGGTGGTGAAGAACACCATCAACGGCATGGACACCATCCGCGAGCAGATCCAGGAAACCTCGAAACGGATCAAGCGGCTGGGTGAGAGCTCGCAGGAAATCGGCGACATCGTGTCGCTGATCAACGACATCGCCGACCAGACCAACATCCTCGCCCTGAACGCCGCCATCCAGGCGTCGATGGCCGGTGACGCGGGCCGCGGCTTCGCGGTGGTGGCGGACGAAGTGCAGCGTCTCGCCGAACGCTCCAGCGCCGCGACGAAGCAGATCGAGGCGCTGGTGAAGACCATTCAGAGCGACACCAACGAGGCGGTGATCTCCATGGAGCAGACCACTGCGGAAGTGGTGCGCGGGGCGCGCCTGGCGCAGGACGCGGGTGTCTCGCTGGAAGAGATTGAGAGCGTATCGGCCAACCTTGCCGACCTGATTCAGAACATCTCCAACGCGGCGCGCCAGCAGGCGGCCTCCGCGGGCCACGTCTCAAATACCATGAACGTGATCCAGGAGATCACCTCGCAGACCTCGGCCGGTACCAACGCGACGGCGAGTTCGATTGGGAACCTCGCCTCGCTGGCATCGGAGATGCGCAACTCGGTTGCCGGCTTCAAGCTGCCCGAGTCCGGCCGCTGATCGAACGGGACCGGGCATCTCCTCCATGTGCGCTGCACAGCCCGATGGATCGGTGCGCCAGTCGTGGACCTACGCGCCGTCGCCGGAAATGGCCGACGGCGAGTTCCAGGACTGGCGCGAGCTGCTGGAGCAGCGCACCGGCATGCAACTGTCCGGCGAGCGCAGGACATTCCTGCGCACCAACCTCGCCGGGCGCATGCGGGAACTCGGCCTGTCCTGCTACCGCGACTACTATCGTCTCGTCACCGACAGCGCGTCCGGCAGGCTGGAGTGGATCCGCCTGGTCGACCGTCTTACCGTCCACGAGACACGTTTCTTCCGGAATCCCCAGGCATACGATGCGGTACGGCGTTACCTGGACCGGCCGGCGCTGCAGTTCGACGCGCAGCAATCCTGCGATGCCTGGAGCGTCGGTTGTTCCACCGGCGAGGAGCCCTACTCACTGGCGATGGCATTGCACGACGTGCTGTCCGGCCACGGCATGCAGGCGCATTTTTCCGTGACCGGCAGCGACATCAGCCTGCCGGTGCTGGCGCGTGCGCGCGAGGGCGCGTACACGCGGCGCGGTCTTGAAATGGTGCCGGAGGCGTATCGCAAGCGTTACTTCGAGGAGTATGCCGACGACTACGCACAGGTGGTGCTGGAACTGCGCCGCCGTGTCTGCTTTGCCCAGGTCAACGTGCTGGAGCTGCGCAACGCGCCCATCCGCGACATGCAGATCATCTTCTGCCACAACATGCTGATCTATTTCCGGCGCTGGCTGCGCGAACGGATCCTCGACGAACTGGTCAGCCGCCTGCGTCCGGGTGGACTGCTCGTGATCGGTCTCGGTGAGGCATCGGCGTGGTCGCATGCGGAGATGAACGCCTGGCCGGCGCCCGGCGTGCAGGCCTGGACCCGGCGGGAAGCGGCGTGATGGAAGACCGGGATTACACGGCGCTCAGCTGGGTGCGGGGGGAGCTGGAAGAGACGGTCCGTCTCGCCACGCAGAGTCTGGAAGAATATGCCGAAGCGCCGTCGGACACCTCCCGGTTGCGCTTCTGCACCAACTACATCCACCAGATCGGCGGCACCATGCGCATGCTCGGGTTGCGCGGCGCGGTGATGCTTTCCGACGAGATGGAAGCGCTGGCCACGGCGCTGGCCGAGGGCGGCGCCGGACTGGACGGCGACGTGGCCCGGCAGGCATTGATGCGGGGCCTGGTCCAGCTGCCTGTCTACCTCGACCAGATCCAGGCCGGCATGTCCGATTCGCCGGTCACGCTGCTGGCTGTTCTCAACGAGTTGCGTGCCGTGCGCAAGCTGCGGCCGATGGCCGAGGCCGATTTCTTCTCGATCGACTGGAACCGGACCTACGCGCGATCGCAGCCGCCGGCGCCACTGGCCGGTGGCCAGGATGCGGCGGAGGTCGTGCGCAGCGCGCGCAAGGAGTACCAATCGGAGCTGGTTGCCATCATGCGCGCCGACCAGCCACAGCTGCACCTGCGGCGGATGGCGGAGATTGCCGCGCGGCTGGACAGCGCCGGCAACGAGGCGGAGGAGGTCCATTTTTTCTGGATCGCGCGCGCCCTGCTCACCGCCGCCAGCGAGGGTGATATCGAGCTCAGCAACGATGTGCGCACGCTGCTGCGCCAGATCGACGGCCAGGTGAAGCGGCTCATCGAGGCAGGGATCGGAAACTTCCCGCACGACGAGGAAAGCCGCGCGGTGCAGGACCGCATGCTGTTCTATCTCCGGGGTGTGGCTTCCGGCGACGACACCGTGCAGGCCGTCACGTCGCTGTACCTGCCAGCCACCAGCGACGGGGAACAGGGGGCGCTGGATCGCGGCACGCTCCGCAGCGTGGTCGAGGCGCTGCTCGAGGACATCGGCCAGGCCAAGGACCGGCTTGACCTTTACCAGCGTTCGGAGGCGCGCCCCGGCAGCGATTTCCAGGATCTGCGTGACCGCATGAAGCACGTGGTGAGCAGCATGAGCCTCCTCAATGCGGACGCCGCACGGCAGGCGCTCTCGGCGGCGATGCAGGACATGGACAGGCAGCTGGAGGCGGGCACGCCGGCCGGTGACGACCTGCTGATGGACGTGGCCGGCGCACTGCTCTACGCCGAGACATCGCTGGCCAGCCTCGCCGGGTTGCGCCGCAAGACCGAGGGCGGCGGTGAAGGCGACCGTCCCCAGAGCATCCAGGAGGTGCACGGTGCGGTCATCGAGCAGGCACGCCACGGCCTGGAACAGGCCAAGGACTCGGTGATCCAGTTCTCGGCGGCGGGATTCGACCCCGCCAAGCTGGAGGACCTGCCCGAGTTGCTGGCGGGTGTGCGCGGCGGACTCTCGATGATCGAGATGCCGCGCGCGGTCGCCGTACTGAATCAGATCGAGCGGTTCGTTTCCGCCGAGCTGCTGAGCGGCAACCAGGCGGCGGACTGGAAGCTGCTGGACAAGCTCGCGGACGCGATCACGGGCGTGGAGTACTTCCTCGAACGTGAACAGGAGAATTCCAACGCGCGCAACCAGACGGTGCTGGATATTTCCGAGCGCAGCATGAGCGACCTCGGTTACCCCGTGCCTGGTGCGGAGCCGGCGCCCATCGAGGAGGCGGAGCTCGCGCCGCCGCCGCCGCAGCCGGAGGTGGTCGAGGAGGATGTCGCGGAGCCGCCAGGGGATGTCACGCCACCCGCGGCGGAGGCCGCCGAGGCGCCGCCGGCGGATGCGGAGGAAGCCGTTCCGGAGATCAGTCCCGAGGACGAAGCCGAGATCGAGGCCGCCCTGGCCGGCCTGGAGGATGCTCTGCCCGAAGCGTGGCGGTCGGCGCCCGAAATGGAAGCCGTCCCGCCGGCGGACGCGGAAGATACGCTGCCGGAGGAACCTGTCGAGGCGCTGAGCGAGGAGGACGAGGCGGAAATCGAGTCCGCCCTGTCGCAACTGGATGCCGAGTTGCCGGCGGAGTGGGGCGAGCCAGGGGTGGACGAGACCCCGATAGCGGCCGAGCCTGTTCATGAAGCGGAAGCGGAAGCGGAAGCGGAAGCGGAAGCGGAAGCGGAAGCGGAAGCGGAAGCGGAAGCGGAAGCGGAAGCG